>NZ_FMBA01000028.1 GCF_900094935.1 Gilliamella intestini
AAGACACCATGGCAAACATGGAATGATGCAAAGGGGTTGGTTAAGGAAAAGCAATTGGAGAATTTATTTTGCTCATCGGACACGCATTTTGTTAAAATGAAAGCCGATGAGTAATATGTGTCTGTCAGATTAAGTTTGAGCTACTACAACTATATCAAATTAACCAAAAAACTTTTTCACTTTGTCAAAGAAGCTTTTTTCTTTGGGACTGTGTTTAGAGTTTTTATCAGCTTTAAAGCTTTCACCTAACTCTTTTAGTAATTCTTTTTGTTTACTGGTTAAATTAACTGGTGTTTCAACTACAACATGGCAGTAAAGATCACCGACAGCATTACCACGCAACGATTTTATGCCTTTACCTCGTAGTCGGAACATTTTTCCTGTTTGTGTTTCAGCAGGAATTGTTAAGCTGACCTTGCCATTAAGTGTTGGCACTTCAACTTCGCCACCAAGTGATGCTAATACAATATTGATTGGAATTTCGCAATGTAAGTTTGTACCATCTCGCTCAAAAATAGCATGCGGTTTGACTTGTACTTGTACATATAAATCACCAGATGGCGCACCATTTAAGCCAGCTTCACCTTCACCAGAAAGTCGGATACGATTTCCTGTATCAACACCAGCAGGAATTGTAACAGATAATGTTTTTGTTTTTTGTATTCGGCCTTCACCGTGACATTTTTTACATGGATTTTTAACAACTTTACCGCGACCATGACAAGTTGGGCACTCTTGTTGTACAGCAAAAAAGCCTTGGCGCATTTGTACAACACCTGCACCATGACATGTGTTACACGTTACCACGTCAGAAGACTTTTCGGTTCCTTGTCCATGGCAAGTATCACAGCTTACCCACGTTGGAACTTTAATTTCTTTACTCACACCTGCGGCAGCTTCTTCTAATGTTAAGGTGATATTGTATTGTAAGTCATTGCCGCGAGATGCGTTTTGTCCACGCCCACGACCACCACCAAAAAAATCACTGAATATATCGTCAAAAGCACCGCCGCCAAATCCACCGAATCCACCAAATCCTCCTGCACCGCCTTGACCTTGTTCAAAAGCAGCATGGCCATATTGATCATAAGCTGCTTTTTTTTGCGGATCGGTTAAGACTTCGTAAGCTTCTTTAACTTCTTTGAACTTTGCTTCGGCTTCGGCTTTATTGTCCTGATTTTTATCAGGATGATATTTCATTGCTAGGCGTTTATAGGCTTTTTTTATCTCACTTTCACTGGCACTTTTACTAACGCCCAATGTTTCATAATAATCTTTCTTCGCCATAATTAACCTTTATTTTTATCTTTTTTCATAAACAACTAAACGGGCTTGAGGTGACCTCGTGCCCGTTTAATGTGTTATATGTTTAAAAATTGTTGAAATAACGCATTAAAAAACATACTAGTTAATGATTATTTTTTATTTTCATCAACTTCTTTGAAGTCTGCATCAACAACATCGTCTTGCGCATTAGTGTTTCCACTATTTGCTTGACCCGCTTGGGCCTGTTGTTGTGCTAATTCAAGCAATTTTTTAGAAGCTTCCATTAATGCATTAATTTTAGCTTCAATTTCTGCTTTGTCTTCACCACGAGAGGCAACTTCTAAAGCACTTACTGCATCTTCAATTGCTTTTTTGTCGTCAGCTGATAACTGATCACCCGCTTCAGTCACTTGTTTACGTGTTGAGTGAACAAGGTGGTCTGCTTGGTTACGTACTTGTGCTAGTTCTTCAAACTTACGGTCTGCATCGGCATTTGCTTCTGCTTCATTAACCATTTTTTGAATTTCTTCTTCACTTAATCCTGATGAGGCTTTAATTGTAATTTTTTGTTCACGACCAGTATTTTTGTCTTTTGCTGATACATGTAAAATACCATCGGCATCAATATCGAAAGTAACTTCAATTTGTGGCATACCACGAGGTGCAGGTTGAATACCATCTAGGTTGAATTGACCTAATGATTTGTTATCACTAGCACGTTTACGTTCGCCTTGTAATACATGAATGGTTACTGCTGATTGATTATCTTCAGCTGTTGAGAACACTTGACTATGTTTTGTTGGAATAGTTGTGTTCTTTTCAATTAAAGTTGTCATTACGCCACCCATAGTCTCAATACCTAAAGACAATGGAGTTACATCAAGTAATAAAACATCTTTAACATCACCACCAAGTACACCACCTTGAACAGCAGCACCAACTGCAACCGCTTCGTCTGGATTTACATCTTTACGCGGCTCTTTACCAAAGAAGTCAGCAACCGCTTTTTGAACCATTGGCATACGAGTTTGCCCACCAACAAGAATAACGTCTTTAATGTCAGAAACAGAAAGACCTGCATCTTGTAATGCAGTTTTAACTGGATCCATTGAGCGTTTTACTAGGTCTTCAACTAAAGATTCTAGTTTAGCGCGAGTCACTTTAATATTTAAATGTTTTGGACCACTTGCATCAGCAGTGATATAAGGTAAATTAATATCAGTTTGTTGCGCTGATGATAATTCAATTTTTGCTTTTTCTGCGGCTTCTTTTAAGCGTTGCATTGCTAGCGGATCATTTTTTAAATCGAAGTTTTGTTCACGTTTAAATTCGTCAACTAAATAATTGATTAAGCGTGAGTCAAAGTCTTCACCACCTAAGTGAGTATCACCATTTGTTGCGAGTACTTCAAAGGTTTTTTCGCCATCAACGTCGTCGATTTCGATAATAGAAATATCAAATGTACCACCACCAAGGTCATAAACAGCAATAGTACGGTTACCTACATCTTTATCTAGACCATAAGCAAGCGCTGCAGCTGTTGGTTCGTTGATGATACGTTTTACATCAAGTCCTGCAATACGACCAGCATCTTTTGTTGCTTGGCGTTGTGCATCGTTAAAATAAGCAGGAACAGTGATAACAGCTTCAGTTACTGGCTCACCAAGATAGTCTTCTGCCGTTTTTTTCATTTTCTTTAATACTTCAGCAGAGATTTGTGGTGGAGCGATTTTTTGACCTTTAACATCAACCCAAGCATCGCCGTTATCAGCTTTTACGATTTTGTATGGCATAATACCAACGTCGCGTTGTACTTCAGCATCTTCAAAACGACGACCAATTAAACGTTTAACTGCAAATAGTGTATTTTGTGGGTTGGTTACTGCTTGACGTTTTGCTGGTTGACCAACTAAGATTTCACCGTCTTGTGTGTAAGCTATAATGGAAGGGGTTGTACGATCGCCTTCAGCGTTTTCTAATACTTTTGCTTGACCATTGTCCATTACAGCAACACATGAATTTGTTGTACCTAAATCGATACCAATAATTTTACCCATAATCTTTTCTCCTCAAATCTGTGTATTTTATTTCTTGTATATAGGTCTTAAATATTAATTTTCAAGCCTTTATTTCACAAAGAAACGTTTTTGTTTTCACATAAATGGGAACGTTATTATTAATATCAAGGGGAATAAAAAAATAATTTTCCCTTAAATCTTGATTATAACATTTTCTGCACTTATCATTGCCGCTCTTTTTAATCGTCAAATTTAACTTATAGGATCCTTATGGAGCAAACTAAACTTGCCAATCCTGGTCCACTTGGGCTAATGGGGTTTGGTATGACAACAATTTTATTAAATATTCATAATGCCGGATTTTTCCCTGTTATGACGGCAATTGTTTCAATGGGTATTTTTTACGGTGGACTTGCACAAGTGATTGCTGGAATCTTAGAATTTCGCAAAGGTAACACGTTTGGTACTACCGCATTTACGTCTTATGGTTTCTTTTGGATTGCACTAGTTGGTATTTGGTATTTACCGACTTCACCAGCAACAGCACCATCTGATGCAACCTTTGTTGGCATATTCCTTGCTTTATGGGGTATTTTTACTGGCTTTATGTTTATTGGTACATTAAAAGGCAATCGCGCATTACAATTTGTTTTTGCTAGTTTAACCTTTTTATTTGCTTTATTAGCTATTGGTAATATTTCTGGTAACCATGGCATTATTCATATTGCTGGTTTTGAAGGCATTATTTGTGGTGCGAGTGCTGTTTATTTAGCAATGGCAGAAGTGATTAATGAGCAATTTGGTCGTACGGTTTTACCGATTGGTGCACCTAAAGGCGCTGCGCATTAATTGATGTATCACCCCTACCTAATTATTTTGGTTGGGGTGATTTCTTATCTTCACAATAACGTTACCTCTACTATTTATCATTATTGCTACTTATCAATGCTCGACTTATTTCAAGCAGTGATTGAGTATGTTTGTTTATCACTTTATCGGACAAGTAGTTATCTTTTGCGCTATGGGCATTTTTTATAACAATTTTACCATTTTCATCTATATCACCCGATGTGATCATGATGTAATTAGGTAGTTGTGTTTCCATTTTGCCACTGTAAAAAGTAATATTTTCTAGTTGTAGATTTGATTGTTGCGGTTTTAGAAATATTAACTCGTTACCATTGCCAATACTATCGATAAAAATAAATTTTTTGTTTTTCATTTGGTTAGAATAGCTTTCCAACATTTTTAAACCATATTGGTTACTATTGCCACCATCATATAAAACAAAAGCTATTTTTTTCTTCTCTTTTTTATTAAGTTTATTAATTAAATTTATGATGGTAATAATGCTTGATGAATTACAAACAAAGTTCTTTTGGTTAGGAATGCCACTTTTAAATTTAAAGACGAAAAAAAATAACAAAACCGTTGAAATAATTGAGCCAACGCCTGAAATACTAAAAAAACCTTGAGTACGGATATCAGGAATAAAAACAAAATAATTTAGTATCAATGAAGCAATGAATAAAATAATGATTGGTGCAATACTGATAAAGTAACTTAATTTACTAAATTGTGGAGAAAATGCGTATTTTTTTTGAAAATTAAAGTTATTAACGCCAGTATCGTAATAAGTGCAAATAATTAATTCAGCTTTATTTAAATCACCAATATAAGCATTGTAATAGTTTTCATATCGTCTTGTTGCTAATTTCAACTTGGCTAGTTTAGCATCAACCATATAGCCTAATTGAATTAGTTCTTTAGATATCACTCTTAAAAAAGCAATCTTTTGTTTAGCTGAAAATCGTTTACCAAATATGACACAGTATCGGAGCACAAGATCTTTAAGTATTTCCATTATTAATAAACTAGTTAGGTATAAAAATTAAACAATATAGTGAATATGACTGTGTTAATCATATTCACTATGCACTTGATAATATTATCAATTAGCAAAATTAAACTAATTAATAATCATCCTCATTTTGAGATTGGTTGGAATGAGTAAGATTAGCAATAGCGTCTTGAATATTATCATGACCCGCCTCAAGACACTCTTTGGCTAATTCTTGTACTGACAATGAGTCTCTATTACATACCGCATTAATTACCATTGGTAAGCTCATGCCGGTAATAACTCTAACATCCATACCCAATTCACGCCATTGAGGCACGCATTTCATTGAAGCATTGTAAGGAGAGGCTCCATATAGATCGACAAAAATTAAGACTCCTTTGCCTGAATCTAAAGATTTTGAACAATTAAATAGATCCGTTTTTAATTGATTAATATCTTGCCCTGGATTAAGTGATAGTGTTTCAAATTTGTCTTGTTCTCCAACTATCATTGTTACACTATCTTTCATTCCCGCAGCCATGTTGCCATGGCTAATTAATAAGACACCTATCATTTTTACCTTCCTATATTATTCAAACATTTTGATTGCTTCATTTAATGTTATTTTTTTCAATGAAGGCGTTGCTTGAAAGTAGATATCCATATCCGGGTAACTATTTTGTAAATCGATCAATAGATCAAGTTGCTCTTTGTTTATCGATACTTCTTTAATTATTGATGTTGCCCCAGGTACTAGCGGTAAACCTCCAATATTTAGGTTTGTTATTGGTACGCCTGCTTTAATGATTTTATACATTACTTCAATATTTTTAGTAAGTAAGATAACATTAAAGTCATCGTACTTGCGATCATTCCAATATCTTACCGCACCATCTTCTTTTAGTACTCTGATTTTATGCCCTGTGCTAGCTCCGGCGCCTAGAATGATATTTTTTGTGAATTCGTCATTTGCTGAATAGTCATCTGCAACAAATAAAGCATTAGCCCCAGCAGCTTTTGAAACATTAGTTGCAACTTGACCATGAATAAGACGACTATCTACTCGAGCTAAAACAACTTTTCCCATAATTTAAAACCTCTATTTTTTATATAATTATTTTATAAAATGCCAATTGCAGCTAAAACACCAAGTATGATTGTTAATCCAATTAATGCTCTGGTTACTTTTAAACCTTTTTTAGAGAAATAAAAATATAATCCCATTACAACAATAAGTGGTAACGCACCTGGTAAGATTTTATCCAATGTGTCTTGTATAACGAAATCTTTTCCTGATAAGGTAAATTTTAAACTTGATGAGACTTTGATATAACTGGCAGCTAAGATACCCATCATAAACAAACCTAAAATAGATAAGCCTTCGATAAGCATCTGCATTTTATTACCAACAACTTCTGTTGCAGCGTTTTTCCCTAACTTAAATCCTAATTGAGCAAAATAATATCCAACAAAAAGTTGATAAACTACAAAGGCAAAGAAAGGAAATAATGCTCCAATTGCTAAACCTTCTTGTGCCCAAGGTAGTGCAATTGCGATAAAAATATATTGTACTGTGCCTGAGTCAATAGCATCGCCAATACCAGCTAAAGCGCCCATTAACCCCGCTTTGGTATTATAAAGTACATCATTATCGATACTAATTGGTTTCTTGTTATAAACTTCGTCAGCTCTTACAGACTCAAGTGAGGCCATTATCCCCGAAATCGTTCCCCCACCCCAAGTTATTTGAGTGTTAAAGAACAATAAATGTCTTTGGTAAGCCGCAGCCAGTTCACTTTTTGATTTATATAGTTTTTTTAGGATTGGCATTAATCCCCACATTAAAGATGCCGCAAGATAACGATCAAATGAGTGTGGGATTTCATTTGCATAATACCATCGTAACCACGCAATAGTGATATCCTTTTTAGTGATTGTTTCTGGCTTTAGATCAATACTTTCTTGTACGATTTCTGTCATTATAAAATTCCTCTATCTAATTTATTAATCGAATATCTATAGATTAATAATCATCATCATCTTCATTATTATTGGCATTATTTCTAGGTTGGTCTGCCGCAGAGTTTACCGCTTCACTTTTTGCCAAGACAAAAATAAATGCAACAATAGCGCCAACAATTGCGTAAGTTACCATTGTTATGTTGAGTGGTTTTGTAATTACCGCTAAAAAATAAGCCAATAAGAAGAATATGATGTAACTCTTTTTACCAATCACATAAATGGTTAATGCAATACCAACAGCTGCCAGCCCACCACCAATGACGTTAAGGATATGGAAAACAAGTCCGCCCGCATTTGATTTAATCACATCGGCAATAATCGGTGCGCCAAAATATAATGCGACAAACATAAATGGTATAAATAGAGCACAACTACAAATGATTGGTAGTATGATTATAGAAAATGTTAATTTTGAACTATTTGCTTCTTGCGCATATTTTTCTGTTAATTTCATAATCATAGTGTTAAAGAAAAATCTTAGTTGATACAAGTAAGATCCTAATAAACCAACAGGTACAGCGACCGCAACAGCAGCAGTGGGTTCCATTTTTCCGAGTAATGCTACTGGAACAGCAACTGCCGTGGCAATAGAAGGTTCTGATGGCATTTGACCACCAGGAGAAAATACTCCCATATAAATCAACTGTATTGCCGCAGTTGTTATCATTGCATTTGGAATATCATTAAAAACTATCCCAACAATTAAACCTGTCATCATTGGGGTAAATCTTAATGTTAATGTTGCACCTCCTAACCCCCTAGACATTACCATCGCAACCCATACAGAAATGATGGCTGCTTGAAGAAACGTTACATGCATTTCTTGCATATATAAACTCCTTAATGTTTTTATTATTACTTAAAAATTAAAAAAATAATTAAGAAACAACTGATTGTAGTTCTAATTTATTAACAAAATTTTCTACATCTTGTACACATTTTTCTCCCATTCCTTGTAGGCATTCAATTGCATAAGCTGAGGTATGTGGTGTAACAAGTACTTTTGGATGTTTAACTAAAGGATTATCGTTGTATGATGGTTCAACATACATTACGTCTGTTGCATGCCCAGCTACAATTCCACTATCAAGTGCTTTTAATAATGCACTTTCATCAATCAATTCAGCTCGTGCAGTATTTGTGATATAAACACCTTTCTTCATTAAAGAAAATTGGTGCTCTTTTAAAATATGGTAACTGGTTTCATTTAATGATGCGTTTAAAGAGATAATATCTGAATTTTGGAGTAAATAATCTAAATCAACAATTTCAATATTATTTTTACTCGCCCATTGTTTATTAACTTTAGGATCAACAACGAGTAGTCGAGCATTAAAACCATGCTTAAATATTTCTGCTACTCGACTACCAATGTTGCCACAACCAATAACGCCAACAACTTTACCAGTAACATTAATACCTAAAAAAGAGGCTCTTTTTTTCCATTCATTTGACTTAACTGCAGCTTGAGATTGAACTGTTTGTCTAATTAATGCTAGTAAATTCGTTACTGCATTTTCAGCAACAGCATCACGTTCAACTAAAGGAGGGACTATAGTAACAATCGTACCGTGTTCTTTGGCAGCAATAACGTCAACGTTATTAAACCCGATTCCATGACGAGAAAGTAAAAATAAAGGATCTTTTTTATTATCAAAAAACTCTTTATTAAAAAATGGCCTAACGCTTGCTATAAATATATTGTATCCTTGCAATGCATCAGCTAGTTCCTTTCCTGAAATGTTATTATCAAAAGTGAAATGTTTTACTTCACCTATTTTTTCTAATCGCTTTAAATGCTCAGGAAAGTATTTCCCAAAACTACTTGAGTTGATTACTGCAATTTTATAATTTTCCACTCAATGCTCCTAATTAATATATCTTTCACCCTTATAAATTTATTTATTAGAAAATAAATATAATTTACTTTCTGTTTAACCATCATGTGACTGGTAACATTTAGTATAGTTTATTAATTTTAGAAAAAAGTGAATTTAGATCACATATTGAACAAATATTTTCTAAAAAATATACTGCATTCAACAAGTGACAAATCTTCTTAGTATAGAAGGTGTTAGATAAATATTGAGGAGATTAGAAATATAATATTAACTATCAAAAAAGTTATCATTTACGTTAATTCAATCAATAAAAAAGGGCAATAATGCCCTTTTTTATCATTTGCTAAATGCAATCAATTATTTTTTATAAGCGTCGTTATGAACACCAACCGCCGCACGTCCAGATGGATCGTTTAAATTCTTAAATGATTCATCCCATTCAATTGCTTTAGCAGTTGAACATGCAACAGTTGGACCACCTGGTACACAATGAGCTGCACTTTCAACTGGAAATAGTTCATTGAAAATTTCACGATACATATAAGCTTCTTTCGAAGTTGGCGTATTATATGGGAAGCGGAATTTTGCATTTTCTAATTGCTGATCAGTAATTTTACTTTCTGCAATTTCTTTTAATGTATCAATCCAACTATAACCAACACCATCAGAGAATTGTTCTTTTTGACGCCAAACAACCGATGCAGGTAAGTAAGATTCAAATGCTTCGCGGACAATATGTTTTTCCATTTTGCCATTGCTACCACACATTTTATCTTTTGGATTAATGCGCATTGCGACATCTAAGAATTTTTTATCAAGGAATGGTACTCGAGCTTCAACGCCCCAAGCCGCCATTGCTTTATTCGCACGTGCACAATCATACATATGTAGTGCTGCTAATTTACGTACGGTTTCTTCATGGAACTCTTTAGCATTTGGCGCTTTGTGGAAATAGAGGTAACCGCCGAACACTTCATCAGCACCTTCACCAGAAAGTACCATTTTTATTCCCATTGCTTTGATTTTACGTGCCATTAAATACATTGGTGTTGAAGCACGGATTGTGGTGACATCATAAGTTTCAATGAAATAAATTACGTCACGAATCGCATCAATACCTTCTTGAATGGTAAAGTTAATTTCGTGGTGAACTGTACCTAGATGATCAGCAACCGCTTGTGCAGCTTTTAGATCTGGAGCACCTTTTAAACCTACAGCAAATGAGTGTAACTGTGGCCACCATGCTTCTGATTTTTCGTGATCTTCAACACGACGTGCTGAGAATTTTTTAGTGATCGCTGAAATGACGGAAGAATCAAGTCCACCTGACAATAAAACACCATATGGCACATCAGACATTAAATGACTTTTTACAGACTCTTCTAATGCAACACGCAGTGCATTAATATCCGTCTTATTGTCTTTCACATTTTCGTAATCCATCCAGTCACGTTTGTAATACGTTTTGATTTCACCTTCGGTACTAGATAGATAGCATCCAGGAGGGAAAGTTTCAATTGTTTTACAAACAGGCACTAATGCTTTCATTTCAGAGGCAACATAAAATGTGCCATTTTCATCATGACCTGTATACATTGGAATAATACCAATATGGTCACGGCCAATAAAATAGCTGCCTTTATTGATATCATAAAGGATAAAAGCAAACATACCTTGTAATTCATCAAGGCAATCAATACCTTTTTCTTGATATAAAGCAAGAATCACTTCACAGTCAGAACCTGTTTGAAACTCATAACGATCTTTGTACTGATTTCGGAGTTCTTGATGATTATAAATTTCGCCATTTACCGCTAAAACTAGGGTTTTATCTTTATTATAAAGAGGCTGAGATCCTGTATTAACATCTACAATTGATAAACGTTCATGAGCAAGAATTGCTTTATCAGACGCAAAGATACCAGACCAATCAGGACCACGATGACGCTGTAGACATGATAGCTCTAATGCTTTTGTTCGTAGCTGTTCTGGATCTGATTTAATATCAAGAATACCTAAAATCGAACACATTGATTTTCTCCATTTCAAATCGCATAAGCGATACTGTTACAAGTAAAAACTAACTAGATAATTTTTTTTATTTTGTTAAACATAAAACAAATATTTAAACAAACAGAATACACATTATTTATACACAATTAAAGCATAATGTGATTATTCTTTTCTTACTACTGAAAAAAGTAGCAATTATTTTTTTAACCATTGGCCTTGTCGCTTTATATATTGACCTGCTGGGGTCTTTTCTTGCGCTTTACTACCGGCCTTTTTTTCTACTTCACTTAAAGGGACATTACTTTCAGCTGATACTTTTTGGTATTGTTCTTTACGAGCCTGATTAATTAATTGCGCAATTTCAGAAGCGTTACCTTCGTTTTTCACTACACCTAAATAACCATCAGACTGTTCACCAACTATCCCTTGTGCTTTGGCTTGACTTAATGAATCTATTGCTTGATCTAAATTTAATGCAAACACAGAAAAAGATAACCCAACTGAAAATAATGCCAAGGTTGCTTTTTTACAGATATTCATAACAAACTCCTTAATAAATACATCATATTTTATTTAAATGTGAGTATGGATTTTTAATACTTATAATCAAAAAGACAGATAAAAATAAAATCTATCAATTAGTATAATCCAGATTTATTGATTATATTATCTAACGCTTTATCAACCTTAATATTAATTTCATGGTCTATCTTAACATTTAAATTGATATTAATTGGTTCACTTGGTGCTTGAACTTTGACAGTTGGTGAACAACCCGTTAATACACCTGCTAATATTATAATTGCAATAACATTTCGTACCATAAAATAACCCCTTATTTTGAAGATTTATTTTTTAAGTAAGCTTCAATACGTTTACGGATTGGCTCACTAATTTGATCGGATAACTGTAAACTCATGAGCAACTTAGTCATATTTTCTTCAAGGTTGATATTTAAATTAACCGCTTTGCCATTTTCGACATCCAAATTACTTCCTTGAATATTCAGTTTTAATTTGGCAATGTCATTAGCGTAATCAACGGCGCCTTGTAACTTAGTATAATGAAAATTTTTAATAATATCAGTGAGTATTTTCATATTGGGGTTATTTTGCCCATAGCTTTTGAGCGCAGAATTTTCAAATTGTAAATAACCCTCGTTGATTGTAGCTAACTTGCCATTTTTAATGACAAATTTTAAAGCTGTTTCCCCCTTTTTCTTTATCTCTGATAATGTAATAGGTAAAACACCATCAATTGCACCATCACCAGCAAGCCCTTCTGAAGGATATTGCTTAAAAATATCTTTTAGTTGTATCTGTTTTAACCTTAAATTAAATTGTTTGGGTAATTTAGCTAAATTTAATTTATTTTCTTCAATAAAAACCAAACCAGAGAAGATATTAGCTTGAGCTTTTTTCCATGTAACCATTCCTTTGTTTGGTGCTTTAAACGAGGCTGAATAACTTCCTGCTAATTTTACCCTTTCAAAAGCGATCCCCATATTTACTTCTTGAATATTTAATGCCGGTGTTGAAATAGTAAATTGGTTATCTTTAATAATAATATTGATATCGCCTGTAACCGATTTGATTTCACTAGTTTTATAAATACCATTGAGTTTATTAATGGTTAATGTTGCTATAGCAGATAGTTGGTTACTATCAAATGGAATGTTTGATTTAAATTCAATGTTGAAATCCCCATTGGAAGAACCAAGGATTAAATCGTCAGAAAGATTTGCTTTTTCTAAACTAATTGATGCTTTATCCGAAGTTATTAATTCCAATTGATGACTAGATAGCCATCCAGTAAACGGTAAGACTAAATTACTATTTTGTAAACCAAATTGATTTAGGGATGTTTTAAAAAGGCCGTTTTGTATGTCAATCCGCAAAGCCTGTTGATTAAACAATAAAGTGGCAGACAATTGTGTTATTTCTTGGGTATTGGTTGATAAATTAAGTTGTATTGCTTCTTGCTGTTTACTTATATCAACTTTTAAATCTAATCTCGCTTTATTTTGTTCATAAAGTCGCAGTGTATCTATATGAATCGTTTTAGGTAACCAATAAGTAATAGTTGAAATTAAAGAGAGGGCGGGATCGGATTGATTAAGCGTTTCAGTCGTTGTATCAACCGTATTTTCAATAGTTTCTAAAGCTATTTCAGATTCATTGGGTTGCCAATAAATATCTAAAGTATTTGCAGTTAACTGCGACCATGAAATTGATAAATTTTTAGCGGTTATAGAGATTTGAGATTGCTTACTGATTGTAAGTTCGTCAAAAGTAAGACCTTCAAAACCAATGCTAGCGCCATGCCAATCGACCATGATCCCATTTTTCTGCTTGAAAGACTGCCAATAATGCCAACCAAATAAGCAAAACAGCATGATAAAAAATAAGATACTAAGTAAGATCCAATAGCGTTTTTTTAAGCGAACCATAGAAGCTCTCACTTTGACAAAAAGGGTTGCAGGGATTTCCCTGCAATAAATATATTAATTTTGAGATTGCTCACGTTGATTAATATATGCCAAAGCCTTATCAATTCTAGCAAGCGCTCGTTTTTTGCCTACCGCAAAAACAGTTGCATCAACCGATGGCGATTGCCCGATACCTGTTACCGCAACACGCAATGGCATTCCTATTTTTCCCATACCAACATTAAGCTCGGTTGCTGTTGCTTCAATAGCATGATGAATTTTATCAATTTGCCAATCAAAGTCAGCAATAGCTTCAATTTTTGCTTTAATTGTTTCTAATGGCTCTTTGGCGACTGGGCGCAAATGTTTTTTAGCCGCATCGGCATCAAAATCTTCAAAATCTCGATAGCAATAAGCACATGATTCAGCCATCTCTTTAAGTGTTTTACAACGTTCACCAAATAACTTAATAATAGTGATAAGATCAGGACCTTTTGATAAATCATATCCTTGCTGGTTTATATGCCAAATTAAATGTTGAGCAACATAATCCGCATCAAGATGGTTGATATAATGGTGATTTAACCAAAGTAATTTTTCAGTATTAAAGGCACTGGCTGATTTACTAACCGCATCTAATGAAAAATAACTAATCATTTCCGGAACAGAAAATATCTCTTGATCACCGTGTGACCAACCAAGACGCACTAAATAGTTAAGTAATGCTTCGGGCAAATAACCATCATCACGATATTGCATGACACTAACCGCTCCGTGACGTTTAGATAATTTTTGTCCATCATCCCCTAAAATCATTGATACATGACCATATTTAGGAATTGGCGCTCCTAATGCTTCTAGGATATTGATCTGGCGTGGTGTGTTGTTGATGTGATCTTCACCACGAATAACATGGGTAATTTCCATATCCCAATCATCAACAACGACACAGAAATTATAAGTTGGTGAACCATCAGTGCGGCGAATAATAAGATCATCAAGCTCCTTATTAGCAATCTCAATTGGGCCACGGATTAAATCATTAAAGATAACAGTGCCATCAGTAGGGTTAGCAAAACGAACAACATGTGGCTCATCATGTGAGTGCTGTTTTTGTACCGAATCACAACGACAATGCCCATCGTAACGGGCTTTTTCGCCTTTCGCCATTTGTTCTTCACGCAATTTTTCAAGACGTTCTTTAGAACAGTAACAACGATAAGCTGTACCTTTGGCTAACATTTCATCGATGACTTGATTATAACGATCAAAACGTTTAGTTTGATAATAAGGACCTTCGTCCCATGATAATTTTAACCAATTCATACCTTCCATTATTGCTTCAATCGCTTCAGGCGTTGAGCGTTCAAGATCGGTATCTTCAATGCGCAGTACAAATGCACCTTTTGCATGGCGAGTATAAAGCCAAGAATAAAGTGCTGTACGTGCACCACCTACATGCAAATAGCCAGTTGGGCTTGGCGCAAAACGGGTTTTAATTTTCATGAAATAATCCTAATAAAAATAGAAACGAGGCTGATACCACAAAGTGGGTGATTTGCGCTCTTTTTAATTCGACAATATCAATTAATAGAATAACATTTTGACATTCATTCATTTTAGTTGTCTATTCTAACACGCCTAAAGCTTTCGGCAATAGTTCCGTTCATATTAGAAAGTTAATATATAATTTGTGAAAAAGTTTCAGGAAAAGACGTGTTTAAGTATAAAATCAGCCTTTAGCTATTTTTTTTAAGGCTGATTTATTTCGTACTGATTTAGTATGATTAATGGGCTTCGTCCCAATTATTACCCACACCAACATCGACTTTTAATGGTACAGATAGTTGATAACAATTTTCCATGATTAATTTAATTTCAGTGCAATACTGATCAATAAGTTCTTCTTTTACTTCAAATACTAACTCATCGTGTACTTGCATAACCATTCTAATATTGCCTACAGGTAAGCTTTTTATCCATTCGCTTACCTTAATCATTGCTGTTTTAATAATATCAGCCGCTGTACCTTGCATTGGGGCATTAATGGCAGCACGCTCAGCACCGCGTCGTTCAATACCACTGGTTGAAGTGATTTTTGATAAATATAAACGACGCCCTGATAAGGTTTCAACGTAACCTTGCTCAGCAGCCAGATGTCGAGCCTCTTCCATATATTGTTGAACACCAGGATAACGCTCAAAATAACGGTCAATATAAAACTGCGCTTCTTTACGAGGTACATTAATTTGTTTAGATAAACCAAAAGCGCTCATTCCATAAATCAAACCAAAATTGACGGCTTTGGCTCGTCTTCGCTCTTCAGAAGTCACTTCAGATTCATTTTTACCTAAAATTTCACTCGCTGTTACACGGTGAATATCTTTGTCGTTGGCAAAAGCGTTAAGCAAGCTTTTATCTTGCGATAGATGCGCCATAATACGCAATTCAATTTGCGAATAGTCAGCAGAAATAATCTTATAGCCTTTTGGCGCAATAAAAGCCTGTCGAATTCGACGCCCTTCTTGGTTACGGACTGGAATATTTTGCAAATTAGGATCATTTGATGACAATCGACCAGTTATCGTACCAATCTGATTATAATTAGTATGTATTCGCCCATCTTTTGAACTAATCATTAAAGGTAGTTTATCGGTATAGGTATTCTTAAGTTTAGCTAGTCCACGATAAAACAAAATCATTCTTGGTAATTCATACTCATTAGCTAGCTCACTTAACACTTCTTCACTGGTTGAAGGATCGCCTTTAGGCGTCTTTTTTAAAACCGGCAATTGGTGTTTATCGAATAAAATCGCTTGAATCTGTTTAGGTGATGCGGGGTTAAATTTTTCGCCAGCAAATAATTGCAATTGCGCTTCGGTTTCTTGTAATTGTTGGCTAATTTCTTGAGAGTATTCATTAAGCAATTTAGCATCAACAAGTACGCCTGTCCTTTCCATTTCAGCAAGCACAAGTGCTAATGGCATTTCTATATCAGAAAATAGTTTGGTTAATTTTTCATTTTTTTCAAGTATTGACCATAATTTATTATGCAATTGAAAAGTAATATCGGCATCTTCAGCTGCATATTGTGTGGTTTTTTCTACCTCGATTTCATCAATAGAAAACTGCTTTTTATCAATTTTAGTCAACTCATCATAAGTAATCGTTTTATGATTTAAATAGCGTTTAGCCATGCTATCCATATCGTGGCGTTCTGTACTGTTTAATACATAAGATTCTAGCATTGTATCAAACGCAATACCTTGCACGGTTATGCCATAATTGGCTAGCACACTGTAATCAAATTTAGCATTTTGGGCTATTTTTTTTATTGCAGGATCTTCAAGCACCGGTTTTAGTTTTGTTAAAACTTCATCAATCGATAATTGTTTAGGAACCCCTAAATAGTGATGAGAAAGCGGTATATAAGCAGCTTGATAAGATTTAATACAAAATGAAATTCCCACTAATTTTGCATGAACATGATCAACGCTGTTTGTTTCAGTATCAAAAGCAAATTGTTGACTATTTTTTAATTTATCAACCCAATTATCTAGTTGTTCATGAGTTAAAATACATTGATAATCGGTTTTTTTATTTTCTAGTGATGATCTATCACTTTGGGTATCAAAAGGCATATCATCTTTAATTTCAACAGGAGATAACTGTTTTAAAAAATTGCCAGCTATTAACTCTTTTTGCCAACGATGAAATCCATAATTATCAAATAATTGAGCAAGTGCATTAATATCAATATTACTCACCATCAGTTGTTCATTAGTAAAATCTAATTTAACATCAGTTTTTATCGTTGCCAGTAAATAAGAAAGTTCGGCTTCTTTTTGATTGTCAATTAATTTTTGTTTTAATGATTTCGCGCCTCGGATCGATAATTTTTCAATATCATCCAATCGATTATAAATATCTTTTATGCTATCAAACTCAGCTAATAAACTCTGAGCGGTTTTTTCACCAACACCAGGCACGCCGGGTATGTTATCGGATGAATCGCCTCTTAAAGCTAAATAATCAATAATCTTTTCTGGTGGAACACCAAATTTATCAATGACCCCTTTTGAATCAAGTATCGTATTATTCATGGTATTAATAAGTGTAATTTTATTACTCACCAGCTGCGCCATATCTTTATCACCAGTGCTGATTAATACCTCTAGATTTTCCCGTTCAGCTTGTCTTGCTAATGTACCAATTACATCATCAGCCTCAACGCCTTCAATGCAAAGTAGAGGTAACCCCATAGCTTTTAAAATAGTATGAATGGGTTCAATTTGAGGGCGAAGATTTTCAGGCATCGCTTCACGAGTTGCTTTATACTCAGGATAAATCTCGTTACGGAAAGAACCACCTTTAGCATCAAAAACCACAGCAATATGCGTAGGATTGTATTGGTTAAGCAGGCTACGAATCATATTAATCACACCAAAAATAGCCCCTGTGGGTTCGCCTTTGGCATTAGTTAACGGCGGGCATGCAAAAAAAGCACGGTAAAGATAAGAAGATCCATCAATTAAGATAATCGGCGTTTTGTTTGACATCATAGTTACTCAATCATTATTCAACACGATAGTGAACAGTATACCTTAATTAGCCATAATATTCTTATCATCACTAATAATATAGTGTAAAGAAGTTTCAGGTTACTAGTTACTATCTGTTTCAATATAAAACCACAAGCAAAAAACTGTATATTGCCTTATAACTGTTATATAATATTTCATCAATTTTCGTCCGAGTATTTGATAATGACAGAATTAAGTCTTGCTGCGCAAAAAGTTAAAGAAGCACTCGCTGCTAAAAACCTTGAAACGCCATCCTGCCGTTTAACCATGGATAATTGTGAGCGTAAAAACAAAATTGAAGCACATTTTCGTGAAATAATGAAACTCATGGAACTTGACTTAACTGATGACAGCTTAGCTGAAACTCCTCATCGAGTATCAAAAATGTATGTTGATGAAATATTTTCTGGTCTTTATTATGAAAATTTTCCAAAAATCACATTAATCGAAAATAAAATGCAAGTAGACGAAATGATAACCGTTCGCGACATTACTTTAACCAGTGTTTGTGAGCATCATTTTGTCACTATCGATGGCAAAGCAACGGTTTCTTATATTCCTAAAGATAAAGTGATTGGGTTATCTAAAATCAATCGTATTGTAGAATTCTTTTCACAACGACCGCAAGTACAAGAAAGGTTAACTCAGCAAATTTTAGTTGCTCTACAAACTTTACTTGGAACCGTTAATGTTGCCGTTTCAATTGATGCAACTCATTATTGCGTAAAAGCAAGAGGCATTAAAGACTCAAGCAGTATGACAACAACAACAGCCTTGGGCGGTGGATTTAAAACGAACCCAAGCACAAGGCAAGAGTTTTTACGCGCTTTAAACCATTATTAATTATTTGATATTAGCTATCACAAAAACAAAATATTCAACGAAAAAAGCTGTTTTATATTACGTGCATCTTCAAGAAAGATTGGTATAATTCTTGGCTATTTAGTATAAATAACATTGTTTTCATGAAGATTATCCGCGGTATAGCAAATTTTAAAAATCAGTTTTCTCAATGTGTTTTAACATTAGGGAATTTTGATGGCGTGCATTTAGGGCATCAACAACTGATTAACCATCTAATTAAGCAAGGTAAAAACTTAAATTTACCAACGGTGGTAATGCTATTTGAACCGCAACCATTAGAGTTTTTTACCCCTAATAATGCACCATCACGACTAACGTCATTTCAAGAAAAAGTCATTTTTATTGAAAAGTTAGGTATCGACTACATTATTGTAATTCCGTTTACCCAAACTTTTGCCAATATGCCTGCTGATAGTTTTATCCAAGATTGGTTAATTAACAAATTGCAAGCTAAATATATTGTTATTGGCGACGATTTTCGATTTGGATTTAAACGGCAAGGAGATATTAATTTACTACAGCAATACGCGCACAATAACCGCTTTTCCGTTGAAAGTATGCCGACATATGTTTGGAATAACTTACGAATTAGCAGCACCGCTGTACGTCAAGCTCTATTAAATAACGACTTTAAATTAGCGCATTGCCTTTTAGGACGAAATTATACAATTCAGGGACGAGTAATACATGGTAATGCTTTAGCAAGACAGTTGGGATTTCCAACTGCTAACATCCATTTACATCGCAAAAAACCGGCATTACAAGGTGTCTATTTTGTTAAAGTTAAAAATATCTGTAATAATCAGCATTATCATGGTATTGCCAACATAGGTATAAGACCAACGATTCATGGAAAAACAGCAATTTTAGAAGTGAATCTATTTGACTTTTCAGGCGATATTTATGGACAATATTTAGACGTGAATTTTGTACAAAAATTGCGTGACGAGAAAAAATTTGATTCATTAGCCGATTTGAAACAACAAATTGCACGAGACGTTTGCACTGCGAAAAAGATCAGTGCACAATTAACTAATTAAAAAGTAGTATCAACAAAATTAACTGGAATAAATCAGCATGACAGACTATAAAAACACATTGAATTTACCGGAAACTGGATTCCCGATGCGAGGTGATCTTGCTAAACGTGAACCAGCTATGTTGCAAAACTGGTACGATAAAGAACTTTATCAAAAGATCCGACAAGTAAAAAAAGGCAAAAAAGCTTTTATTTTGCATGATGGTCCTCCTTATGCAAACGGAAAACTTCATATAGGTCATGCAGTTAATAAAATAATCAAAGATATTATTATCAAATCAAAAAGCTTAAGTGGCTATGATTCCCCGTATATTCCAGGATGGGATTGTCATGGCTTACCGATTGAACAAAAAGTCGAAGAGCAAGTTGGAAAACCAGGTGTAAAAGTAACACCTGCTGAGTTTCGTCAAATTTGCCGCGATTATGCCGCTTCACAAGTTGAACTACAAAAAGCTGATTTTATTCGCATGGGTGTGCTTGGTGATTGGCAAAACCCTTACCTTACAATGAATTACGATACCGAAGCCAATATTATTCGTGCTTTAGGTAAAGTAATTAAAAATGGTCACTTAGTTAAAGGCGCTAAACCTGTCTATTGGTGTACCGATTGTATGTCATCATTAGCCGAAGCCGAAGTAGAATATTATGATAAATCATCGCCAGCCATTGATGTAAAATTTAAAGCGGTTGATAATCAAGCCGTAGCAAACAAATTTGGCATCACAACAAACTTAACTATTTATGCCGTTATTTGGACAACAACCCCTTGGACATTACCTGCTAGCCGAGGGATTGCTTTAAATGCTGAATTTGAATATCAATTAGTTCAAATCAATGATAAAGAGTGCTTAATTTTAGCTGCTGATTTAGTTGAAGCTGTGATGAAACGCGCAAATATCAGTGATTGGAAAATCTTAGGTAGTTGCCAAGGTGATGCACTTGAATTATTACGCTTCAAACACCCATTCCTTGATTTTGATGAACCTATTGTATTTGGCGATCACGTCACAATTGATGCGGGTACTGGCGCAGTGCACACCGCACCAGGCCATGGTACAGAAGACTTTATGGTAGGTCAAAAATATGGTCTAGAAGTGGCAAATCCTGTTGGTGGTAATGGTTGCTACTTACCGGGAACTGGCGCAGGGTTAGATGGTCTATTTGTATTCAAAGCCAATAAAGTGGTAGTTGAAATATTAAAAGAACACAATGCATTATTACATTTTGAAAATATTGAACACAGTTACCCATGCTGTTGGCGACATAAAACACCGGTGATTTACCGTGCAACACCACAATGGTTTATCAGCATGGATAAACAAGGTTTAAGGGCGCAATCATTAAAAGAGATTAAGCAAGTTCGTTGGATTCCTGATTGGGGACAAGCACGCATTGAAACCATGGTGGCTAATCGCCCTGATTGGTGTATTTCTCGCCAACGTACATGGGGTGTACCTATGACGTTGTTTGTTCACAAAGAGACCGAAGAACTTCATCCAGATACACTAGCATTAGTTGAAAAAGTCGCACAGCTAGTTGAAAAAGATGGCATTCAAGCTTGGTGGGATGCTGATATTAAAGATCTTTTAGGTCCTGATGCTGATGATTATCGTAAAGTACCTGATACGTTAGATGTTTGGTTTGATTCAGGATCAACATTCTCTTCTGTTGTGCGTGCACGCCCTGAATTTGAAGGACATGATGCAGAACTTTATTTAGAAGGTTCAGATCAACATCGTGGTTGGTTTATGTCTTCATTAATGTTATCAACAGCAATTGATAATAAAGCCCCTTATAAACAAGTATTAACACATGGTTTTGTGGTTGACGGTCAAGGACGTAAAATGTCTAAGTCACTAGGTAATATTGTGACACCACAAGAAGTGATGAACAAACTTGGGGCGGATATTTTACGCCTATGGATTGCATCTACCGATTATTCAGGCGAAATGAGTTATTCGGAAGAAATTATCAAACGGGCTGCCGATAGTTATCGCCGTATTCGTAATACCGCACGTTTTTTACTGGCGAATTTAAATGGATTTGATCCTGCTAAAGATATGGTAAAACCAGAAGATATGGTTGTTCTTGATCGCTGGGCAGTTAGTATGGCAAAAGAAGCACAAGAACAAATTATTCATGCTTATGAAAATTATGATTTTCATAAAGTCGTACAACGTATTATGCAATTTTGCTCAATCGAAATGGGATCATTCTATTTAGATATCATTAAAGATCGTCAATACACAGCAAAAAGCGATAGTATCGCACGTCACAGTTGCCAAACTGCGTTATACCATATTGCACAGGCATTAGTTCGTTGGATTGCACCTGTTTTATCATTTACTGCTGATGAAATTTGGCAATATCTACCTAGCTTACAAAAATCAGAATTTGTGTTTGAAGACGAGTGGTATAACTCACTATTTACATTATCAGATAGCGAAGCATTAAATAGTGAATATTGGGCGCAAATTTTGGCGATTCGTAGTGAAGTAAATAAAGTCCTAGAACAAGGTCGTAACGATAAAGTAATTGGTGGAGCGCTTGAAGCAGCAGTTACGCTTTATGCTGATGAAGCGATTGCTAGCGCCTTAACTAAGTTAGAAAACGAATTACGTTTTGTTTTACTCACCTCGCAAGCGAGCGTAAAACCGTTACAAACAGCACCAGCAAATGCCGTGCAAAGTGATATTCAGGGTCTTAAAATTGAATTAGTTAAAGCGCAAGGTGATAAATGTCCTCGTTGTTGGCATTATACAACAGACAATGAACCAACAACGCATTTATGTAAACGTTGTGAACAAAACATTCACGGTAATGGTGAAGTTAGACATTTTGCATAATAAAAATCAAAACAGATAATAGCGCTAAGATTTAGCGCTATAAAAAATATCCCCATTTTCCGCCGGCAATTTGTCGGCGGAAATATAATAATGAGCACGAACTTATATGAAAAAAGATCATGGACTTTACTGGTTACTATTAGCAATGGTTGTATTTATTATAGATATTGCAAGTAAGTTTTGGATTATAAATAACTTCTTTCTATTTGAATCAGTAAACCTTTTACCTTTCTTCTCAATTACTTATGTGCGTAATATTGGCGCAGCTTTTAGTATTTTTGAAGGTCAACGTACAATGCTTGCCATTCTTGCCTTGGTTATCTGTGCAGTAATTGTGCATATGTTATACCGCAGTACTCGCCAACAAAAATTAGAGAATTTTTCTTTATCACTAATTCTTGGTGGTGCATTAGGAAATTTATTTGACCGTCTTTACCATGGATTTGTTATTGATTTCCTTGATGTTAATTTTGGTGATTGGCATTATCCAACCTTTAATATCGCTGACTGTGCCATTTGTGTAGGTATTGGATTATTTATTTTATGTAGTTATAAAAAACCGAAGAAGGTAGCGGCATAGTATGCAGATTATTTTGGCCAATCCTCGTGGTTTTTGTGCGGGTGTTGATCGTGCTATTACCATTGTTGAACGCGCATTAGAACTTTTTGGTGCGCCCGTTTATGTACGTCATGAAGTTGTTCATAATCGCTACGTTGTCAATCGATTAAAAGAATTAGGGGCAATTTTTATTGAAGATATAAGTGAAGTCCCTGACAATACTATTTTAATCTTTTCTGCTCACGGTGTATCAAAAGCAGTTCGAGAAGAAGCAAAGCAACGTCAGTTGCGTGTTTTTGATGCAACTTGCCCATTAGTTACCAAAGTACATATGGAAGTCGCTCGCTCAAGTTATCGTGGTGAAGAAGTCATTTTAATTGGTCATGCAGGGCATATCGAAGTTGATGGCACTATGGGACAATATAACAACCCTGAAGGTGGTATCTATTTAGTTGAATCGATTGATGATGTACAAAAACTACAAATAAAAAACGAAAATCACCTTTGCTTTACTACTCAAACCACGTTATCAGTAGATGATACAGCCGAAATTATTGACGCTTTAAAAGCACGATTTCCCCATATTCGTAGCCCTCGCAAAAATGACATCTGTTACGCCACAACTAATCGTCAGCAAGCAGTAAAACAATTATCAGCACAAGCCGATGTGGTATTAGTGGTAGGATCTAAAAACTCATCAAATTCTAATCGATTAGCTGAACTAGCAAGGCGCAACAGCAAAGAAGCATACTTGATTGATTTTGCTTCAGACATTGATCATAATTGGTTAACTCATGCTCGAACAATAGGCGTTACAGCAGGTGCTTCTGCTCCGGATATTTTAGTGCAAGAAGTGATCGAACATTTAAAAAATTTAGGTTGCACCTCGTTAATCGAAACAGACGGTATTTTAGAAAACATTACTTTTGAAATTCCAAAAGAATTACGTATTGAAGTTAAATCCAACTAAGCTAAGAGGAGCTTTTAAGTAATTCAAATTTTGCCAGTAGCTGATCTGGTGTTTCAATATGCTCGGGATCAGCAATAATTGCATTTTGAATAGGGCAGACTCGTTGACAAGTCGAATGCTCATAATAACCCACACATTCGGTACATTTATTGGGATCGATCTCATAAGTGTCAAACCCCATTGAAATAGCCTGATTTGGGCACTCTGGTTCACACATATCACAATTAATACATTTATTGGTTATTTTTAACGCCATTATCTTATTATCTTTATCAACTACAAAAAATTTGTGACATTATAGCGCAATCGACAATAAATCCGAACTAGGATCCTATTATTGCTTGTTAAGCAACACAATTATTCGTAAAAATTTTGAGTAAACTGGCTTTTTGGCATAAAAGTGATAACGTATGTGAGTTAGATTTTCATAACCATTACAGTTTATTAAGAATAATTATCAATAACATTTAGTTTATTACGATAGAATGTTAAAATAACAATAAGAACATAAAAAGGTGAAAACATTGTTAAAATTGATAAAAATTAAATATCTAGTTATAGCCACCATTATTTTTGCAATTATTTATATTGCATACTTAATCACATCTAATTCAAAACCAGCAGTAAATTATATTATAGCGCCTGTAACTAAAAGTAATATAGAAAAAACGGTACTTGCTGATGGCACAATTAATGCATTTAAACAAGTGAGTGTTGGTGCTCAGGTTTCTGGTCAGATCAAAAAACTGTATGTTGAGTTGGGCGACGAAGTAAAACAAGGTGATATGATTGCCGAAATTGATGATCTAAAACAAAGCAATGATTTAAAACAATCAGAAGCTTCTCTCAATAGTTTAGAAGCACAACGTGAAGCCAAAAAAGCCAGATTGATTAATTATCAATTAACTTATGATCGTCAACGAAAACTAGTCAATAAAGGGGCTGGTGCTCAATCCGACCTAGATGCGGCAAAAGCCGAACTCGATGCAATCAAAGCCGATATAGCAGCACTTGATGCTGACATTGTGAAAGCACAAGTTGCTGTAGATACGGCAAAAGTTAACTTAGGGTATACCAAAATTCGTTCACCGATTGATGGTGTCATTGTTGCTATACCCGTAAATCAAGGACAAACGGTTAACTCTGTTCAAAGTGCACCAACGATTGTCAAAGTCGCGCAGCTCGACAAAATGACCATTGAAGCACAGATTTCTGAAGCCGATGTTGTTGACGTTAAAAAAGGCATGCCGGTTTATTTTACTATTTTAGGCCAACCTAATAGGCGTTTTGAGGGGTTAACGCTACGAGCAATAGAACCCGCTCCTGAGTCAATCAACACAGAGACAAACTCTATATCAAGCTCATCAACAACCAAAAGTGCGATTTATTACAATGGACTATTTGATGTAGACAATCCAGATCATGTGTTAAGAATTTCAATGACAGCACAAGTTTATATCGTTTTATCTGAAGCAAAAAATGTACTAACCATTCCTTCTCAAGCCATTCAAAAAAAATTAGGCAATAATAAAGCTATCGTTTATCTATTAAATCAATCTAAAGAAATAGAAGAGCGCGAAGTCACTCTAGGTATCGATAATAATGTCAATGTTGAAGTAAAATCAGGAGTAAAGGAAGGTGATACTATTGTCGTTAGTAGCACTAATGGTGCTTTAATCGGTAATAATGTAAGAGCACCAAGGGTTCGATTCTAATATGACAAATAATATACCTCTTATCAAACTTGAAAATATTGTTCGAGAGTTTCCAGCTGGTGACTCAACCATACAAGTTCTTAAAAACATCAACCTGACAATTAATGCCGGCGAAATGGTGGCGATTATTGGCGCATCAGGATCGGGTAAATCCACTTTGATGAATATTTTAGGCTGTTTAGATAAACCGACCTCAGGCACTTATTCCATTGGAGGACGCACAACAAGTGAATTATCACCTGATGAGTTAGCTCAGTTACGCCGAGAGCATTTTGGTTTTATCTTTCAACGTTACCATTTATTAAATGCACTAACTGCACAAGGAAACGTTGAAATCCCTGCCATTTATGCGGGTGTCACTAATGAACAACGACAAAAAAGAGCAAGCGAAATACTAGGTCGTTTAGGACTTGCTGATAAAATTCATAATAAACCGAACCAATTATCAGGAGGACAACAGCAACGAGTTAGCATTGGCCGTGCTTTAATTAATGGCGGACAAATCATCTTAGCTGATGAGCCAACAGGCGCGCTCGATCACAAAAGTGGTTTAGAAGTCATGGCAATATTACGAGAATTGCATCAGCAAGGTCACACAATTATTATTGTCACGCATGATTCAAATATTGCTAAAAGTGCTGAGCGAATTGTTGAAATTAGTGATGGAAAAATTATTTCTGATTCAATTAATCCTAATTACCAAACTGAGCAAGATGCTAATCGCCAAGCAAAACAAATCAAAACAACAAAAACTCAAGATAACTTGTTAGCAAAATACTACCGTTTTCGTGATGCGTTTAAAATGGCGATGTTATCGATGCTTTCACAGCGATTACGAACGATCTTAACAATGTTAGGAATTATTATTGGTATTGCATCGGTCGTGTCAGTTGTTGCATTAGGACAAGGCACTAAACAAAAAATCCTATCTAACATCAATTCATTAGGAACTAGCACGCTAGAAATCTATGCAGGTTCGGGCTTTGGCGATCGTAATGCTGACAAAATTACCACATTACGCTCATCAGATGCCGACTTTCTAGCGCAACAAAGTTTTGTACACAGCACTACACCGAATCTTGCAACCAGTGTTTATTTCCGAATTAATAACCTAGCAGTAACTGGAACAGTAAATGGTGTAGGGGAGCAATTTTTTGCGGTTCGTGGTTATACCATTTCGCAAGGAAAATCTTTTGATGAAACAAGTATTATTACTTCAGCACAAGATGCGGTAATTGATGAAAATACCGTTAAACGACTATTTGCAAATCAAAACCCCATTGGAAAAATTTTAATGGTTGGACAACTGCCTGTAAGAATTATTGGTGTTGCAACAAAGCAACAACAAGGGTTTGGCAGCAATGAAAGCCTAAATATTTGGTTACCTTATACCACCGTAATTAACCGCATGGTAGGTCAAACCTCGTTAAAAAGCATCACAGTACGAGTAAAAGATAATATCGATTTAACCATTGCCGAACAAGCAATTAATCAAATTATGCTTAAACGCCATGGTACAAAAGATTTCTTCATCTTTAACTCAGACAATATACGAGAAACAATTAACTCATCAGCTTGGGTCATGACATTATTGGTTTCGGCTATTGCGCTAATTTCACTTATTGTTGGGGGGATTGGTGTAATGAACATTATGCTAGTATCAGTCACCGAAAGAACGCGCGAAATTGGCGTACGCATGGCTGTTGGCGCACGCTCAAGCGACATATTACAACAATTCTTGATTGAAGCGGTATTAGTGTGTTTAATCGGTGGCACAATAGGTATTTTACTTTCGTTTGCCATCGGGTTTATTTTTAATACCGTTGTTACATCATTTGCGATGAGTTTTTCAGCAATATCAATTATTGCAGCATTTAGCTTCTCAAGCATAATCGGTATTATTTTTGGCTATTTCCCTGCCAGACGCGCAGCTAGACTTGATCCCATTTATGCGTTAGAACGAGAATAACCACCAAAATCCTAACTATAATAAAAAAATCCCTTTGCATCATTATATTGAACAAAGGGATTTAAATGTCAAAACGAAACAATTAACTTATTCTGATTATCGCTAATAGCACTATTTTTTATCAGAATTTGTTTTTTTAACGATTTTTGCGTTAGGATCTAAACCTGCTACAAATGCAGTCACTCGTGCATAATCATTAATAAACGCATCTTCACTAGCCATATCAAGCCCATTTGGCACAATATAAAACTTACGATTAACGATAACAGTAGGAATAGATTCTGGTTTCATCTCTTTAATTGCTTCAGCTTGCTGTACCATAAACGCTTTAACTAAAAAACCATCTTTTGTTTTGTCAAAATCTTCACCGCTAACACCTAATTTTTCAAAAACAGCTTTGATATCATCAGCCTTTTTTATTATTTTATCTTTTTGAATGGCATTATAAAGTGCACCAGAAGCTTTATCTTCAATACCAAGCACATTCGCCACAGCCCATGCTTGCGCAAGCTCTTTCGCTAATGGCCCAAAGCTCTCTAAATGGTAGCGCTTAAATTTAACATCTTTTGGTAGAGCCTTACCAATAGCTTGCGGACCTTGATTTTGAACTTCAAATCTAAAACAGCTAGGACAATTAAACGAAAAGAACTCAATAACTTCTTTATCAGGTGATGGATTAGTTGGCAACACAATATATTGTTTATCTAATTCAATCGGAGCTTGTGTATTTGCTGTAGCAGCTTGTGATGCTTCAGCTTTAGTTGTTGTTTTTCCTTCATCTGCAAAACAACTTACAGAAGAAAGTAAGACGCTCATTGCAATAAGTGTTTTTTTCATATTAATGGTTCTCCTTATTCTTTTATAATCCCACGAGCTTTTAACAATGCGGTTTTAAAATCTTCTTCATAATCTTTTTTTAGACCTGGAATAACATCATTCTTATCCGAACCTCGCATTTTTAAATGATAAATTAAAACTTCATCACTCAAATCTTTTAATTCACCTTCAAAACCAGCCTCTTGACCTAATTTAGCTAAAAATTGTAATAAATTAAGATCAGAATCGCCTTCCCATGCGGGTTGCAATAATTCCATTACTTCATCAATACGATGACATTTCATAATTGTTACCTTTAGTAAATCTTCAAATCTTTCGAAGATAATGATAATTAAGCAATCATAAATAAATGATACGCTACGACTTGCAATAACTTTGCTATATAGTAATGTTATTTTGTTTTTTCGCAACGTAAAAGAGAAATAATTTATGGAAAAACCCTCTATTACTGCAATCATTCTAGCTGGCGGTAAAAGTACCCGCATGAATGGCAACGACAAAGGACTGTTATTATTACATCAAAAACCACTTTATCAACATGTCATTGATTGCATCAAACCTCACGTCGATGCAATTATGGTTAATTGCAATCGTCACACTGAACAATACCAAATAGCTGGTTATCCGGTATTTAGTGATGACCTAGCAGGATTTTGTGGACCATTATCCGGTATTTATAGTGGTTTATTGCGCAGTAAAACCGATTGGAATTTATTTATCAGTTGTGACACACCCTTTTTGCCGGATGATTTAATTGACCGTTTAGCTGTTTATACAGCAAATAACAGCGCTATTTATCCATATGATGGACAACACCATCATCCAACTATCTTACTTATTCATAAAAAAAATACGCCACAACTACAAGCTTATTTAGAGCAAGGCGGACGCAAACTAATGCTGTTTTTAGAACAAATCAGCGCTAAATCAGTTGATTTTAGTGATAAAGCAGTTTGTTTTAGCAATATCAACACACAACAGGAGCTTAATATGTTTAACCACAAAGAAGATGAATAATGATTTGTTTTTTAAAGATATTTACGTATTTTACGGAAGTTTGGCGAGTTTGTGGCGCGTCTGACAAATTTGTCTGGAACAAATTTGAACACCTGAGCACAGCGAAGATGGCCTCGTAGAGGCGAGTATCAGGATGATACGAGTAATGTGCCATAGGCCACATTCTATTAGCCAAAGCGTGGGATTGCAAAGGGAATTCGCTTTGCTCAGTACCTATCACACTTTTTGATTTTTAAATCCCCAAACGGTATACACTCCTGAATATTTTTTACAAAATAACTAGCAAAATAAACCAATAAACAGCCCACTTTTTAAGTTGTAAAAAACAGCGAATTGTCCTCGTTATGATTAAAATAATCCATCATAAATGCACCTGTGTTTTTTGAATTATTTATATAATTTAAATAGTTAAATAATTTAATATCGATTGATGACACGCTATTTCAATTAAAGTACCTATCACGCTTTCCGGTTTTTAAATGCCCAAACGGTATACACTCCTGAATATTTTTTACAAAAATAACCAGTAAAATAGACAAATAAACAGCCCCACTTGATGTGGGGCTGCTGTTTTTTATTGCTTGGCTAGCTTTTTATAACTTAAAAATTAATAACTAAAAGCTAAGGGGTTATGCAAAGAACATTAGCATTGGGAAACCAATTAGCGTGGATGACTTCGCCGCTGCTCGCGCTGACAGTGAAAACAGGTTTAACTCTTAAACCTGTAGCGTCAGCTGTCCAGTAGTTGTAGTGTATGAAGTTGGAACCAACATAGAGGTCTAGGGCACCCTTTTCCTCCACGTGGCCCCACTCAGCAAAAAATCCTGCGCCTATTTGACGTTGGCTACTCCGATGTCCTGACGATGGCTTGCCACCATCTATACCATTTACACATGGAAAACTCCAGTTTGCACCACATTTCGCATTGGTTAAATCCCTTATCCATGGTATGCGATACCCCAAACCATTACACCATGCTACCGTCTGAGCCCGG
>NZ_FMBA01000064.1 GCF_900094935.1 Gilliamella intestini
TCAGAAAAAAGCAGTTTATCTATAACAGTCAAAACGATACTTATACTTGCCCAAACGGGCAAACATTAATATATAAAACTACCAGCAGGGAAGGTTATCGTCATTATCATTCTGATGCAGCAACCTGCAAAGTCTGTCCGTTATTGTCACAGTGTACACAGAGTAAAAATACACAGAAAGTCATCACACGCCATATCTGGGAAGTAGATAAAGAGAAAGCCAACGAGATTCGTTTAAGCCAGTGGGGTAAAAAAGTCTATGCTCGGCGAAAACAGACCATAGAGCGCAGGTTCAAATGCAGTGTTTATTGGCCGCAACGGCTCAAAATATCAAGAAAATAGCGATAAAGCTATTTTTGTTACGTTTTTAGGCTATTTTTTATTTATTTAATAAAATCCAAATTAAAAATCCTATTTATGGTTTAAATAAAAAAATAAAACCCGAATTATATCGAGGTTTGTCATCAATCTGATGGAAACACATTGTTTCCATTTTTCTTTTTATTGATGTTAAATCAATACAATCCTTGCTTCTAAGGAAAGTTTGCGAAACAATATTAGCAATTTTAGATAATATGTATAGGGACTTGTAGTGAATGATGTAAAAGTAGTTGTTAAACCCGAGATGTTATGGCAAACCATTCGGCAAGAGGCCTTTGAATTAGTGGAAAGTGAGCCAATGCTAGCAAGTTATTTCCATGCAACTTTACTTAATCATGAAGATTTGGGTAGTGCTTTAAGCTATATTTTAGCTAATAAACTTGTTTCTCAGGTTATGCCCGCTATTGAAATTCGTGAAATTGCCCGTCAGGCTTATCAAGCGGACCAAAATATTATTCAGTCAGCTATATGCGATATCATGGCTATTTATATTCGCGATCCAGCCACTAATTACTATTCAACACCACTTCTTTATTACAAAGGATTTTTGTCCTTGCAAGCTTATCGAATTGCCCATTGGCTTTGGAAGCAAAACCGTAAATCACTTGCCATTTTTTTACAAAGCCAAATTGCGATTGTATTTGGCGTTGATATTCACCCTGCGGCAAAAATTGGCTGTGGAGTAATGTTTGATCACGCAACAGGTATTGTTATTGGAGAAACAGTGGTAATTGAAAATGATGTTTCTATTTTACAATCGGTTACATTAGGCGGAACGGGTAAAGAAAATGGTGATCGCCATCCCAAAATTCGTGAAGGGGTGATGATTGGTGCTCACTCAACGATTTTAGGCAATATCGAAATCGGCAAAGGTGCCAAAATTGGAGCGGGTTCTGTTGTGCTAGATCCTGTGCCACAACATACTACCGTTGCAGGTGTACCTGCTAAAGTAGTGGGTTGTCCTGATTGCGAAAAACCGGCGTTAAATATGGATCAAGATATTTAATTGTTATTAGATAATAGAAAACTCCGTTGATAAACACAGACGGAGTTTTTAATAATTGATTGGCTACTTATTTTTAAGATTTACATCCATTGTTGGATATGGAATATTAATATTATTTTCAGTTAATCCATTTTTGATATTTTCAAGCAGATGACCTTTTACCGTGCCATAATTTTCGTTTAATGTCCAAACTAACACATTAAAATTCATCGAGGACGCATCTAAAACATCTAATCGAATGGTAGGCTCTTTGGATGTTAATATATTATTAGTTTTATCAACTGCTTGCTTTAACACTTGATAGACTTTTTGAATATCTGAATCATAACCAACATTAACCACCAAATCTAAACGTCTTTCTGGTAAGCGAGTATAGTTGATAATATTAGCACTTACTACTTGGCTGTTAGGAATTATAACTAGTTCGTTGGTTGGTGTAACAATAGATGTTGAAAAAATTTGTATAGAATCAATAATACCTTGCTGACTATTGATTATTACCGTTTCACCGACTTTAAATGGTCGAAAAATAATTAAAATAACTCCAGCCGCAAAGTTAGATAGTGAACCTTGTAATGCTAAACCAACAGCTAAGCCAGCCGCACCAATCACGGCAACAATGGATGCTGTTTGTACTCCTAATTGACCTAAAACGGCAACCAATGTCATTACAATAATCGCATAGTATGCTAATGCACTGACAAATTTAACAACAGTTGGATCAACGTGTCGATTTGATAATACTCTTTTTAATTGGTTGCTAATAAATCTAGCGATAGTTCTACCAATAACAAAAATAATAATGGCAAAGCAGAAATGAGTAATATAGCTAAATACAACCCTATCATATTTTTCGATAAATGAAAGGGTATAATTTAAGAAACCTTCAAAATTCATATTATTATCCTCAGTAATGGGTAATAGAAATTTTTGTTAAAGTATTTTAATTCGCAATTGGCTAAACAAGTTGTTTGATCAATAAAGACCAACGTGTATCAAAATTAGTTGTTGGTAGATATTTAAAACCTGAACGAGAATAACGTACCATCATACCCTCACAAAAAGCTAATAATTGGCTAGATAAAATGCGTTCATCAGTTATGAAGGCAACACCTTCACGAATTTTTCGCTCACGTAAAACTTGTTTAATTTGAGTTTCAATTCGTTCAAATAGTTGGCTAATACGTTCTTGTAACTGATCTTGCTCAAACATTAATGCGTGCCCAGTCATAATTCTGGTTAATCCTGGATTTTTTTCAGAAAACCCCAATATTAAAGCAAGAATAAGTTGTAACCGAGTAAATGTATTTGGCTCTTCATGCATTATCATATTTATACGGGATAACAAGATATCTTCAATATAGACAATTAAACTTTCAAACATTTTTGTTTTACTCGGAAAATGTCTATATAAAGCTGCTTCAGAAACACCTACTGTTGCAGCTAATTTAGCCGTAGTTATTCTTTGAGTACCTTCATTAGATTCAAGCATTTTGGCTAATGCTTGTAATATGTCTTCTTTGCGATTTCTATTTTTGCTACTCACGATCATTTTTTACCCGAATGTCCAAAACCACCTTCGCCTCGTGCTGATTCAACAAATTCATCAACAATGTTAAATTCGGCTTGTACAACCGGAACAATGATTAGTTGGGCAATTCGATCGCCTGCTTCAATCACAAAAGGGGTTTGGCTTCGATTCCAAACAGGCACAAACAATTGACCTTGATAGTCCGAATCAATCAAACCAACCAAATTACCAAGCACAATACCATTTTTTGAACCAAGTCCTGAACGTGGTAATACTAATGCGGCTAAACTTGGATCAGCAATATGCATTGATAAACCAGTCGGCGTTAAGATAGTTTCTCCCGGTTTTATTTCGGTTGTTTTATCAAACATTGCTCTTAAATCAATACCCGCTGATCCTTCAGTTGCATAAGTAGGTAGTGGAAATTCATTTCCTAAACGTTTATCTAATACTTTTATATCAATTTTTCTTTTCATCGTGACTCGCTTTATATCGTTTTATAACTGCTTCAAGCAGTTGTATTGCTAATTGTTGTTTGTTGCTTAATGGTAACGTTTGCTCACCATTTTGCCAATATAGCGTTAACGCATTTTGATCAGAATTAAAGCCAATGCTCTTGTCTGAAACATCATTAGCGCAAATTAAATCCAGGTTTTTTGTCGTTAATTTTTTTAGTGCATAAGCTTTAACATCATTGGTTTCGGCAGCAAATCCAACGACAAAAGGGCGATGTTTTTTTAATGCTGCAACGCTTGCGACAATGTCGGGATTTTTTACTAATTCAATCACAAGCTCATCGTTATCGCCGGTTTTTTTTATTTTTTGCGTCGCAATTGTTTTTGCATGATAATCAGCAACGGCGGCACAAGAAATAAAAATCGTCGATTTTTGGGCATGCTCCAATGCTTCGTCGTACATCTGTTTAGCGCTTTTAACGTCAATTCGGTTGACATTATTCGGCGTATGTAAATGAACTGGTCCACTAATTAATGTGACATTGGCACCCATTTGAGCAGCGGCGTTTGCAATTGCAAATCCCATTTTTCCTGAACTGTAATTACTAATATAACGAACTGGATCGATTTCTTCGATTGTTGGTCCTGCCGTAATGGTAATTGATATATCTGAAAGCTCTGAGGTTGATTTAAAATAGTGGGTTATTTCTTCAACAATAGTTAGTGGCTCAAGCATACGTCCTGGTCCAATATCACCGCAGGCTTGAAAACCACTGCCTGGACCTAAAATTAAGGTATTTCTTGACGCTAATACAGATAAATTATGTTGAGTTGCGGCGGCTTTATACATTTGTTGATTCATCGCCGGAGCAATGGCAATTGGCGAAGATGTTGCTAAACAAATTGTTGATAACAAATCATCGGCAATACCATTTGCCATTTTAGCAATAATATTGGCGGTTGCAGGTGCAATTAATACTAAATCTGCCCATTTGGCAAGTTCAATATGACTCATAGAAAGCTCGGCCGATGGATCAAAGAGATCGCTGGAAACCTGATTGCCAGAAACAGCTTGAAGCGTCATTTTAGTGACAAAATGGCTAGCAGAATCAGTCAAAACTACATGCACTTGCGCGCCAGATTTTTTTAAATGGCGAACAAGGTCAGGACATTTATAAGCGGCAATCCCACCAGTAATCCCTAACAAAATACGTTTACCCGATAGACTCATGATCATGCTTCCTTCACACCAAAAATGAAAGCGTTATATTACCACAATTAAGTTAGATAATAAGTAGCTCTTTCGCATTGGCTAATGTTGCGTCTGTAATTTTATCGCCGCCTAATAATCTCGCTAACTCGTTTAATCGCCCATTTTCGTTTAATTTTTGCATATCTGTAGTGGTTTTTTTACCATTAGTTTGTTTGCTAACAAAATAGTGTTGATTAGCTTGTCCTGCAACTTGTGGTAAATGAGTAACAGTAATTACTTGAGTTGATTGTCCAAGCTGCCTTAATAGTTGCCCCACTTTTGCGGCGGTTGGACCGCTGATCCCAACATCAATTTCATCAAAAATTAAAGCTGGCGTATCCATTTTTTGAGCAGTTAACACCTGAATTGCCAAAGCAATACGCGACAACTCACCGCCTGAAGCCACTTTTGCAAGCGGTTGTGCGCTTTGTCCTGCATTGGTGCTGACTAAAAATGTTATTTGATCGGCACCATCTTCATTTAATCGATTTTCATCAAAAGCAACATCAATACTAAATTGACCATTTGGCATTGATAAGTCATGCATGATAGTGGTCACTTTTTTGGCTAGTGTTTTGCTTATTGTTAATCTTTTTTGATGCACTTTTGTGGCAATTTCGACAGCGATTTGATGGTATTTAGTAATATCATTTTTAAGTTGTTCACTTTGCTCATCTTGCTGATTAATTTGCTTAAATTCAGCTAACAAAGTTTGATGTAAATTTGGCAATTCTTCGGGCAAGACATGATGTTTACGCGCCAAAGCAATCTGTTTAGATAACCGCTGTTCTAGTTGCATAACTCGAGCAGGATCAAGCTCTAAACGTTCACTATAGTGACGAAGCTCATCGCTTGCTTCTTTAATTTGGATCGATGCGTCTTCCAACATGTTATAAACATTATTTAACGTAGGATCGAGCGAGGTTAGTTCTTGAACACTATTTTTTACACTGTTTAGCAAATTGCTGATGTTATAGTCGTCCGCCTCGTCTAACAACATAACAGATTGCTGGCTTAAGTTAATTAACTGTTCACTATTAGATAACCGTTTGTATTCCTCATCAATTTGTTGATATTCCCCCTCAATGGGCGAAAACTCATTGAGTTCTTTCAATTGATATTGCAAAAGCTGCATATGCGCATCACGCTCTTGCCGTGTTGTTTCGTATTGCTGATAAGCTCGTGTTGCCTCTTTCCATTGCTTATAGGCTTGATGCATTTGGGCAAGTAGTGTTGGTTCATTCATATAATGATTTAACAACAACTGCTGATAATCACTGCGTAACAGGCGCTGATGTTCATGCTGTCCATGAATTTGAATCAACATTTGCCCCAAATCTTTTAATTGCGAAATAGGAACAGCACGGCCATTAATAAACGCTTTAGAGCGCCCGTCTTGATTAATCACTCGTCGCAAAATACACTCATTGCCTTCATCAAGTTGGTTTTCGTGTAACCAAGCAAAAGCCGCTGGCGTATCATCAAGCACAAAACAAGCCGAAATATCCACACGTTCAGCACCATGCCGAATAGATGAAGCATCAGAACGATTTCCTAAACATAATCCCAATGCGTCAATAGCAATCGACTTCCCTGCTCCTGTTTCACCCGTAATTGCTGTCATCCCCAAAGAAAAATCCACAAGCAACCGATCGACGATAGCAAAATTATTAATAGTTAGTTGAGTTATCATAATAAATTAATACATAAGGCTAGTTATAATATTGGCAGTATAGCAGTAAAAACACTGTAAATAAATACAGTTTTTGTTTTTTTGAGATATTATTTGTAGGATAGTTTGTAATCCTTAGACATCTGTTGATCTCATTGTGTTAGCTCATATAAAACAATTAAAATTGGTGTATAACATCTGTGGAATGAAGCTTTTTTATCATTTCCCTCATTAAGTGCCTCACTGTAAATACCCCCTTTTAAGTCCATTGAAAATAAACTAAGACGGCAAGCTAAAGGTGATAACAAAACCTTTCTGAGCGAAATACGACAGGTTGATACCAAAGGTTTACCGTTACTTAAAAAATCAAATGGAACAGCAAACTAGAGAATATCCTCCTGTAATTAACAATTTGATTTTTATAGTATTTATACGTAAACGTAGTGCGCTCCTGAAACTTCTTGACAAAAATGGCGCAGTTTTATTTATTTAAATAAAATATCTGTTTAGATGTAGGATTTACTAGCGTTGTTTACAGTAATTTGAGAAACTACTGTAATGAATATACATAAAAAAACAAAACTAACGGCTTATCACAGACAAGCGATATGGCGCTTATATCATAAAGAAAAAATAACGGTCACTGATTTGGCAAAACGCTTTATGGTCAGTCGGCCTACCATTTATAATGTACTAAAGAAAGCCCGATTGAAGCTTTTTGTGCCTTTAACCAGTAAGAATGAACGTTATAAAACCATTCATTATTGAATTAAACGTCTGGTTAAAGTCGAAAAATCGATTGAAGATAAATTAAGGCGGCAAGCTAAACGCTATAACAAAACCTATCCGGGAGAAATGCTACACGTTGATACCAAACGTTTACCTTTACTTAAAAATGAAACGAAACAGCAAACGAGAGAATATTTATTTGTCGGTATTGATGATTTTTTCACGTGAGCTTTATGCGGGTATTTACCCTGATAAATCCCAATTTAGCGCGGCACAATTTTTACAAAACGATGTATTAACCCAATGTCCTTATACTATTGAATGTGTTTATTCCGATAATGGACGTGAATATCAAGGCACTAGCGAACACTTATTTGTTAAAACGTGTAACAACCACCGTATTAATCAAAAATTCACCAAACCCGCCTGCCCACAAACGAATGGGAAAGCCGAAAGAGTGATACGAACTTTAATGGAGATGTGGCATAATCAGCATGTATTTAGCGATTCAATAGATAGAAAACAAAAACTGAAACGCTTTATTAATTTTTATAATACCGTTAAACCACATAAAGCGATTTCAGGGAAAACGCCTTATGAGTTTTTAGAGGATTATTTTAACCATGAAGTGTAAACAACTCTGCGTTTTCCTACAGTTTAGATAAACTACGTGATACTCAGCGTATCAAGCAAAAATCAGCAAATATACAAATTTATTTACAGGATCGTTCTTGAAATATAAACAAAAGGATAGCCGTTATCAATATAATTAATTCAAGCGAGCTTTACCTATCAATTCCCAACACACTGGCAATAAAGCCACAAAACCTTTATACTATGTAACAACTTTTAGTATTACTAAATTAGTCTTACTAAACCAACCCGTTCTTTAACATCATCAATTGGAATAAATTTATGCATCCGATGCTTAATATCGCTATTCGCGCTGCTCGTAAAGCAGGTAATGTAGCCATCAAGGCTTATGAAAATCCTAGTTCAATCGAAATAGAAACCAAAGGCGCTAATGATTTTGCCACTAATGCCGATCGTGCGGCTGAAGCTTTGATTATTGAAACAATCAAAAAAGCTTATCCTGACCATACTATCATTGCCGAAGAAAGCGGCTTAGCTAAAGGTAATGATGCCGATACTCAGTGGATAATTGACCCAATTGATGGTACGACCAATTTTATTAAAAATATCCCTCATTTTGCAGTGTCTATCGCAGCTCGTGTTAAAGGTAAAACCGAAGTTGCAGTAGTTTATAACCCAATGAGTAATGAACTGTTTACGGCTGCTCGTGGTAAAGGCGCCCAACTTAATGGTTATCGTATTCGAGTGAGTAATGCGAAAGATTTAGACGGTAGCGTGTTAGCAATGGCTTTTCCGTTTAAAGCTAAACAATATAGCGATAGTTATTTTGGTGTATTACAAAAATTATTTGTTCGATGTGGCGATTTTCGTCGCACTGGTTCTGCCGCTTTAGATCTTGCCTATGTTGCTGCAGGTCGTTTAGATGGCTTTTTTGAAATTGGCTTAAAACCATGGGATATTGCTGGCGGTGAATTGATTTTGCGTGAAGCAGGTGGCGTTATTACTGATTTTGCAGGTGGCAATAATTATATGGTTTCGGGCAATATTGTTGCTGGTAATCCTAGAATTGTTAAGGATTTATTAGGGCGTGTTGATCTTTCGTGATTATTTTTTAGACGGCATGATGTGAGTTATAATAATTCTGCAAAAAACAACCATAACTCGATTCATCATGCCAAGAACAATGCTAACAGATAAACGGTGGGAAAAGCTACTACAAATAATGAAAAATACCGGCCGAGTTTATAATAAATCCGAGCATCGGATGACGTTTGAAGGGATCCTTTTCCGAATGAGAACCGG
>NZ_FMBA01000109.1 GCF_900094935.1 Gilliamella intestini
GGCAGGTATATTACTCAAGATCCGCTTGGTATACTGGGTGGACTAAATAGTTATCAATATGCCGGTAGCGATCCGATAAATTGGATTGATCCGTTGGGGTTGATTAAGGTTGCTGATAAGGGTGTTGAGGGGATCGTTGGAAAAGAGGCTGATGCACAATTAGTGCCAGATACTTTTGTTTCAGATGTTACTACTCATAATAAACAAATAGGACAATTAAATGCGAAAAAAACAGGTATTTCAGGTGCTCATAACCAAGATGCTTTTTTAGAATCCGTTGAGATGACGGGTGCTAAAATTGTTGGTCCTAAACATACTGATAGACGTTTTCCGGGGTTAATTGAATATCAATATCAACTTCCAGCTAGAGCAGCAAATGGACCAAATGCAGGTAAAATTATTCGATTTAAAAAAGTTGAAAAGAAAACAACGTATGATCCAGCAATACTTTCCGATGCAAAAGTGGCTGATATGTCAAATAGAGCTGCAAAACAAGCGGAAAATTATTTTAGAAATAATCCACATAAAAGAGAATATTCTGTAAAAGTTGACGGATATTGGTTCACTGTAACAAAAAATCAAAATACAGGCAAAATAAGCAATGCATTTCTTACAATGCCAATAAGGAATATAAAATGAGTCATAATTTAACATGGTTAAATACAATAGAAAAAGAAATAGAAGAACAAGGAGGTGGTGATTTATATTACTTAATCGAAACAATGTACAAAGAACATAAGATGAATCTTTTACAATTTATTTATGATGCATCACGGGGGATTGGTTGCATTGTTCACGAGGGATTAGAATATGTTTTAGATCAAGATTTAGATGATCCGAAAGAATTCGATGAGGTATCTTTTTTAGTTGGAGACTATGAAAGTTCAACGCTATCTCCCCAACATTTTGTTGAACTTATGCAAATAATATCTAATAGTTATATTGAAACGCATCCTAAAGACAAAGATTCAATCGAATTTTATATGAATAAATTAAGAGAACGTTATTCAAAGTAAATAGTGAAATCCCCATATTACTAGTGGGGAGCATATTTTATTTATTAAATTAACAAGAGAAATTTAGCAATTAACTTATCTTGTTTGACTTTCGTCGCATTAAATCTGGCAATATTAGTATCATTATAACCCTGATGGGCAGCTTGCCGAAATCACAGGGACACAGCCACGCCGTTACCACTATGATAACGCCGGTCAGCTACACACCGTCACTTATCCTGAGGCCAACCCCGAGCATCATCATGCTGAAAAAGTT
>NZ_FMBA01000008.1 GCF_900094935.1 Gilliamella intestini
TTTAGGTTTAATGATTTTGGCGGTTTGATTCATTTCTGACTCTCCTTTTTGTGTTATAAAACAACTTAAATGTCAGATTAAGTAAAGACTATTATACATAAGGCGTTTTTTCTGAAATCGCTTTATGCGGTTTAACGATATGATAAAAATTAATCAAACGTTTGAGCTTTTGTTTTCACTCTTTTGAATCGCTAAATATTGGCTGCTTATGCCGCATTTCAATTCAAAGTTCGTATCACGCTTTCGGCTTTTATTGGTTTGTGGGCAGGTGATTTTTGCTTGATATACCGGTTATCACACAGTTTATCTAAATAAATAAAAGAAGTAGAATTTTTGTTAAAAAGTTTCAGGAGTGCACTACGTTTACGTATAAAAGACTTAAAAATCAAATTGATACAATCTGGTGAATATTTTCTAGTTTGCTGCTTTGTTTGATTTTTAAGTAAAGTCAAACTTTAGATATCAGCCTGTGCATTTCGCTTGGATAAGTTTTATTATCGCCTTTAGCTTGCCGCCTTAATTTATTTTCAATGGCTTTTTTAGTATATTATAAATATTCTAGCGAATAACCATAAAGTGTTTGACCAATTGGTGACAGTATTTTTATGATATAAGCCCCCTATCACTTGCTTGCAATAAGGCGTTAGTTTTGATTTTTTATGTATATTCATTACAGTTGTTTCTTAAATTACTGTAAACAGCACTAGTAAATCTTACACTTTAAAATTATAATTAAATAACATATTTTTATAAATCAGTAGAGTTACCTTATTATCCATAAATTATTAATTAATATTTATATAATAATATCAACACATCTATAATTAACTTAACATATTATGATTTCTATTAATCAGATCTATATATATCCAATCAAATCAATGCGAGGTATACCATTAACAAAAGCAAACACCGTTCAAGGTGGTTTTGAGAATGATCGCATTTTAATGATTACTGAACCTGATGGCTCATTCATTACTGCAAGACAATATCCTGAGCTTTTAAAAATTGAAACAGCTATTATAAAAAATGATATCCATGTCACACTTCCATCAGGAGAAAAGATCATAATAAATTTGGACGATTTTTCGAATAATGCTGAACCGACCGAAGTCTTTGGAAATCGCTTCACTTCATATATAGCGCCAATTAAAGTTAACCAATTCGTAAGCCAGTTTTTACAAAAAGATGTACAATTACGTTGGGTTGGCCATCAATTATCACGACGCACAAAACGCTATCAAGAAATACCTGTCAGTTTTGCTGATGGTTATCCTTATTTGTTATTAAACGTAACCTCATTTGATTATTTACAACATCAATGCCCAGAAAAACTCGATATTAGGCAGTTTCGTGCAAATATTATTATTCAAGGTGCACTACCTTTTGCCGAAGATGGTTGGAAAACAATTAAAATTGGTGAGGTAATCTTTGATATTGTTAAACCTTGTACTCGTTGTATGTTAACCACAATTAATGTTAATACAGGAAAGTCATTAAACAATAATGAACCGCTTAAAACATTAGGGTATTTTAGAAGCGATGAACAAGGACAAATCGATTTTGGCATAAATATGATTGCTCGAAACCATGGAAAAATTTCAGTCGATGATAAAATAGAAGTATTGGAACGGCAACCAGCCAAAAACTACGTTAAAGCTTTCCCACCTGAAGCAAGAGGTGAAGAACTGTGTTATTCAATTACTTTCGAAGATAAAACTATTAAAGGTAATAATAAACAAACCATTTTAGAACAATTAGAACAAAATAAAATAACATTACCTTATTCTTGCCGTACTGGTATATGTGGGCGTTGCTTAGTTGCGTTGAAAAAAGGCAAAGTCAACCCACTAACACAATCAGCAATAAAAAGAAATAATCAAATTTTAGCCTGTAGTTGTGTGCCCAAAAGCGATATCGTAATAATGTTAAAAAAGTAATATAACAATTTGTTTATTAACTATATCATGTAAAATTGTTTTACAATGACCATAATGTCAATAATTAAAATAGAAATATAAGGTTAATATTAATGATTCAAAAAATATGTTTGTTTGTTTTAGTATTTATATTTTCACCTGCTGTTTTTTCATCTAATGATTTTAGTATCGTGATGAACAGCCTTGAAAAGAACCAAAATAAACCCAATTAGAAAGAATTAAATCAAGTTAAGGATGATTTACTTAGTATTAGAAAATTAGCAACAGCTTATGTTGATTTAGCCAATAATCTTTCATCTAAAGACTGTAACAAGTTAAAAAAACTTTATAATCTTATCACAACTAAGAAAACCGAGTTTACTTTGTATTATGATCCTGAATCAGATTATGACGAAGAAGGCGATTCAGAGAGTAATTATAAAAAATTTGGCTGTAAAACATTAAGCGATGATAAGATAAATTATATTTTGTTACCTAAATTAATTGGTAAAGGTGTCTCGTTATATAAAACTGCAATATTAGGTGGTGATATTGAATCTATTTCAATATTATTAAATCGCTTTAAATCCCAAGAAATTCCATATGTCTATCTTATTCCAATTGCTAGTATGGAAGATGAAGATTTAAATGATAATCCTTATGCTAATTTTCTACTTGGTTAATTATATATTGATGATTACTTCTTCACCAACAATCCTGAAAAAGCGATAGAATTTTTTAATCAGGCTAAAGATATTCAACATCATGATTTATGGTATTTTCTTGCATTTGCAAAAATGGAAGAAATGGTCGAATCGCTAGGTGAAAATATTAATAAAATTTCTTTTTTACATGATGTAATATAAAGATAATACAAACCATACTGAAGTTATAAAACAAATTGAAAAAATATCAACGTCTAGTGATGTTTCATCTGCACTGCATCTTAGTTTTTATTATTCTAATGATGGAAAATTAAATAAAGCGATCGAATATTTTGAAGAAGCTTGTAACTTAGACGTATCTAGAGCTTGCGATATCTATAAACAGCAGTTAAAACAGCCAAAGAAAAATAAAATATATTCATTGTTTCGTAAATTTGACAAAGATAATCCAGACATTAAGCTAACTGTAGAAATTGCTAAATGGTATGAAGATTTAGGTAAAAATTTAACAGCAATTAATTACTATTCATATGTTGTTGATAAAGATCCTGAGTTATTACTTGAAATAGCCAAATTATTTAAAAAAGCAAATATAAAATCTTCGTACAAATTAAAGGATGCACTAATTAAAACCTATACTAAGTATGATAGTTATGTTGATAATGCTGATATTAAATATGAAATTTTTTTACTTTACTATCCTTCAATGAACTATGATGATCCTACCTCTGAAATAAATAAAATAGGTCTAGAGTGGTTGGAAAAAGCTGCCAAAGGAGGATCTGCCCGGGCAAGATTAGAAATGGCAGAGCGATTCAAAGCTGGAAATTATTTGACCAAAGACTATTCTAAAGCACTGTATTGGTATGGTAGCTATTGCAGTATTTCAATTAAAATTGGATTTTCTTTTGAAGAATTTTGTGAAACTTTTCTTTACGGTAATAAAGAAATGTTTGATTTACTTGCAAAAGCTGACAGCGGTGATAAGAATGCACAATATAAACTAGGAGAGAAAATAGTTGCTCTAGGACAACTCTATGAGATAGGGCTATATTATCTTGCACTGGCCGCTGATCAAGGCCATGAAGAGGCCCAAATACTTTATCTTATAAATAAAGATCGCCATTGGATTAATTTTTCAGGTTAAATAATTTAAAACCATGCCGATAAGGCGTGGTTTTAATTTTATGAAATGGCTTCTAATTTCAGATGTTCTGAATGCCGTGCAATATTGTGTTCAATAGGCTTTAATCTGTCATTCATGACTTTAATCGCTTCAGAAAAAACAAACGTTTTGCTCATTGCTGTAAACGAAGCTTGTGCAATAATACAAAGAGAGGCATTCTCACCCACTTCAACGACCATCAAACAAACCTTTTGCCCATCTTCTTGCAAATTTACTTCAACAATATCAGCCACTTTAGGTCTATAAAGCTTTGGCTGTTGTGAAAAATACCAACTTTTAGGCATTTGAGGCTTTAAAAAATTAGCTGCAACAATAGCGTTAATAGCTAGTTCAATTTTTTGTGAATCTGTTAAATTAAGTAATTGACAACTATTATAAAATTGATAATAAGACGTTGCGTCACTAACAGAAAATGGAAACTCACCAAAAACATCAGGAACTAACATTTTACTTGGATAACAACAACGAAATAACATTTCAGGTGAAACTTCAAGCATTAAACTATCGTATTCACTATCAAAATACCATCGCCAACAATCTGTTGGTCGAAAAGTCATTTTCATTAATATGTTATCCTTATTATTTGAATTAAAATTAGCCAAGCAAGATAACATAAATTATAAAAAAAACAAATAAAAAAGTTAATATAACAAATATTTAATTATGTAATTTTTAGAAATTTTATTATAAAAACTAAAGTTCAAAAAATTCTAATCTGGATCTAATTTAGAACAATTTATTTTATACTAAAACACATACTTACCTGAAAGTTTTTTACAATAAATTTTAGTGACAATTTTTGACTATAAAAAAGGTACTTTTCAGCACCTTTTTTATAATTATAAATAGCTATTTAGCTTGCAACATTGATGCGTTTCATATCAGTCATATAACTACGTAATTTACGACCGATTGTTTCAATTGGATGATTACGGATTTCTTCATTCACATCACGTAATTGTGCATTATCAACACTACCTTCAGGGATCGTTTTACCTAGATCGCCAGCTTGTAACATTGGCATGAATTTTTCTTTCAATAGTGGTACAGCGGCATTAGCAAATAGATAGTTGCCATACTCTGCTGTGTCAGAAATAACAACATTCATTTCATACAAACGTTTACGCGCAATAGTATTAGCAATAAGTGGTAACTCATGTAATGATTCATAATAAGCTGATTCAGCTAAAATACCGGATTCAAGCATAGTTTCGAAAGCAAGTTCAACACCTGCTTTAACCATTGCAACCATAATAATGCCTTGATCAAAGTAAGCTTGTTCATCAATTTTACCTTGATAGTCAGCAGCTTTTTCAAAGGCGGTTTCACCTGTTTCTTTACGCCATTTAAGAAGGTTCGCATCATCATTTGCCCAGTCTTTCATCATAGTTGATGAAAACTCGCCTGATATAATATCGTCCATATGTTTACGATAAAGATCTGTCATGATCACTTTTAATTCTTTTGCTAAAGCATTTGCTCTCAATTTAGCTGGATTTGATAAGCGATCCATCATTAAGGTAATTCCACCTTGTTTTAGCGCCTCAGTGATCGTTTCCCAACCAAATTGGAGTAATTTACATGCATAAGCAGGATCAACACCATCTGCCACTAGCTTATCAAAACAAAGTAATGATCCTGTTTGTAACATACCACAAAGGATTGTTTGTTCGCCCATTAAATCTGACTTAACTTCGGCTACAAATGACGATTGTAAAACACCTGCACGATGTCCGCCTGTTGCCGCTGCCCATGCTTTAGCGATGGCTAGCCCTTCACCTTTTGGATCGTTTTCAGGATGAACTGCAATTAGTGTTGGCACACCAAAACCTCTTTTATATTCTTCACGAACTTCTGTACCTGGACATTTAGGTGCTACCATCACTACTGTAATATCAGAGCGAATCTTTTCTCCTACTTCAACAATATTAAATCCGTGAGAATAGCCAAGCGCAGAGCCTTTTTTCATCAACGGTTGAATAGCTTGAACAACAGCAGAATGTTGTTTGTCAGGAGTTAAATTAATAACAAGATCCGCTGTTGGAATTAATTCTTCATAACTTCCTACTTTAAAACCATTTTCAGTTGCTTTCTTCCATGATGTACGTTTTTCAGAAATAGCTTCTTTACGTAATGTATAAGATATATCTAAACCTGAATCTCGCATATTCAAACCTTGGTTAAGACCTTGTGCTCCACAACCAACAATTACAATTTTTTTACCTTTTAAAAAATTAGCTTCTGATGCAAATTCATCACGAGCCATAAAACGACATTGACCTAATTGTTCTAATTTTTCACGTAAATTCAATGTATTAAAATAGTTTGACATTTTTCTCTCCAAGAGTTTAGTATTCATAATCAACAATAAAACACTATATAATACTTTTGATATTGCTAAAATTGATATATTTGAAATATAATATTGCATAAATAGCAATAAGCTTGCTAAGTTCAATGCTTTCTTTTAATCTAAACCACCCTTAATTCTGAATAAATCAATATGGATGCTCGATATAAACAAGCAAATAAAGAGGCTAAACTTTCATTATTGTTAACTTTTATTTATCTTCTTGGATGGGTTATTTGTGCTTACTGCATTAGCGATAAAATAGGATTTTTAGGATTACCATTGTGGTTTGAACTATCTTGCATTATAGTTCCTTTAGGTTTTATATTGCTTTGTTGGTTGGTTGTCAAATTTCAATTCAAAAATATTTCATTAGAACAAAAGTGATTAATTAATGATCTCTAACATCACAATACCTATTTATATTTATCTTATTTTTGTTTTTGCTTTATCCATTTATGCATATGCAAAACGAAAAAAAACAAACCAGTTTACTGATTATTTTATTGGCAATCGAACTATGGGCGGATTTTTACTCGCCATGACACTTGCAGCAACATATATTAGTGCAAGTTCATTCATCGGTGGGCCAGGCGCAGCATATAAATATGGCCTTGGTTGGGTGTTATTATCGATGATTCAAATACCAACAGTGCTTATTTCACTCGGTATTTTAGGTAAGAAATTTGCTATTTTAGCTCGAAAATATAACGCAATAACTTTAAGTGATATACTTTATGCTCATTACAAAAGCAAAATGGTCGTTTGGCTAGCAAGTGTCGCTTTAATTATTGCTTTTATTATAGGGATGAGCGCACAATTTATTGCTGGGGCCCATTTACTTGAATCTTCAGTAAATATTCCTTATCACAGTGGTTTATTAATATTTAGTATCGGCACTGTTATTTACACCGCTTTTGGAGGGTTTAGAGCTAGCATTTTAAACGACGCTTTTCAAGGCTTAGTGATGATTATTGGTGCTGTTTTATTATTAATTGCAATTATTTATAATGGTGGAGGAATAACCTCAATTGTTTATCGCTTGAAGGAAATAGATCCCGCATTACTAACACCACAAGGACCAAATAATTTTCTCGACTTTCCTTTTATGGCATCATTTTGGGTTCTTGTCTGCTTTGGCGTAATCGGTCTTCCCCATACAGCAGTACGTTGCATGGCTTATAAAGATAGCAAAGCTGTTCATAAAGGTATCATTATTGGCACTATTGTTGTTACTGTAATTATGCTAACGATGCATCTATCTGGTGTACTAGGGAGAGCAATCATTGATGATTTGACGGTACCTGATCTGATTATTCCAACATTAATTGTGAATGTATTACCTCCATTTGCCGCAGGAATCTTTCTAGCTGCACCACTTGCAGCTATTATGTCGACCATTAACGCTCAATTATTGCAAGTATCATCCGTTATTATTAAAGATCTATTTTTAAGCATTAAACCGACTAAAAAGTACAACGATAAAATATTAACACGTATATCTATTGCTATTACGTTTATTTTTGGTGGGATTGTTATTGTTGCTTCTTGGAATCCTCCAGAAATGATTATTTGGCTCAACATACTTGCTTTTGGAGGATTAGAGGCGGTTTTTTTATGGCCTTTAGTTCTTGGTCTTTATTGGGAAAAAGCCAATGCAACAGGCGCAATATGCTCAATGTTTGCCGGTGCAATAAGTTATACGCTCTTTGTTGCATATAATATTAAACTTTATTCACTCCATCAAATTATCCCATCCTTAATTATTGGATTGGTAGTGTTTATGATTGCCAATATGTTTGGTAACACAGGAAAAAATTATGCCTTGGATTCAACTCAAAATTAATACAACTAACGACCTTGCTGAACAAATTAGCGAACAATTAGAGGAGTCTGGTGCAGTATCAGTCACTTTTCAAGATACTTTTGACACACCTATCTTTGAACCATTACCTGGCGAAACTAAACTTTGGGGTAATACCGATGTCATTGGTCTATATGATGCCCAAGTAGATATTGATGAATTAAAAGCAATATTAAATTTAGAACAATACTCTTATAAAATTGAACAATTAGAAGATAAAGACTGGGAACGTGAATGGATGGACAACTTTCATCCTATGAAATTTGGTGAGCGACTTTGGATTTGCCCAAGTTGGCGCGAAGAACCAGATAAAAACGCAGTTAATGTTATGTTAGATCCTGGCTTAGCATTTGGTACAGGAACACATCCAACAACAGCACTATGCTTAACATGGCTTGATAGTTTAGATCTTAAAGATAAATTAGTTATTGATTATGGTTGTGGTTCTGGCATTTTAGCTATTGCAGCTTTAAAATTAGGTGCAAAACGTGTAATTGGTATTGATATCGATCCTCAAGCCATTCAAGCTAGCCGAGACAATGCACAGCGTAATAATGTCAGTGAAAAACTAGATCTTTATTTATCAAAAGATATCCCAGAAAATTTGCAAGCAGATATAGTTGTCGCCAATATTTTAGCTGGACCGTTAAAAGAACTTGAACCACATATAAGTAAATTAGTAAAACCTGAAGGTAAACTAGGTTTATCCGGTATTTTAACTACCCAATCATCAAGTGTTTGCATGGCTTACCAACCTAATTTTGTATTAGATCCTGTTATTGAACTGGATGAATGGTGTCGTATCACTGGTAAAAAAATAAAAAAATTAACGCTACCCCCTTTTAAGTTTGAAAAAAAATGCGTAATATAGCCGACCTTAATTTACTTAACATTGGTGAAATAAAATTAAAGAATAATTTAATTGCTGCGCCAATGGCAGGAATAAGTGATAAGCCATTTCGTAATCTATGTCATCGATTTGGTGCTGGTATGACCGTTTCAGAAATGTTTCTAGCAAATTCTGATGTTTGGCATACCGATAAATCAGCTTTGCGAATGATAGCAAGTGATGATGTTGGTATTCGTGCCGTACAAATTATTGGTTCTGATCCCGACGAAATGGCAAAAGCTGCTGAATTTAATGTCAAACACGGTGCTCAGTTGATTGATATTAATATGGGATGCCCAGCTAAAAAGGTCAATAAAAAATTGGCTGGATCGGCCTTAATGCAGTATCCGAAACTTATTAAAAAAATTTTGCAGAAAGTTGTCGGTGCAGTTGATGTTCCGGTAACATTAAAAACTCGGACTGGATGGAATAAAGAAAATAGAAATTGCATAGAAATCGCACAAATTGCACAGGATTGTGGCATAAAGGCAATTACTATTCATGGACGAACACGTGCTTGCTTATTTAACGGTGTCGCTGAATATGACTCTATTAGAGCAGTTAAAGAAAACGTTACAATTCCTGTAATTGCCAATGGAGATATTTGTACACCTGAACAGGCAAAAGATGTTTTTCAATATACGCAGGCTGATGCTATAATGATCGGGCGAGCGGCACAGGGGCGACCTTGGATATTTGAAGAAATTGCATTCTATTTAACACATGGACAGTTACAGAAAAATAAAAGTATTGATGAAGTAGAACAAGTTGTACTATCACATCTTGATGATCTTTATCAATTCTATGGAGAATACAAAGGATTAAGGATTGCCAGAAAGCATGTAAATTGGTACACCAAGAATTATGCTGACAGCGATCAATTCAGGCGCTTATTTAGTGTACTTAGCAATACAAGTGAGCAAGTAAACACTCTAAAAGCATTTTTTAATAAAATTAGAAACAACCCAAAGAGTTAAGAATACTATGTCAGAACAACGCGTTACAGCTGCAGCACTTAAATTTACAACTGTAAATTCTCAAGACCAAATAACACAAAAGCCATTGCGTGATTCAGTGAAGCAAGCTTTAAAAAACTATTTATCACAATTAAATGGTGAAGATCCTACAGATCTTTATGACTTAGTGTTAGCTGAAGTTGAACACCCATTCCTTGATATGGTTATGCAATATACACGTGGCAATCAAACTAGAGCTGCAAATATGCTTGGTATTAACCGCGGTACACTACGCAAAAAATTAAAACGATATGGAATGAGTTAGTCAATCCTATATTGACACCTTATGAGATAACTAAAAAGCGCCTATTCATTAGGTGCTTTTTTATATTTAATGTATAGGAACTTTCAAAGGATTATTTTAATCATAAAGTGTAAACAATTCGTGTTTTCCTATACTATTTTACATAAAATAAAAACTTATCATTATATTGATAATGAATTTTAAGTAAAAGTTTGATAAAATACGGCAGATTCTAATTCTAAATTATTTATCTGGAGATTTTTATGGCAGGTCATAGTAAATGGGCCAATACCAAACATCGTAAAGCCGCACAAGATGCAAAGCGTGGTAAAATATTTACCAAAATTATTCGTGAATTAGTAACCGCAGCAAAACTAGGTGGGGGCGATCCAGCGTCAAATCCACGATTAAGAGCCGCAATGGATAAAGCATTATCGAATAATATGACTCGAGACACAATGAATCGAGCTGTTGCCCGTGGTGTTGGTGGTGAAGATGACAGCAACATGGAAACAATCATTTATGAAGGTTACGGACCTGCTGGCACAGCCGTGATGGTAGAATGCCTAAGTGACAATCGCAATCGTACCGTATCAGAAGTGCGCCACGCGTTTACAAAAACAGGCGGTAACTTAGGTACTGATGGTTCTGTTTCATATCTATTCACCAAAAAAGGCGTTATTTCATATCCAACAGGAACTAATGAAGACCAAGTTATGGATGCAGCACTTGAAGCAGGAGCAGACGACGTTGTGACTTATGATGATGGTGCAATTGATGTATTTACTACACCTGAATCATTTGGTGAAGTAAAAGATGCGCTTGATGCTGCAGGATTAATTGCTGAATCAGCAGAAGTTTCTATGATTCCAGCAACCAAAGTTGATCTTGATATTGAATCAGCGCCAAAATTATTACGTTTAATTGATATGCTTGAAGATTGTGATGATGTTCAAGAAGTTTATCATAATGGTGAAGTCTCTGATGAGGTTGCCGCAACACTCTAATGGCCATTATTCTTGGCATTGATCCAGGCTCTCGTTTGACGGGTTATGGTGTAATCCATCAAACGGGGCGTCAACTTACCTATCTTGGCAGTGGTTGTATTCGAACAGCTGTTGATGATTTGCCTACTCGGTTAAAGCGGGTATACGCCGGTGTCAGTGAAATTATTTTACAATTCCAACCTGATATGTTTGCCATTGAACAAGTTTTTATGGCTCGCAATGCCGACTCAGCATTAAAACTAGGCCAAGCAAGGGGAGCTGCAATTGTCGCAGCAGTAAATAGTAATTTACCTGTTTTTGAATATGCGGCACGTTTAGTAAAGCAATGTGTAGTGGGAACAGGCGCTGCTGATAAAAAACAAGTGCAACATATGGTAAAGTTATTATTAAAATTACCTGCTAGTCCTCAAGCTGATGCAGCAGATGCATTAGCTATAGCAATCACTCATGCTCACAGCTGCCAACAGCGAATACAATCTCGTAAGTAAAATAACCACATCATTTTAATAATAAATATCTATAAACAAAAATGCACCACTAAATTGGTGCATTTTTATCTCTTAATATATTAATTTTCAATGCATTAGCTATATAATCTAACTCATGCATATAAGACCAACTATTCAGGCTTTATTTTTGAACGGTTTACTAGCAATACCACTTTATTTTTATGTTTAGTAAATAGTTTTGTAATAAACAAAAAGAATAGCGGCACATAAAATATGGTTAAAAACGTTGCCGTTAACATACCACCGATTACACCGGTACCTACCGCATTTTGGCTAGCAGAACCAGCACCGCTATTTAATGCTAGTGGTAATACCCCTAAAATAAAGGCAAACGAAGTCATTAAAATCGGACGCAACCGAAGACGACAAGCCTCAAGTGTGGCATCAATTAACGATTTACCCTCTTTTTCAATCGCATCTTTGGCAAATTCTACAATCAAAATAGCATTCTTAGCAGATAATCCCATGGTAGTTAATAAGCCTACAATGAAGTAAATATCATTATCAAGCCCTCTAAACATAGTTGCAAACACAGTACCTAAAATCCCAAGAGGAATAATAAATAAGATCGAAATTGGTACTGTCCAACTTTCATATAAAGCAGCTAACGACAAGAAGACCACAATAATCGAAATAATATAAAGCGTTGTTGTTTGTGATCCCGTTTGGCGTTCTTGATAGGAAATATCTGTCCAGTCAAACGTAAATCCTTTTGGTAAGTTTTTTGATAATTCTTCCATAACAGCCATTGCTTGCCCAGAACTCAGACCTGGAGCTGCTGAACCGCTTATTTCCATTGCTGCTACACCATCATAACGAACTAGTGATGGCGAGCCATAAGTTTTTGTTGTAGTAGCAAAGGCATCATATGGAACCATTTCACCATTTTTATTTTTAACATGCCAATAACCAAAATCATCTGGAAGCATACGGTATGGGGCATCTGATTGCAGATACACTTTTTTAACTCGGTTATTATAAACAAAATCATCAATATAAGCCGAACCTAAAGCTGTCGACAATACAGTATTTACTGAGTTTAGCGAAACACCCAATGCTTGTGCGGCTTCAAAATCAACATTAATTTTGTATTGTGGAACATCTAGCATACTTCCCGGTCTAACTTGTTGCAGTTTAGGATGATGAGAAGCTTGACCCAACATTTGGAAAAATGCACCTACCAACGCATCATGCCCATAACTAGCCGTATCTTTCAGCACATAAGAAAAACCATCGGTCATGCCTAATGCAGGTACCGCAGCCAAATTGGCAATAATTACTCGTCCTTCAGTTATAGTAGAAGCAAATTCCTTACCACTTCCAACTAACGAATTAATTTTTTGATCAGCTCGCTTACGTTTATCCCAATCGTTTAATCGAATAAAACCCATCCCCATATTTTGCCCACGACCAATAGGGCTATAGCCAGAAACGGTAAAAATTTCTTTAACAGAATCAGATTTTTCTTTTGTATAATAATCAGCTATCTTATTTAACACTGACTTCGTTTCTTCTAATGTCGAACCTGATGGCAATTCAACAATAACAAAAAGAACCCCCTGATCTTCATTTGGTAAAAAACCAGTAGGTAAACGATTAAATCCGAATAATACCGCAACCAATATTAAAGCATAACAAACAAAAGCAATGATTGGGTTACGAATAACTTTAATAACACCCTTTTCATAAGAACGTAAACTTTTATCATAAAAACTATTAAACCATTTAAAGAAAGCTTTAGTTCCTTTTGAACTCCAACTAAATGGCGGTACTGATTCTAATTTTTCACCCAATGAAATTTTTCTAATTTTACTTTTAGATGGCGCTTTCAAAATCTGCACACAAAGAGCTGGTGTTAATACAATGGCTATCAATACTGATAACCCCATCGCTGTTACAATGGTAATTGAAAACTGGCGGTAAATTCCACCTGCAGCACCACCATAAAATGCCATCGGCACAAATACAGCAGATAATACAACCGCAATACCTATCAATGCTGAAGTAATTTGCTCCATCGACTTAACGGTTGCATCATAAGGCGATAATCCTTCATCATGCATAATACGCTCAACGTTTTCGATAACAACAATGGCGTCATCTACCAACAAGCCAATAGCAAGTACCATTGCAAACATAGATAGGGTATTAATGGTGAATCCACAAATATAAAGAATTACAAATGTTCCTAATAGTACGACAGGTACAGTAATAGTCGGTATAAGTGTAGAACGCAGGTTCTGTAAAAATACATACATTACAATAACAACCAAAACAATTGCTTCAATTAACGTATGAATTACATTATTAATCGACAATTTAACAAATGGAGTTGTATCGTATGGAAAATCATATTTAATATCTTCTGGGAAGATTTTAGATAATTCTTCTAGTTTTTTATCTACCTTATCTGACGTATCTAATTGATTAGCACCTGTTGCCAAATATATTCCAAGGCCTGTTGATTCATTACCGTTATAAAGAGAAATAAAATTATAATCAGAAGCGCCAATTTCAACTTTTGCTACATCTTTTAATAAAAGATTAGAACCATCAGTATTCACCCTCACTAAAATATTTTGGAATTGCTCTGGTGTTTTTAAACGTGACTGAGCTGTAATTGTCGCATTAAGCTCTTGGCCATCCGTTGACGGTAAAGAGCCTAATTGCCCAGCTGTTACTTGTGCATTTTGTGCTTGAATAGCGGCTATGATTTCTTCAATGGATAAATTGTAATAAGTTAATTTATTGGGATCGAGCCAAATGCGCATTGCGTATTCAGAGCCAAATAATTGAGTATTTCCAACACCTTGTACACGTCGAATCTGATCTTGTACAGTGGAATAAACAAAGTCAGCAATGTCTGCTTGTGTTTTTTGAGGGTTTGTCGAGTAAAACCCAATAACTTTTAAAAAGTTAGTATTATTTTTAGCAACTGACACGCCGTTCTTTTGCACGCTTTCAGGAAGTCGAGATTTTATACTTTCTACTTTGTTTAGCACTTGCACTTGAGCAAAATCGGGATTAGTTCCAGGAGCAAAAGTTAACGTTGTTTGCACAACACCTTGAGCGCTACTGGTTGATTTCATATAAATAAGATTATCTAATCCAGTTAAATTCTGTTCAATCAATTGAGTAACAGTATTTTCAATAGTTTGTGCATCAGCACCAGGGTAAACAGCACTAACAGTAACAGCTGGTGGTGCAATATCAGGATACTGCTCAACAGCTAATAGCTTTATACATAGAGCCCCTCCTAGCATCATCATGATAGCAATTACCCATGCAAAAACAGGTCTATCAATAAAGAACTTAGCCATAATTAAATCTACCCCTGTTTTATTTCATGCTTTTTTGGATGATACTATCTAACTGCCCTTGAGTAAGTATTGTCGGATCGCCAACTATTTGACCTTTCATAGGTTTTCCCATTTCAACAGCCGTCAAATTAAGTAAGCCAGTCACAATGACTTGTTCACCAACATCAATACCTTTTGTCACAACCCAATAACCACCTATGCCCGTGTAAACCTCAATATTTTGTCGATACTCAATTGTATTATCAGGTTTCAAAATTTTTGCTGTGTACTGGCCTTGTCTATTACTGGTAATACCTTGCTGTGGCACAAGTATGGCATTTTTAATATAACCTAATGTCACTTGAGGTTTAACAAACATACCTGGTAAAATTTTGCCTTCATTGTTAGCGAATTGAGAACGTAATGTCACTGTACCTGTCGTTTCGTTTACAGTCATATCTGAAAATTTAATATTACCAGGTAGAGCATATTTTGAACCATCGTTAAAAAATAATTCTACATTATTTCCTTTTGCTGGTTCATAAATAACATTTTCATCTTGAAGATATTTATTATAACGAGTAGCCGCTTCTGTCATATCAACATAAATAGGGTCTAATTGTTGAACTAGCGCAAGCGGTGTTGGCTGACCTGCAGAGACTAATGCACCTTCAGTCACACTTGATTTACCAATATATCCATCAATTGGTGAGTACACTTTCGTATAGTCTAAATTAACTTTAGCTGTATGCTCAGCGGCTTGTGCAACTAATACAGCAGCTTCTGCCTGTTTAACATCGGCAGCTGCTTTATCATAATCTTGTTGGCTAATTGATTTAGTATTTAATAATCCAGCATAACGTTTTAAGGTAAGCTGTGCAATATTTGCATTTGCTTTGGCGCTAGCAACACTAGCAACAGCACTATCATAATTAGCTTGATAAATAGCAGGATCTATTTGATATAGCGATTGCCCTGCTTTAACATTAGAACTTTCATCAAACTCACGTTTTAAAACAATACCACTAACCTGAGGTCTAATTTCAGCAATTTGAGATGCAACAACTCTGCCTGGTAAACTAATTTTTAATGTATAGTTTAATGGTTGAACTTTAAATACAGTTACTTTTGGTAATTGATTACCATCTTGTGATTTACCATTATCGCAACTTGTTAATAAAAGCAGGCCGGCACATGCTACAGGCAAGGCTAATAATAGCTTGTTAAATCTCATATAAAAATGACCTCAATAAACTTAATAATTATTTATTTTTAATAATAGTTCTTATTTAAAAGTAGTCGGCGATTTTACAAAAAATATGCATAGATTGTAAGTATCTTTACAACTCAATAGCACAGAGTTCTAAAAAATGGCTAGTTAAAATATAATGTTAAAAAATAATGTTGTTAATTATGATTATTACTAGAAATAAAGTAATATAGACTAATTGATTTTTTGTGCTATAAAGTATCATAAATAAAATGCTATACTATAAACATTAAGTATGGTTGCTTTAAATAAAGAGTAAAAATTTACATTGCACTACTCCGTAATCGTTTTTTAAAATATGATTTGGATAATTTGAGTGTATATTTAATTTAATACAGAGATGGTTATTATGGATAATTTACGTATTGTTCTAATTGTTGTTGCATCCTTAGTTATTGTTGCATTGCTTATCCATGGATTTTGGATCAATAAAAAAGAACGTTCTTCGCTTTTTAGTTCAAATAAAAAAGAGAAATTCGGGCAAAATACTCAACAACACCAAAATTTTTCTATGAATGATATAGACGATGTAATTTTACTTAAACCTAAAACTTCAAAAAATAATGAACAAATTGAAAATAGCATAATTATTAATGAGGCTCAAAAAGAGCAAGAAAAAACACCTCAACAAGATGATTTATTTATTAATAACGATAGCCAACAAGATATTAATACTGAAACAACAAAAGAACCTGTTATTGACATTAACCGTGATCTTTTCGATGATGAAAAAACAGACAAAAAACAACTTAATTTACCCCAACCCATAACAGATAAACAAGTTAATAGTAATAGTGAACCCCTCCCTAACGACAAACCTAAAGAACTAAATATTGATGACAAACAAACTACAACTGAAATTATCGTTTTAAATGTCACTGGCCTCAATGGAAAATTATTACAAGGTGATGTGCTACTTGCAAGCATTATGCAATCAGGTTTTCAGTTTGGTGATATGCAAATTTTTCACCGACATGAGGATCCCGCTGGTAATGGCCCAACATTATTTAGTTTAGCTAATATGGTTACACCGGGATATTTAGATCCTGAAACTATGCATGAGTTTACAACACCTGGCGTATCTATTTTTATGGTTGCACCAACACAAGGCAATAATCAACAAAACTTCAAATTAATGTTACAAACGGCACAACGCATTGCTGATGATGTTAATGGTGTGGTATTAGACGATGAACATCATATGCTAACACCACAAAAAATAGACAGTTATAAAAACCGCATAAAAAAAGCCTGTAACGAAACTTAATTACCATATTTTCAGCGATTCTTTCACAACACCACCAACTAAGTTGGTGGTTATAACTGCATATTACTATAACCTATTTATTTAAATAATTTTATTTAGTTATGCATTAACTAGTATTAGAATGAATGCAATTTTAATAATATTCCCAAACCGACGTTTTAGTTTAAGAGCCTATTATCATGTCACTATCGAATAAAACCGAAAATTCAACAGATTTACCTGAATCAATTGAAGATGTAACAGAACAATTGACTTCATTACAGAACAAAATTAGGCATCATGAGTACTGTTATTATGTACTTGATACGCCAGAAATTCCCGATGCTGAATATGACAAATTAATAAAACAACTGCAAACATTAGAGCAACAATATCCTGCTCTTATTACACCCGACTCACCAACTCAGCGTGTTGGCGGTTTTCCATTAGCACAATTTGCATCAATCAAGCATGAAATACCTATGTTATCACTTGATAATGTTTTTGATAATGCAAGCTTTATTGCATTTAATAAACGCGTAAAAGATCGTCTTCACCTAAATGACACTGAGCAGGTGGAATATTGCTGTGAGCTAAAACTTGATGGCCTTGCCGTCAGTTTACTTTACGAAAATGGCCGCTTTGTACAAGCAGCAACTCGAGGTGATGGCACAACAGGGGAAGATATAACAGCCAATGTAAAAACCATCAAAACAATTCCACTAGTTCTAAGAGGCGATAACATCCCTTCTAGATTAGAAGTTCGAGGGGAAGTATTTATGACACATAAAGGCTTCGAAAAACTAAACGCTGATGCCCAAAAGCATAACGAAAAGATCTTTGCCAACCCTCGTAATGCAGCAGCTGGTTCATTAAGACAATTAGATCCTAAAATTACAGCAAAACGACCATTAACATTCTTTTGTTACGGTGTGGGTATAGTTGAAGGTGCTACATTACCTAATACTCATTACGATCGTTTAATGCAATTCAAAACTTGGGGATTACCTGTTAGCGATAAGGTGGAAAAACATCAAGGTGCACAGGCTGCTTTAGACTACTTTAAAAAAATTGGCGAACAACGCATGTCGTTAGGCTTTGATATCGATGGAGTAGTTATAAAAGTTAATAGCATTGAACAACAAAACAAACTTGGCTTTGTAGCTAGAGCACCAAGATGGGCTACCGCATTTAAGTTTCCTGCTCAAGAGCAAATTACACAATTAAACAAAGTAGACTTTCAAGTTGGGCGAACAGGTGCTATTACACCAGTTGCAAGATTAGAACCTGTTTCAGTTGCGGGGGTTATTGTTAGCAATGCCACATTACATAACAGTGATGAAATAGCCCGACTAGGCGTGCGTGAAGGCGATTACGTTACAATACGTCGAGCTGGTGATGTTATTCCCAAAATTGTAGCCGTAATATTAGATAAAAGACCTAAAGATACAAAAGAGATCGTATTTCCAACACACTGCCCTATTTGTGGATCGCTAATCGTTCGAGATGAAGGTCAAGCTATATCACGCTGTGCAGGTGGACTAATTTGCCCTGCACAACGAAAAGAAGCTTTAAAACATTTTGTTTCACGCAAAGCAATGAATGTAGAAGGTATGGGTGATAAAATCATTGAACAACTGGTTGATAAAGACTATGTCAAAACTCCAGTAGATTTATATAAACTAAATCTACCAATGCTATGTAGCTTAGATAAAATTGGGGAAAAATCTGCCAATAATTTATTAAATGCACTAGAGACATCTAAAAATACAACATTAAGCCGATTTATATTTGCTCTTGGCATTCCAAATGTCGGCGAAGTTACTGCCGAAAATCTAGTTAACCAATTAGGCAACTTATCAGCAATTGAAAACACCTCACTTGAGCAATTACAAACAGTAAAAGATATCGGTGCTGTCATTGCAGAAAGTATTATCGATTTTTTTCAAGAGCCTCATAATCGCCATATCATTGAACAACTAACCAGCAATGAAATTGGTATTCACTGGCAAGATGTTAATCCGCAAATACAATCAGTTGATACTAACTCACCTTTTTTTGGTAAAAAAGTAGTATTAACTGGCACTCTATCAGTTTTAACACGAGATGAAGCCAAAAATAAATTAAAACAATTAGGCGCAAAAGTAACTGGCAGCGTATCAAAAAATACCGACCTAGTCATTGCAGGAGAAGCCGCTGGCTCGAAACTCAACAAAGCCCAAGAATTGGGAATCAAAGTTATTGACGAACAAGAAATGCTAAATTTACTTACGCAATAAAAATCTATTGGTACTTGTTAGTTGATTGATTACAATAACAAGTACCAAAAACAGGAGGACATTATGCCTTTACTCGATAGTTTTAAAGTTGATCATACCAAAATGAAAGCACCTTTTGTACGAATTGCAAAAACTATGGCAACCCCAAAAGGAGACGATATTACAGTGTTTGATCTACGCTTTACTATTCCAAACAAAGATAATCTACCAGAAAAAGGAATTCATACATTAGAGCATTTATTTGCCGGCTTTATGCGCGATCATCTAAACAACGATAAAGTTGAAATAATTGATATTTCACCCATGGGATGCCGTACAGGTTTTTACATGAGCTTAATTGGCAAGCCAAACGAAGTATTAATCGTTGATGCATGGCTCAAATCAATGCATGATGTATTAAATGTCAAATCACAAAATCAAATTCCAGAATTAAACGAATATCAATGTGGTACCTACAAAATGCATTCATTAGATGAAGCCAAAGCTATTGCTAGACAGATTATAAAATCAGGTATTAGCGTATGCCATAATGATGAAATCGCATTGACTGATGAACAGCTAGCCCAAATTAATCACTAGGAGTCCTCTATGCCAAACGTTGTCATAGACTTTTTAGAAGGTCGCACTATAGAGCAAAAAAGAGAAATGGCAAAACGTGTAACAGATGCAATTGTCGAAACGCTTAACTGCAAAGCCGAAGCGGTACAAATCATCATGCACGAAATATCAAAAGATCAGATAGCCAATGGTGGCGTGCTACGTAGTGATAAACAGTAGTGATAAAGATTGATTTTTACATAAAAATAATTACTTAAACAAGTTAAAATCTTTTTCACTATATATCAAGCCTGATAAAAAATCTCAAAATAGATTTATTTTGAGATTTTCCAACATGGTTCACTATTTTAGATAACTTAAATCATAAATCAATTGCTCATAATTTAGCTAAATCACTTAATGCTTACAATTGCAGTGATGTAAATGAAGCAAATGACCCATTTTATTCGCTTTTGTTTCTAAATAATGTTCATTATTTGGATTTTCACCCACTTCCAGTGGCTCTCGTTGCGTAATTTTGATACCTGAGTTTTCAAGTACTCTTATTTTTTCTGGATTATTGGTTAATAAACGGATTTGAGATACCCCTAATAAATTAAGCATATCAGCACATAAAGTAAAATCGCGTTCATCGGCTGCAAAACCTAATTGTTCATTAGCTTCAACTGTATCTAATCCTTGATCTTGTAATGCATAAGCTTTAATTTTATTCAATAAACCAATATTACGACCTTCTTGACGATGATAGATTAAAATCCCTCTACCTTCTTTTGCAATTTGTTTTAAGGCAGCTTCTAACTGAAAACCACAATCACAGCGTAAACTAAAAAGCGCATCACCTGTTAAACATTCCGAATGAATTCTTGTAAGAACTGGTGTATCACTAGATATATCACCAAATACTAATGCGACATGATCTTTTTTTGTTGCAATTTCTTCAAATCCAACAATAGTAAAACATCCCCATGGCGTTGGCAGTTTTGCTTGTGCAATACGTTTTAATTGCATTATTTTCTCCGTTTTAAATAAAACATAGATAATATTTTATAAAAATAAAATTATATTCTATGCTAAAATATTAAGTAATATGTACTTAATTGAGCTCATAAATGGGGTTAGTAATAAAAAAAACAATAGCTATACTAGCTATTTTCTTAGTTGTGCCTTTAGTTATTATAGCCATAAATTGGCATTGGCAGCCAACATCATTAAATAATACATCTAAATATTTATTCTTAGTAACCGAAACGGCAAGTTTTCCTTGGGCAATAATAACATCGGCAATTTTATTTTTAGTGTTTTATTTGTTATTACCCAACAAAACAAAAATTATCTTATTATGGCTGCTACTTGTTAGTACAATATTAAGTGGGCAAATAATTAAAAGTATTTTAAAATCGCATACAACAGAATCAAGACCTTACGTACTTTGGATGGCAGGCGAATTTAATATTACTGACCAACAGTTTTATTCACTAACAGATTCAGAAAAAAAAGAACTTATCCACCAACTATTAAATAATTCAACAAAAATCCCAAGTTGGTTATCTAAGCACTGGCAACATGAAACTGGATATTCCTTTCCTTCTGGCCATACTTTATTTGCCATAACTTGGGCATTTTTAGCTTTAATGTTACTAAAATTCAAACAACATTATATAATAATAACAAGCGCCATTATTTGGTCAATATTAATTGAAATTAGTCGATTATTGCTAGGGATGCACAGGCCTATTGATCTAATAACAAGCATATTAATTGCTTGGATAATTTCATTAATATGCTATTTTTATGCTAAAAAATGGCATATAGTAGACAAATAGCTATTAAATGAAAATGAAAGAAGTTTCATTTATAACAGATGGATATAATAAAAATATTTAACTAAAACAAAAAGGTCAACATTATGAAATTTGTTATATCAATTTTATTGATAATTATCGTTTTTGCTATCTCAATAGCGATAGGCTCAGCAAATGATCAACTTGTAATATTTAATTATTTAGTTGCAAAAACTGAAATCCGCCTATCGGTATTATTAGCCATTTTATTTGGTTCAGGCTTTATTATTGGTTGGGTATTAACGGGCATTTTCTTTTTAAAAGCTAAATTCCAACACTCATCAACAAAACGTAAATTGAACAAATTACAACAAAAATACGATGAAGGTGTAGCAAATCATCAACAAACAACCTTAACTAAAACCAATTAAGATAATTTATTATGTTTGAGCTGTTATTTCTGTTACTTCCTATCGCCGCTGGATATGGTTGGTATATGGGTAACAGAAATGCAAAACAAAAATATTTAAATGAATCTAATCGGCTATCTCGTGAATATGTAGATGGTTTAAACTTTCTTTTATCCAACCAAAAAGATAAAGCCGTTGATCTTTTTTTAGATCTATTAAAAGAAGATGATGGTACACTTGAAGCTCACTTAACATTAGGTAACTTATTTCGATCTCGAGGCGAAGTTGACAGAGCAATACGTATTCACCAAGCATTGTTAGAAAGCTCATCTTTAACATTTGAACAGCGATTATTAGCCATTCAACAACTAGGTCGCGATTACATGGTAGCAGGCTTTTACGATCGTGCCGAAGAAACATTTTTGCAATTAATTGACGAAGAAGACTTTCAACAGCATGCATTACAGCAGCTTATCACCATATATCAATCAACCAGTGAATGGATAAATGCCATCAACATGGCGATTAAACTGGTCAAACTTGGTAATGAAAAATATAAAACCGATATTGCGCAATTTTATTGTGAATTGGCGTTACTAGCGATTGCTAATGACGATCTCGATAAAGCCAATAGCTTATTACAAAAATCAGCAACAGCAGATACTAAATGTGCTCGTACTTCGCTCATGTTGGGTCAGGTTCTTATGATACAAGGTAAAACTGAGCAAGCTATCAAATCTTTTCAACAAATATTACAACAAGATAAAGCTTTTATTGGCGAAGCATTACCTGCATTAAAAGAGTGCTACCTAAAACTAAATAATCGGCATGAATTTCAGGAATTTCTACAAACATGTGTCGATCAAGATACTGGTAATGTAGCTGAATTAATGCTTGCCGATCTTATTGAAAAACACAAAGGTTTAGACGCAGCACAACATTACATGTACCGTGAGTTACTGAAACATCCTAACTTAAAAGGATTTTATCGATTAATGAACTATCACGTTGCTGATGCAGAACAAGGTAAAGCCAAAGAAAGTCTTTTACTTTTACGCAACATGGTTGGCGAACAAATAAAATCGGTCCCCAATTATCGATGCAAAAAATGTGGATTCACAGTTAACTCGCTCTACTGGTTATGCCCTGCTTGTCGTTCGTGGTCAACAATAAAACCTGTTCGTGATTTTGAACAACATTAAGATAAATAAAAAGAGATTTCTATGTTTTTAATTGACTCTCACTGTCATTTAGATAGTTTAGACTTTAGTACTAAATCCATTAAAGATGTTTTACAAGAAGCTACCAATAATGATGTCAAACATTGCTTAAGTGTAGCAACAACACTGTCGGGCTATGAATCGATGAAACATCAACTTACTCCTTATAAAGATCAATGTTCTTTTTCGTGTGGGATTCATCCACTTAATTTAGACGATGAAAAATATGATGCCGATCGTTTTCAAAATTTAGCGCAAGAGGATAACGTTATAGCGCTAGGCGAAACAGGCCTTGATTACTACTATCAACAAGATAATTTGGAACAGCAACAAGAAAATTTTAAAGCGCATATTCGATTAGGTCGTAAATTAAATAAACCAATTATTGTCCATACCCGTAATGCCAAACAAGACACTTTAAAAATCTTAAAAGATGAGCATGTCCATTCAGGTGTTTTACACTGTTTTACAGAAGATATCGAAACAGCCAAACAACTATTGGATATTGGTTTTTATATTTCCTTTTCAGGGATTATAACCTTTAAAAATGCCGAGGCGCTACGGGAAGTTGCGAAATATGTTCCGCTTGATCGTATCTTGGTCGAAACTGACTCTCCTTATCTTGCTCCCGTACCATATCGAGGTAAAGAAAATCAACCAGCGTATGTTCGTGAAGTTGCGCAATATTTATCTGCTTTAAAAGGTGTTTCTTTAGATGTGATAGCAAAAAAAACCACTCATAATTTTTGCCAATTATTTAATCTTCAAGGAAAATTAAATGAATTATAAATTAACTATTGATTGGGATGATTTTTTAACAAACTATTGGCAAAAAAAACCGGTAATCTTACGCAAAGCATTTGCTAATTTTATTGATCCTATAACACCAGACGAACTAGCTGGTTTAGCAATGGAAGACGAAATTGATAGCCGAATTGTTTCTAATAAAGATGGTGTTTGGGATGCTAAATTCGGGCCATTTACTCAATACGATAACTTAGGTGAAGATCATTGGAGTTTGCTAGTACAAGCCGTTGACCATTGGCATGAACAAGCAGCGACCTTACTCAAACCGTTTAAATGCCTTCCACAATGGCAATTTGATGATCTAATGATTTCTTACGCAACACAAGGTGCTGGTGTTGGGCCCCATATCGATAATTATGATGTGTTTATCATTCAAGGTATGGGCAGCAGACGTTGGCAAGTTGGCGATCGTAACCAACATTATAAACAATTTAATGCACACAAAGCATTATTGCATGTTGAAGAATATCAACCCATCATTGACGAGGAAATCACTACTGGCGACATCTTATACATTCCACTAGGTTGCCCACATAATGGCACATCCATTGGTGAATCACTCAGTTATTCTGTGGGCTTTATGACGCGAACATCCCAAGAGCTATTAAGTAGCTTTGCAGATTATGTCATTGATAATCTGCCAAATGGTATTTATTATCAAGATCCAGATTTAAAACGACCTAATGATCCATACCAAGTTCAACCTTATGAACTAGCAAAACTACAAGATCAAATCATCGATTTAATCAAAACACCTGAGTTATTTAACGATTGGTTCGGGAAACACATTACACTACCAATGCACGATTTAAATATTGTGCCAGTTGAACCACCATACGATTATAACGAATTTGAATCACTGCTAAAAACTGGAGCAAAACTACACCGAGTACCAAGTATTCGAATCCTTAAGGTGGGCGATTGTGGCTACATCCATGGCGAACAAATTAATCTACCAATGCCCGCCATTGATCTTCTTTGTAAAACTGAAACAATCTATTACGAGCAGTTACAAGATAAAGACACACTTCAAGTCATGCTTGATCTTGTTAACAAAGGCTGTTGGTACTTTGCCGAAGAATAACATAACATCTCTGCCGATAATAAAGTCGGCAGATAAAACGACTATTTAGTGCTTTAAGCTTGGCTTTTTTTAACTTTTAAGGATATACTTGCCCCGCTTTAATTTACCCGCCGTTTAATCGCAAATTAAACATCATAAAATGGAAATTTTAAGTAACTATCTAATTTTAAAAACTAGAGGTATACATGAAAACCGAAGCAAACGCAGCCCTGCAAGCAGAAAGTGAAAGCAAATGCACAACCCCATATCAAAAAAGAACTCTATTTGCATCCACCGTTGGTTACGCACTAGATGGCATGGATATGATGATTTTAGGTGTATGTTTTAGCCTGATTTCGGGTAGTTTTAATCTAACCAAAACAGATTTAGGCACTTTAACCTCAGTAACCTTACTTGGCGCCGTATTAGGTGGCATTTTATTTGGTATCCTTGCCGATAAATATGGTCGAGTAAGAGTCTTTTCATGGACTATTTTGATATTCTCTCTTTTTACTGGATTATGTGCAATTTCACCTAATTACGAATGCTTTTTAATATTTCGTTTTTTAAGTGGACTTGGCCTGGGTGGTGAATTTGGGATTGGCATGACTTTAGTTTCTGAAAGCTGGCCTAAAAATAAACGTTCAAGAGCAACATCCATTGTTGCATTAGGCTTTCAAGTAGGTATCATTTTAGCCGCATTAACCGTCTATTTTATTGGTAAAATTTATGGTTGGCGTTGGGTTTTTGCCGTGGGCGTACTGCCAGCACTATTTGTTGCATGGACTCGTAAAGGTCTAAAAGAACCTGAAATTTGGCAAAACCTTAAAAACCAAAACAAAAATAAAATTGCCATTGGCAAATTATTTAAAGACCCCCGAACAGTAGCAACAACAATAGGATTAACCATTGCTTGTGCAGTACAAAACTTCGGTTTTCATGGACTTATAGTTTGGATGCCAAATATGATTGCAACTGAGCTCAAATTGCCATTTAAAGATACCATGTTTTGGACTATTTCAACCACTATAGGTATGTCATTAGGAATTCTAATTTTTGGTTGGTTATGCGACAAATTTGGTCGTCGCCCTTCTTATATTCTATTTTTATTTGTCTCGGCCGTTTCTATTTGGTTCTATTTTCAACAAACAGATATGGTTATACTCATCATATTTGGCTCGGTGATTGGCTTTTTTGTCAATGGCATGATGGGCGGATATGGCGCTCTACTTGCTGAGCATTATCCAACAGATGCTCGCTCAAGTGCTGAAAATATCATTTTTAATGTCGGTCGAGGCATTGCCGGTGTATCACAAGTACTAATTGCTTATTTAGCCACCGTTTACTCAATTAGCTACGCATTAGCTTTACTATCAGCCGCTTATTTATTATCGGCTGCAGCATTTGTCTTTTTAATACCCGAAAGCAAAGGCAAAGAGCTCGAATAAAATTACGCAAAAAAACAGGGTAATTGCCCTGTTTTTTATCTCATATAAATTATATCAAAAAACTAAATCAAACTACCTTTAGTGAGTAGTACAAGAAGCTAGCGTCAATTGAACACTAAACAATTTTTCATCATGAATATAATAATTATGAATAACACCATTTGGGAAAGCATCCCTAAAAAGAGGCTTTAATAAGCCCGATTTAGTACCGATGATTTCTACTATTTTTTAAATTGATCAATGATTATTTAGAATCACAATCACTTGGTTTCAAATCAAACGACATAATTTTTTCATTTGCAAAATAATAATTATGACTTACTCCATTTGGGAACAAGAGTTTCAACGCTTTAACATTTGGGTCATTACCACAATATAAAGTAACTAGCGAGTTTAATACAGAAAGCTGATTTTGCTTTAGCAATATCATTTCTTTAGGTATACCTTTAATAATATATTTATAGATAAGTTTATTGTTATCTTTTGATATATCATCGAACATCGTAAATTTATCAACCACAATGGGTAACTTTTCTTTTATACCTGCAACAACCGAATCTTGAGCAAAACTATAATCACCATCTTTTTGATCATTAAATTGTTTGATTTTTTCAGGTGTCGATTGAGCAATAATATTTTGTCCTCTTTCAACAATATCCATATTCTCTTGAATATCAGTTCGCTGAGTATCTATAATTTTTGCATCTGAACTGTTAAAACCAAATAATATTATTCCCATTAACATCGCAAATGTTACTTTCATGTCTTTCATGTTTATTCCTACCCAAGCTAATTCATCACTACCTGATATCTTATAAAAGATAAACTATAAAAATACAAAAACAGTAATAATAAATATTAATTAACCTTTAAAGAGCTGTAAATGAACACTATTAAGAAAAAGCGTCCAAAATAAAAAGGGCTTCAATCAGCCCTTTTATACTAATAAAATTTAGTTATTTATTCAAATTAATAAAAATATATTTAATCATTATCATCACAATCAGTTGGTTTTACATCCACTGAAAGAACTTTATCATTATTGATATAATAATTATGATTAGCACCTTTAGGGAATACTAATCTTAGCGTCTTCATACTAGCATCATCACCACAATAAAACGCAACCAATTTGTTTTGTAAATTTTTTTGATTGGTTTCAGCTAGTAATGCGTCTTTAGTAATATTATTCACGACATATTTATAATCAATTGCATTACTATCTGTTGATACATCAACTAAAGTTATGCTCGGATCAATAGATGCAGGTAATTTTGTTTTAATCGCCTTGATCATTAAACTTTGGGCAACACTATAATTACCTTCTTTAACCTTATTAAGCATATCATCTTTTTCTGATTTGGTTTGTTCATACAAATCTTTTACTTTATCACTAACTGCTGAGCTTACTTGCTTAACTTGTTCGCTAATTTGAGCCCCTACTTGATTGGCCTTATCACTCATTTCTGAACTTGTTTGCTCAGCTTGTTGCTTGATATCATCGGCTTTTTGTTTTGAATTATCACAATTAACTAAAAAAAGCCCTAATACTACTAAAGAGATTACTTTAAAAAGTTTCATATTATTTCCCTTCTATTTTTTAATTTATATTGGCTATAGTGATATGAATTCGCAATAGTCCATTGATTTTAAAAATTGATTACCAATAAATCACTGTAAAAATGCATAAAAAGCACTTTTACAGTGACAAATACCCATTAGTTAATATGCATACCACCTGTAATGCCATACGTTTCACCCGTTGTATAGCTTGACTCTTCTGATGCTAAATGCACATAAACACCAGCAAGTTCAACCGGTTGTCCTGCTCGTTGTAATGGAGTTTGTTTTCCAAATTCAGGAATCACATCACTTGGTTGACCACCACAAATTTGCAGTGGTGTCCAAACTGGGCCTGGTGCTACGCAATTTACCCGAATCCCTTTAGGGGCTAACTGCTTAGATAAGCCACGCGTAAAGGCAATAATAGCTGTTTTAGTTGAAGCATAATCTAATAAATTACCACTAGGTTGATAAGCTTGAACAGATGACGTTGTAATAATAGTCGAACCTGGTTTTAAATATCCTAAAGCCGCTTTAGTCACCCAAAAGAGCGAAAACACATTCACTTCAAACGTTTTTTTAATTTGCTCGGTAGTAAGTTCCATAATATCTTCAACTGCAGTTTGCTTACCTGCAACTAGCGTCAAATTATCTAATCCACCTAATTTATTGTGTGCTTCATCAACTAATTTTTTACAGAAATCCTCGTCACTTAAATCACCAGGAATTAAAACGGCTTTACGCCCCAAGGCTTCGATAACTTTAGCAACTTCTTCTGCATCTTTTTGTTCGAAAGGAAGATAATTTATTGCTACATCAGCACCTTCTTTAGCATAAGCAATCGCTGCTGCCCGCCCGATACCAGAATCGCCACCAGTAATAAGCATTTTACGTCCTTCTAATCGACCATGACCTTGATAACTTTTTTCACCACAATCAGGAATAGGGGTCATTTCGCATTGTAAAGCTGGTGCAACTTGTGTTTGTTTTGGGAACTTATCATGATGATATTTGGTAAGTGGATTATTGATTTGTTTACGCATAATTTGCTCCTAAGTTAATCTATATTTTTACGAAACTACCAATATAATTTAAGTAAAAATTGATTAAGACTCACAAGTTCCTATGTGTACTTATATCAATGTTTAAAATACTTAATCAATTCAATAAATTATATAGCTTAAGATTGGGACTTTTTTAAAGACTTTTACTTTTAAAACTGAATTTTGCTACTTAGTAACACCTTCTAAATTTTCAAAAAAATTAAAAATAAGAACTAAAATTCATTAAAGCTGGCTTTGAGTGGGCTTGGTGAGAACAGTAAAAATAGTCATGTCAAAGCCATGAACGTTGTATAATTTTTTACTGGATTTAGTGTAGCAAATTAAAATTAACTAAGCTAGCTATAACAAATGAAATAAAATAGTTACTAAATTTAACAACACATTGATTTTAATTGAATTATTATATTTTTTTCATTATTAATATCGTAGTGATAGTTAATACCATCAAAAACAGCGTCATTTTTGTCAAAAAGTTTCAGGAGTGCACTACGTTTATGTATAAAATTATTAAAAATCAATATTATATAAAAAGACGAATATTCTCTAATTTGCGGTTTAGTTTGATTTTTAAGTAAAAGTAAACCTTTGGTATCAACCTGTCGTATTTTTCTCAGATAAGTTTTGTTATTACCTTTAGCTTGCCTTTTTAATTTATCTTCAATGATTTTTAGATTTTAATCAGATGGTTAACACCCTAACTGATGGTTTTATAACATTCATTTTCACAACTTAAGGGATAAAAACTTTTATCAGACTTTTTTTAGTATGTTATAAATGCTTTAGCCACTGACTATAAAGTGTTTAGCTAAATTGGTGATAATAATTTTTCTTTATGATATCAGCGCCCTATCACCTGTCTGTGGTAAGGCGTTAATTTTGTTTTTTAAGGATATTTATTACGGTGTTTCTTAAATTACTGTAAACAACGTAAGGAATTCCTACAGATAATATATTTTATTTACTAAAAATATTTTTTTACGTTTTCTTTTATTATTGTACTATTTTGTTCTGCTTCAACTTGTTTTATAGCAACTTGTCCAATAGGGAGTGATTTTTCTAGTATTAATGAATCTCCTTGCTTAGCAAGCCATGCTTGTAATTTAGCAAAATCGCTACACCATAGTGTTTCTATATCTTTATCTCGTTGTCGATCTTCTTGTTGAGTAAATCTGACCGCTCTAACTTGCACCCGTTGGTTTTCAGCTTGTCCTGTAAATTCAATACCATATCCTGGTGTGGCAGGATTGCGAATGACTAATCGCCCGTCTTTAATCCATTGAGTTTGCATGTCACTCCTTACTTCGTAACCTAGTTTAGATAAGCATTGAAGTAAAGTTTGCTGCCTGTAAGTTGCGGTTATGGTGTTGGTTACTTTTATAAGTTGCTGCTCGCAATTTTCAACTAATGTTGTTAATTCATCTATAGTTAATTGATCGAATTGCTGAATATCTAACTTTAAAGGTTCTACTGATTTTTGTTTCAACTCCGCTACGATAAGTTCTAATTTAGCCAATAATTGGGTACGCTTTTTAGCTTCTTGTACGGTTTTTGATAAATCTAATAAAATACTATCTAGTAATAAATTTTGTTGTTGTTTTATTGTTTCTGTTTCTGCTATGTTTAATCGTTGTATAAAAGATTGATAAACATTTTTATTTTCTAATGCGAGTTCACTTAAGTAATGATCTATTTGGTTAAAGCGCGGATCCCTTTGTGAGGTTTGATGTTTAGTTAGCCAATCCGTATAAGTTTGTGTTGATTTATCTACATTCATGCTATTTAAGATTGCTTGTTGTTTTGCCGTCAACACATTCGTTTGTTGTTCAGGTACTAAATAACCAAAGACTTGGTTAAGTACAGCTGTTGCTGAGCCTTGGTAGTTTCCTTGTATTATTTGTGTCAGTTCATTGTGTAATGCTTTTGGTAGGTGCAGCCCTTTTTGTGCTATTGCATTTATCAACAGCTGAGCATTTTCTTTGGTTTGTCTTGCTTCTTCGCGTTGCTTCGCTAATGTTGTTATTATGACTTGCTTACGTTCAATAATATTCGCTTGCAGCTGTTTAATTTCTATAGGTACTAGTCGTTGAATATCTGAAAATTTATCTTCAGCCAATAATTTATTAAATTTTTCTCGTGTGTTGATGATGCCTTGCAAAAACGTATCATCGGTAATTGCTAAGTTTTGCATCGCATGCTGCCATTGGTTAATGGCTTGATCAAGTTGGGCTAATATTCCTTGGCAAGTAGCTATTATTTCTTCTCGTGTCACTATGTGTACAACTTTAGGACCGCTCATGGGTTTCTCCTGTGGCAAGCGTTTCATTTATTAATTGCCTAAGCTTGGCTTTAATTTGTTCATTTTGTTCATACCATTCATGCGATGTGATACGAATGATATGAGGAATAGATCTTTTTAGCACCGCCGTACGCCAAATATCTCTAGCCCTAGCATTAGCCAATAAAGGATGTGTTGGAGCATCGCACTCAATGCCCACTATATAAAGTTGTGTTTTAGGATCTTCTATTGCGAAATCTAAAGCAAAAACGCCTGTTCCTGAATTTTTGGTATAAGACACTCCTAGTGATTGTATAAACATTTCTACATCATTTAAAAGCGCATCTTGTCGAGATTCGATTAATTTTGTTGCTTGAGTTTCAGTAGTGGCAATAATACCTTTTAAAAGGCTTTGTGCTGTAACGAAGTCTCCAGCCGACAAGGCTCTAGCATATGCCAGATAACATTGTAAGTAATCTCTTGGGCTTATTGGTTGATGTTGTGATGCTAACATATCTGATATATCTTCAATTGGCATAGAGCAAAGTAATATTACTTTTTTTCTTGCCCGTGTGATGGCAACATTGAGTCGACGTTCTCCTCCCAATTGTCCAAGCACGCCAAAGTTACGACGGAACACGCCCTCTTTGTTTCGACCAAATGTCGTAGAAAATATGATAATATCCCTCTCATCACCTTGTACATTTTCTACATTTTTAATAAAAAAAGACATGTTTTCACCCGACTCTACACGCTGAGTCTCTTCGAGATAAAGGGTTCGAAATATCTCATTTTCTCGGACTTTTTTATTAAATAAGTCTTCAATCAAATCAGCCTGCTTTTTATTAAATGTAACAACACCGAGTGAAGGACGTTGTTCTTTCGGTAATTGCCAAATCTCTGCAACCTTTTCCACCACTTGTTCTGCCTCAATGAGGTTTGTTTGATTGTGATAAATTCCATTAACCTGTAAAAATTCTATAGGTTGAACTTGTTTTATTGTCGATTTTGGATGACGTACTGGCACATTAAGCTGATTATTGTAAAAAGCTGCATTAGAATAAGCAATTAATTCACGATAAGCAGAACGATAATGAATTTGTAAGCTTGTACTTGGTAATACTGAACGTGCTAATTGCAATAAATCAGGGCAATCCATAATTTCTTTACAATTCCATTGACCGGTTTGTAATTCTTCTTGTTCTTCATCGCTTAATTCATCATAAGACAGATTTAAATCAGCTTCTTCTATTTCTATTTGATTTGCAAAAAAATTACTAGGTGGCATTTGTTTTTCATCACCACTTACTACCAATACTTTACCTCGGTAAAGGGTTGGAATAGCGTATTGTATCGGCATTTGAGAAGCTTCATCATAAATAACCGTATCAAATAAGCCTGCTTTTAAAGGTAATAAACGACTTGCCACATCAGGATTCATCAACCAGATAGATCTAAGTTTCATTAAGCCTAATTTTTCACCTTGTTCTATAAATTCTCTTAAACGCCTAGCTCTAACACCTGTTAGCCTTGTAATATCTTCCCACTGTCTTAATGATCCTAATTCTTTAATAGGAATATTTTGTTCAAGTAATACGCGGTTCAAAGCTCGCATTTCAAGGTCAGCTGCGGCTAATAATTTAATTCGTTTTTGTGTTTCTTCATCATTAATTAATAAGATTGGATAGGCTAATTCTATTCTTTCTTTCCATGCTTGATAAGCTTCTCCATTGACCAATTGCCTAAATACTTTTTCTAAATCGGTTACCGCTATTTGTTTCAATGGTTCTTGGTAACTACGCAATTTAGCTAGCAACTGTAAGGAAGTGGCTGAAAGTTGTTCGGCTCTTTTTCTAAAATATTGGTAGTCAGCCAAGCTAGGTAAAGCTTGCTTGATGTCTAATAGTTTAGGTTCCGTTGACACATTGTTTTCTATCGCTGTTTTACAGCTTTGATAAAGCGAAGGGCTTAAATAGTGTTCAATCCTAGCTAATTTTTCTAGTGCTTCTTTTCGAGCAAAGTAACGATTAAAAGCCGTTGTATAATCAGCTAAAAGTTGTTCAAAGGCCGGTTTGCTATTTAATAACGCTGCTTCTACCTCTTCGGTTCTCGGGGCGATCATTATTTTGTTAAATAGTTGCATTACTTCTTCTAAAGCAACTATCGTTTCATTAATGAGTCCAGCCATTTTAATGCCAATTGTATTATCAGGTATCGGTAATTGTAATTGTTTAAAAATACACTGTAATTTATTACGAATAGGGCGATATTGTTGCTCTAAAATCAATGCATGAAAAAGCATTGGGAAGCGTGTTTCATCACATATTTCACCTTGCTGCATTAAGAAATGTGTTAAATTTTTCTTTGCAGAATATCGCGTAATACTTAAAAAGCTATACCAAGAAGTTGGTGTCATCATGCGGCTAGCTTGCTTTGTTAATTTATCGAGCTGTTGCTGTTCTAACAAACATAGCTTAGGCGATAAATCGCACCACGAAGCATTACTAATAACGGCCAATTGTTCTTCAAGCCACTTTAGCTCTGTTATCAGTGTATAACCTTCTGATGAACTTTGTTGTTTAGCAGCGTCGACTTTAAAAAGCGAAGACCATTTATTTAGTTGTATTCTTATACTGTCAGAAATTGCTAAAAACATCTGTCCATCAGTTTCTATCCAGTGTTGATAGGGGGTAGGATCATTTAAATCAAATCGTGCTTGGTTAATGTTTAATACAACTGTACGATTATGTTCCGCTTCCATAAAATCAGTAAAGAAATGATTAAAATCACTGAGGGTTGCTGGCTCATGCGAAAAAGCACGCAACTCACTTAATGCCGTATGCTCGTAATTCGCTGGTAGCCAATAACGTATCAGTAATGCACATTCATCTTCTAGCTCGGCTAATTGTACTTTATTTAATGCACTTAATACGGATCTAAGTTGTGGTGCTACAAATGTACTCAGCTGCTTATTTAAACTGATCAATTCAGCTATTAATTCTCTATAAGTTAATCCTGTCTGTTCATCTACATGATGCAAAGCTTGATGATAACTATCGAGTTGATGTTCTAACTGAGTAATTTGGTTTGCAATTTGTTCTCTTTTAGCTTCCCATTGAGTATCTACTGGTGACTTAAATAGTCTATCAAGTTGCTCTCGGATACTACTAATCACTATATTGCGGTCAGCATTCACATCATTGATCATTATTGCGCGATTATTAAGCCCCTCAGCTACAAGTCTTTTATAAACAACTTCAAGCGCGGCTTTTTTCTGGCAGACAAGCAAAATTGTTTTATTACGACCAATCGCATCAGCTATCATATTGACAATGGTTTGGCTCTTTCCTGTGCCTGGAGGTCCTTCAATCAATAGTCCAGGATATTGTCTTGATTGAAGTACTGCATTTTCTTGAGAGGGATCGCTTGCAACGGTAAAATAGCGCTCTAGCTCGGGTGTTTTTTCAGGAATATCCGCTAAAGTTTGGTAAGATTTTAATCGTAATGCGGTTTCTAATGCAGTGCCAATAGGAGATATTTTTTTCAGTTTATTTAATTCTTCACCTATCGATTGCCCCATAAAATTAACATTAAAAAACACAGCTGAGCAACTTAAGTATAGCTTTCCTCGCTCTATCTCTTGCTTAAATGGTAAGGCTTGTACTTTTCTTGATAAAGGGTTCCCCAATATACTAAGAGCATCAATAATTTCCTGTGTAGATAAAGCGGAACGGGTTAATAATTCATCTAATGCATTTTTCCATGTTTGATATAAGCTCTTACCTAATATTCCTTCCAAAGCAGGATTAATTCTAATTTCTTCCCGATCATGATCGAAAGAAAAGGCAATATGATTTCTTGCACCAAGCTCGTAATGAAGTTTTATCGGCCATAATAGCAATGGTGCAATGCGAGGTAATCTATATGCTGTGGGTTCTTGATAAATTAAGAAAGGAAACCCCATATACAAATCATCAATGCCGGTATCTCTTTTGTACAAAGAAGATTGTCTATATAAATTACTTAATCTACGCTCTAAATATTGATCTTGTTGAAATACCATCAGATCGATACTTATTTGACGGCTATTACGTGCAACAAGATGATCTAATAATGCTTCTGCTGGCTTACGCTCTGTACCTAGTAAATAAATATCGATTCGTGGCATGTACAGCCCTAAATGCATTCGAACTAAAGGTCCTTGCAATACTGAAGCAGAAACTTTTTTATGGAAGAAATCAATAATCTGTGAAATATATTGCTGTTTATGCGGTTTTATCCATTGCTCTGCCGGCACACTTAATAACAGTAACAACTGGTGAAAAGGCATTCTTTTTTCTAATCGGTATTGCTCAGTCCAAGCATCTAGCTGCTCATGTCCTATACAAGCAAAACCTTCAATACGCTCATTAAGCATTTGATAAAGTGCTAATCTAGGTTGGCGCATTAATTCTTTTAATTCTTGCTCATCCACCGTTACTACTGAATGTTGATCACTTAATTTTAAAACTTCTTGTGTTACATTATCTATCGATTTGAATTGCCCGATCTGAGCGCTTAGCAATACAATCAAATCTTCTTCACTGATTGCTCTTCGCTCAATTAATGATAAAATTCCAACATTATTGGCGTCAGGAAAAATAGCTAATCGCTCCTCCCATAATGCAGTTAATTGAGCGCGCGAGGTAGAAAGCAGATGAATTTTTAGCGTTTCTTCATCCAAGCGAATTTGCAAATTATCAGCTCGTCTTCTAACTGTATTTGCTCTTTCTTGTAAACGCCACAGCCAAATCTCCAAATCTTGTAAAACATGGGGGATAAATCCCTCAATAAATAGACACCCTTGTAATGGATGCTGTAATAGCCAACTTGGTGTAATAATATCGCCTTTGAGTACCAATGGCATATCAGGATTTAATATCTTAAGTACTAACATCAACTTTAAGTCGTCGCTTAAATCAAGTTGACGTAGAACTTCTCTTACTTTAGCTAGTATTTGCTCATCAAACTCAGCCTTTTCTAACCATGTTGTGACTAAACCTCTTACAAGGTGATCACATGCTTCTTGCCAATAAAGCGGATCAGCTGCAGCTAAGGCAAATAATTTAATATCGGAATAATGTCGCTCTCCTAGCTGAATTGTTGAACCTAATTCGTGTTGAGTGCTTGATAAGGCTTCTGGCACGGCAACCATTTGACCTTGTAGCCATGCCTGCACTTGTGGCCATTGCCAACGTTCATGATGACTTTTAGCCAATAACCCCTTTAATAATTGTTGTAACTGTGTTGGTAAGTTATCAGGAATTGTTACTCCATTGGTTAATATTTGTATTAAAAAAGCTTGATCATTCACACCAGCAAAGCATTGCCCTTGGGTTAATTGCTCTAATAGAATAATCCCCAGACTCCACCAATCCGATGCAACACTAACGCCACCAGCAATAACTTCAGGTGCCATATAGCGAGTTGTTTTTAAAGGCGATATAACCTCTAAATCAAATTCTGATAAACGAGCAGATCCAAAGCCTGTAATCACCAAATCTAAAGGATCTTTAGTTCTTACTAACAATGTTTCAGGTCTTAAATCACAGTGTCTTAATCCTACCTCGGTAAACGCCTTTAAAGCTTGACCTAACTCTGCCATAACATGCTTAATGCTAACAAGATCTGTCATAACAATGCCAAGGTCTGATAAGCTTCCTCCTGTTAGTTCTTCCGCCACCACATAAGCTTGAGCATTCCAACGACCTGCGGTAATAATTTCAGGAACGTGCTCTTTAGGTAGTTGTTTTAATACATCATAAATCGCCACGTCAGGCTCGGCACCAGCATGATAAAGTGTTAAGACGGCTCTTTTTTTATCTTCTATTCTCTCGGCTAAATAGCGCTCTCTAGTCCCATCTGTGGTACTTAATGTATTTAATATTCGCCAGTTATCAATTGTGGTTTCCACTGCTTGTAACGCAGGCTCTAATGTTTGAGTTGTCGCAGATATTACCTCTTGTTCTATAACATCTAACTCGGCTAAATCTGCACCACACACCATGCACATCAAATCCCCCTCATCCATCGGGTGACCATTAACACAATGTGGCAATGAGCTTATTTGCTCGGTTAACTCCTCGGCTGTAACAATAGACAACGGTCGCCAACCTGATTCACGAATCGGTTCGTTCGACAAATCCCAACCGCAAACTCCTGTCTCAGTAGTTCCTTCGCAAAAAATCTCATAAAGTGATCTTTCTGTTTCACAATGAGGACAAAAACGCATCATTGCCATAATTGTTTTTCCTTAATCTCGGGGTTTATCGATTGTTAATACTATACGGTGGCCTTGTTGTGCTAACATATCTTGTAATAGCTGCATGTCATTTCTTTTAGGAATGCCTGCCAACCAAACCGTTCCATCTTCATCAAACATTACATCCAGTGCTTTTTCTTGTTCGTTCACGGTGGTTTGATAAGATCTAAACCGTTTTTCTCCTAAAGGTGTGAAAAAGTGTAGCCGTTGATTATCACTACCTCTAAGTTGTAACGTTTGTGCTGTTTGGTATTGAAAGGGATCGGTTATCAATGCATCTATATAAGGTTTAATCGTAATTAAATGTTCGGTTATTTGCTCTAATGAATAACCGGTATACACTAAAATATCAATGGCCGTTTTTTGTTTAAGCTGTTGTAGTAAGGTAGATAAGGCATTCACTTGATCAAAAGGCTCGCCACCTGAAATAGTAATGCCATCAGCTTGTGCTAACCAAGGTGTTAGTTTATCGACTAATTCATCAACATCAACAAACTCTTTGGCAGTGCCCCATGTGTCAGCTGAAATACAACCTTTACACCTTAAACGACATCCTTGAAACCATATACCTATTCTATTACCTGGTCCTAGTGTCGTCACCGGAAAATGGATACGAGATAAACCTAATTTTACCATTCTACAACTCCAATGTTATTGCATTAGCTTGCACTGAGGTAATAGTTACATGCTGCCCAGCTTGAGGATTTAAAGCAAACAACTCACGTGCCAGTGGATTTAAAAGATGTGCTTCTAATTGATTACGAATACCTCGCCCACCATTAGAAAGATCAGTTAAAGCTAACATTTTTAGGCTATGCATGGCATTAGGGCTAAAGGTTAATGTCAGTCCTGTTTGCTTAAAATCATTTAAAATATTAGCCACCATTTGTTGAAAAATCTGTTCAGCAATTTCTGGGCGGATAAAATCAAATACCACAATATTTTCCCCGATCCTGTTCAAAATTTCAGGACGATTTAGTACCACCTTGAAATAATGATCTATCTCATTTTTTACTCTTAGTTGTACCACATCAAAAGAATCATCGGCACTAACATTCACCTCTCGTTTTCCGGTTTCTGTCATTTTATAAATGCCTAAGTTAGATGTAAAAATAATCAGCGCTTCAGAAAAATAAACTCTATCTCCTCTTCCTGAAGTCAACTCACCATCATCTAAAATCTGCAAAAATTTATCCAAAATACGGGGATGCGCTTTCTCAATTTCATCAAATAACACAACACTAAAAGGTTTTTCTCGAATTGCATTAGTCAGCTCGCCGCCTACGTCATACCCCACATAACCAGGAGGTGCACCAATTAAACGTTGATCTGAATGCTCTGAGCTAAACTCAGACATGTCGAATCGGATATATGCACTCTCATCATTAAATAATAGACTGGTGATAGTTTTTGCTAACTCTGTTTTACCAACCCCTGTAGGCCCAGCTAAAAACATTACCCCTCGAGGTCGATTCCCCTTACGGTTAACACCGATTCCCGTAATTGCACGCTTAACAATATCTAACATATGTGTCACAGCATGCATTTGCCCTTTTACGCGCTGCGAAATAAAGGTTTCTGCCTGCTGTATTTTTTCTCTATCTATTTTTTGCCAAGGATCCTCTGTCACCCCCACCTTATAACGCCGTACAGCATCAGCAATTACGTTAACACCTATATTTTCTACTCGTGCCAATGTAGCAATTGCGTTCATATCCAATAACAGCATACCTTCTGTACTATTTACGAATGTTTTTTCGGCTTGAGTTAAAATCTCATCTGGTAATTGTTGGGCATGAGAAATTCCCTTAATTAATGCACCTGCCAAAGCTCGGCGAGCAATATGATCTGGTTTAGCGACAGAAATAGATCTTACTTTAGGATTATTCACCAAGAACCAATCCGGTAAATCCCCCTCCTTTTCCACGACCCATAGCACTGTATTAAAAAAAGGTTGGCGATTTTCCCCTGCAGGACGTACTTTTGCCTGATGAGACAAAATCAATGCTCGTGTAAATAATTGATGTTCAGCTGGCGTTAAATTATCGGTGCGCACACTTAATTGAGAAGCAAAATCCACCAATAAAGCAATGGGATCTCCAACAAAATTAACAAGCCGTTCTAATACAGAACTCAATAAATCAACACCACCTGCGGCTTTGCCATTTTCTGGTGTTAAACCTAACTTTTGTAATAATTGATCGGTATTATTGGCAGGAAAGTCGGCTGTTTGTAAACATCGAAAGCCCGACAAGGGATCCCATATCACAACATGCTCATAACCGACTTGTTTTAAGCAACGATAAACAGTTAATTCAAAAGATTGTGGTGTAATAACAGAAGGGACTATCTCGCAAGCTTGTAAATCTCGGATATTACCGGATAAGACAAATTGACTTTTAAGTGGTAAAAAACGTAACAAATCTCGTACCCATCGAGGATTTTCAAACATGCTTGACTCCCTTAAAAATAAAACTTATTAACTCATAATTATAAGGCACATTGGTATAAAATAATTTATTGGCGTATTTTTCTTTTAGCTGATTGTTCCTGACCAAAATACTAGACAGTGCCTATATCTATCATTTTACTGTTTTGGTAATATTGTTGTTCACATTGTTGTAGCAATACCCAACCATTAGCCCAATAACAACCGATACGATTATAATAGATTTTAATATGTTGAATATAAAAAACACATAAAAAGTATATAATTTAGAATAATGTGCTCGTAATGAGTTCAATTCTTTAATTAAATGCAAGCGTATCCATTTTATATTAAGCCCAAATAACCTCTGTAATAAACCAATAATCAGTTATAATAAAATTATTATATAGATGATTACATTATACAACTTACATTTATCATAATTTATGATTAAACTAAAAATAAGAACCAGTGCAAATTTATGCATTTTAATGGTTCTTTGTTAGACTAATGAATTTACTTATTACGTTGAGAGATAAAAAAAAGAAAAACCACCATGACTAATAAAAACAATTTAGCCAACCACACCCCAATGATGCAGCAGTATTTAAAACTTAAAGCTGAAAACCCTGATATTTTATTGTTTTATCGTATGGGTGATTTTTATGAGATGTTTTATGATGATGCTAAACGAGCATCTCAGCTTTTAGATATTTCACTTACTAAACGTGGTTCGTCAAATGGTGAACCAATTCCTATGGCAGGAGTGCCCTATCATGCGGTTGAAAGTTATTTAGCTAAGTTAATTTCACTTGGCGAATCAGTTGCTATTTGTGAACAAATTGGCGATCCTGCGACAAGTAAAGGACCAGTTGAACGAAAAGTTGTCCGTATTGTGACACCCGGAACAGTCAGTGACGAATTATTACTAGAAGATCGCAAAGATAATTTACTGGCTTCAATTTGGCAACATAAAAAACATTATGGCTATGCCACGCTTGATATGAGTTCTGGTCGCTTTTATGTTTTTGAATGCGATAGCTTTGAAGCAATGCAAGCTGAACTGCAACGAACAAGCCCTGTTGAATTGTTATATCCTGAAGATTTTGAATCAATGCCTTTAATTGAACATCGCCATGGTTTGCGTCGTCGCCCACAATGGGATTTTGATCTAGAAACAGCAAAACAACAACTCAATTTACAATTTGGTACGAATGATTTAGTCGGTTTTGGCGTAGAAGCATGCCAATATGCACTTTGTGCCGCTGGTTGCTTATTGCAATATGTTAAAGATACCCAACGCACAGCTCTACCTCATATACGTTCAATTATTAAACAGTCAGCTTATGACTTTGTGGTATTAGATGCCGCAACTCGTCACAACTTAGAAATCACCGAAAACTTATCGGGCAGTACATCAAATACGGTTGCCGAGGTATTAGATAAAACACAAACTCCAATGGGTAGTCGAATGCTTAAACGCTGGTTGCATTCGCCAATTCGTCATATTGAAACTTTGCAAAACCGCCAAGATGCCATTGCTGAATTACAACAACATATTGATGACGCATTACCATTATTAAAACAAATGGGCGATCTTGAACGTGTTTTAGCAAGACTGGCGCTACACACAGCTCGCCCACGGGATTTTGCGCGTTTGCGTGATGCCTATAATTTATTGCCACAATTACATTTTTTATTAGGACAATTTAGTTCGCCTTATTTACAAACTTTACGAACCAAAATTAACCAATTCGATCATATTGCCACGTTATTAAACAGTGCAATTGTTGAAACACCACCCGCTATTATTCGTGATGGTGGTGTGATTGCAACAGGCTACAATAGTGAATTAGACGAACTGCGTAATCTTGCTGATGGCGCAACCAATTACCTTGAACAACTTGAAATAAGAGAGCGTGAAACACTCGGCATTGATACATTAAAAGTTGGATTTAATGCAGTGCATGGTTATTACATCCAAATTAGTCGTGGACAAAGCCACCTTGCGCCGATTCATTATACTAGACGCCAAACATTGAAAAATGTAGAACGTTATATTATCCCTGAACTCAAAGAGTACGAAGATAAAGTACTTACCTCAAAAGGCCGAGCATTAGCACTTGAAAAACAGCTATACGAACAACTATTTGATCAATTAATGCCAGACTTGGCTGATATGCAAACGAGTGCCGAGGCAATTGCAGAGCTTGATGTTTTAACTAACCTTGCTGAGCGAGCACTAACGCTTAATTATCAACGCCCGACATTATCAACACAGGCAGGTATTAAAATCCAAGACGGGCGTCATGTTGTTATTGAACAAGTTCTACAAACACCGTTTATTCGTAATTCGCTACACCTTTCACCAGCAAGGCGAATGCTAATTATTACTGGCCCTAACATGGGCGGAAAGAGCACTTACATGCGCCAAGCAGCATTAATTGTTTTACTTGCTTACATTGGTAGTTTTGTTCCTGCATCGAAAGCAGTAATTGGGCCAATTGATCGTATTTTTACCCGTATTGGGGCTTCTGATGATTTAGCTTCGGGGCGCTCTACCTTTATGGTAGAAATGACCGAAACAGCCAACATTATGCATAACGCGACAGCGCAAAGCCTTGTTTTAATGGACGAAATTGGTCGAGGGACTTCAACCTATGATGGGCTTTCGCTTGCTTGGGCCTGTGCTGAAAATCTTGCCAATGAGATCAAATCAATGACACTATTTGCCACGCACTACTTCGAACTGACACAACTTCCTGAGCATATGCAAGGCGTTTATAACATCCACTTTGATGCCATTGAACATGACAACACAGTGGCTTTTATTCACGAAGTCTCAGAAGGCGCTGCTAGTAAAAGTTTTGGGATTGCCGTTGCTGGGCTGGCTGGTGTACCAAGACCGATTTTAAAACGTGCTAAACAAAAACTAAAAGAGTTAGAAGTGATCTCAAAACAATCGGCTAACAGCCATGTCGACAAATCGCAACTCTCCTTCATTGACGATCGTGAACCATCAGAAGTTGAAGAAGCCTTAAAACAGATCGACCCTGATGCATTAACGCCAAAACAAGCGTTAGAAATGTTATATCAATTAAAAAAATTACTGTAATTAAATAGTGTGATAGTGGATTTATTACATTAGGATACTGAAATAAAAAACTGCTAGATGGATTCCTAGCGGTTTTTTTATTGTTTATAACCCTAAAATTTAATGCTAACAAAAAAGAATTAAACCCAATTTTTTTTCTTAGAAGTTTTACCTATACCTGGGTTAAGACTGTTTGTTGGATCAAGTTCTTGATAGAATTTTTTCAAATCCGCATTGGCATGATATAAATGCCCAACATTGTGCTCGGCTGGGTATTGCGCACCACGCTGATCAAGTAATGCTAAAATATCTTCCTTAACTTTATCGCAATCTACCCCTTTTTTAGCAATATAATCTTGATGAAACACATAACAAAAAAAGTGCCCATAGTACATTTTGTAAACGAAATTTTGATCAACGCTTTCTGGCAGTGTTTCAAACCAATCGGTATCATTACGCTTTAATGCAATATCTAATGCAACGATGTTTTCTACCGTTTTGCTATGTACATTACGATAAGCTGTTGCAGCACCTGCTGCTGCAAAACGGTGTAGCATTGCTGCTTCGGCTTCTTTTTCATCACATAAAAAGTAATTACCATTTTTATTTTGAAAATAATCTTTTAAAAAAGCCTCGGCTTCTGCAATCCCATCATCGGCCATTTTTAAAATAAGATGATGTTCATAACGATCACGATAATCACGCAATGACTTGGGTAAATGATTTGGCAAAAATTTGCAAGCAAAGATAGAAAACCGATCTGAAAAGTTCTTTGGAAAAAATGGAATTTTAGCGGTAACACGATCAACAAAGTTCTTAAACACAAACATGCGTGGCATCATATCCGTACCTAGCTTTTTAATAGCTAAAAAGGACGGTTTACCATAAACCGCGGCAATATCAAATGCCACACGGTGTATATATTCACCCGACACAGGCAATGTTTTAAATTGGCCTAAAATATGGCGACGAATACCATTTAATTCATTGATATCATTTGTACCTATGTAAAATACGGCTGATTTTTTCTCTAACGGAAATGTATCAAGCCGCACAGCAAAAACCATCAAACGCCCTGCACTGCCAGAAGCTTCATAATGACGAGCTGGATCGGCATTAAACCGTGCAGGCGTATCGGCATCAATTTCACGAACATGATCACAATAATGATGATCATGACCTAAGCCTGCATCACGCTTAATGTCTTTATCACTATAAGCATGATTTTGCAGATTTTGCAAAATCGTTTCTGGTTCATCACCTAATTCAATACCTAAATGATTGACTAAGTGCAACTGACCTTGCGCATCTAATTGTGCAAACACCGCCATTTGCGTATAAGCCGGGCCACGCTGAATAAGCGCCCCACCTGAATTATTACATACACCACCCATCACTGATGCACCAATGCAAGATGACCCAATAACTGAGTGAGGACCACGATGATATTTTTTTAACTCTTTTTCTAACCGAAATAACGTACTACCCGGCAAACAAACAACTTGCTCGCCGTTTTCAATCACGTTAATGCCATCCAAACGGCGAGTACTGACAATCACAATAGGACGATCATAATCATTACCATCCGGTGTTGAGCCCCCTGTTAAGCCTGTATTTGCAGATTGTGTAATAACAATAACATCCGCTTCAACACATGCCTTTAACACCAGCCACTGCTCAACTAACGTTCCAGGCAACACAACAGCCAATGCATCACCTTCACCAAAACGAATACCTTGGCGATAAGGTAGCGTATGGTTAGGATTAGTTAACGTGTATTTTTGTCCAACAATACCTTGTAGCTGCTTAATGAGCTGAGCTGTTTGATTACTATTCATATCGGTATTTCCTATGCTTATTGAAGATTTAGGTGAGTTAACGGTGGTGATTAAATAATCACCCATCTTAACCAAAAGCAAGACAATAAGCTATCGAAATATTTATAGAAATGAACTAAACGCACTCAAGTAATATTTCATTAAAAAATTATTTAAAAATATTTAGTTATAATTTTTAAACTTCTGTTCTTAAGGTGTTTTTTGATAAAAGTTGTTGGCGTTCATGTTGATTAAAGAAAGTCCATGCAACAAATCGGCTGATTTTTTGCCCTTGAGCCATAGGAACAATATGGCTTTCAACAACATTAGCTTGTTTTAATTTTTTGTTGATTACCGACAAGGTCTCTTTTTTCGACACTAATGAAGTAAACCACAAGCATTGAGTTTTATATTGAGTACTTTCGTTAATCATATTACTAATAAAAGTACTTTCACCACCTTGACACCAAAGTTCGGCATGTTGCCCACCAAAATTAAGCACAGTTTTTTGAGTGGAAGACGTTAACTTGCCTAACTTCTTCAGTTTGTTTTGCGTACTTGCCAACGCGTCTTGTGCCGAAGCATGAAAAGGTGGATTACACAGCGTTAAGGTATAAAACTCGTTAGGCTTAATAATATGCCTAAAAATCGCTTTATTGTCTTTTTGTAATCGACACCGCAAAGCACCTTTTAATAACGCATTGGATTGTGTTATTAACGAAGCAACTTTGATCGCAACTGAATTAATATCACTCCCGACAAATGACCAACCATATTCGGCACAACCAATAATAGGGTAAATCACATTAGCACCAACACCAATATCCAATACATGAATTTGTTTACCTGTTGGGACATGGTTTTGATTGTCTTGTGCTAATAAGTCAGCTAAATAGTGAATATAATCCGCTCGACCAGGAATAGGCGGGCATAAATAACCGTCTGGAATATCCCAATAACTCATCTGATAATAGCTAAACAACAAAGCTTTGTTTAACATTTTAACCGCCATCGGATCGGCAAAATCGATCGATAAATTACCATAGGAATTTCGATTTACATAGTGAGATAGCTCGGGTAGTATATTGATAAGCTTTGCAAAATCATAACCGTCTTGATGTTTGTTTCGGCAATGTAATTGGGACTTTTTTATGGATGACGGTGTCGGCATGAAAAACTCTCTATAATCAAATAGCACGCTATTATAACGCTTTTATCTGTAATATGCGAAAAAACCATTGCCTATGCTATAGCAATATTGTGTTGAATTGGCCAGTATTTTTAGTCATCATCACACTCACCATTGATTTTGTAAAATATTTCAGATAAACAATTAATTTTACTCTTCTTTATTAATTGATTTTAATGTAATTTTTTAAACACTTTGCTATAATTGTTCCTTATATAAAAATATTATCACCATAAAGTCTTTAATCTGATATGAAAACATTTTTTACTTTTATTACCTTATCTCTCTTTTCATCTGGGACTTTTGCTACTGGTTTAAATGGCCATGATTTATCGCTTTATTTTTCAATTCCATTCATCGGAATTTTATTATCCATTGCATTAATGCCGCTTTTTTTATCGCGACTTTGGCATTATCACTACGGAAAAATCATTGCTATTTGGACCTTACTGTTTTTATTTTTTACGTTTTACTTCTTTGGTCTACAACCGACTATCGACTTAACCGTACATGCCATTATTGTTGAATATATTCCTTTTATTTTATTATTGCTGGCGCTTTTTACCGTTTCGGGTGGAATTTTGATTAAAAGTGAAGTTATTAGTACACCTAAATTAAACGTTGGTTTATTAGCTATAGGCACCTTACTGGCCTCAATTATGGGTACAACGGGTGCAGCAATGTTGATGATTCGTCCTTTAATTAGGGCCAATCGCCAACGCCAACACGCCACGCACACTATTATCTTTTTCATTTTTTTAGTGGCTAACATAGGTGGCGGATTAACACCATTAGGCGATCCACCGCTCTTTATTGGCTTTTTAAAAGGAGTTAATTTTACTTGGACAGTAAGGCATATGCTATTACCCGTATTACTAAACGCTATATTGTTATTAGCCATTTATTATGTGATTGATAACTATTATTTCCGCCAACAATATGGAAAAATACAGGCCAACATTCTAATGTCAAAACCACACCCAGTTAAGGTTTATGGCAAGTTTAATATTATTTTATTGATCGCCATTGTCATAGGTGTGTTGCTGTCGGGTATTTGGCAATCATCGGTAAGTTTTAGCTTTTTAGGGGTAAATATTGCGTTACAAAATTTAGTTCGTGATGGAATGTTTATGCTAATCAGCCTGATATCAATAGTAATCACCCCAAAACAAGTGCGAGCAGGTAACGAATTTAATTGGGATGCCATAATCGAAGTTGCTAAGCTATTTATTGGTATTTTCATTACGATAGTCCCAGTTATCGCGATATTACGAGCAGGTAGCAATGGTGCCTTAGCTCCTTTGGTATCTTTTGTGACTTCAGAACAAGGTAATCCCATTAATGGCCGATATTTTTGGTTATCGGGATTATTATCAGGATTTTTAGATAATGCGCCAACTTATTTGGTATTTTTTAATTTGGCTTCAGGTGATGCCAATATCTTAATGATAACAATGGCAAAAACATTACTCGCCATATCAATGGGGTCAGTATTTATGGGGGCATTAAGTTATATTGGTAACGCTCCCAACGTTATGATTAAATGCATTGCAACTCAACACAAAATCAACATGCCAAGTTTTTTTGGTTATATGAAATGGTCTGTCACTATCTTAATACCGCTGTTTATTATTAATCATTTATTATTTTTTAATGAATTGGCATAAGCGGAAAAAATACATGATTAGCCAAGCCATTAAAATAATAAGCTTAAAGCAAGGCCTTATTTAATGAGGGCCTTGCTGTGTTATATTCGTCAACGGCTATTTAAGTACAATTGATTTAAAATAGCTTGTAATTGACGTTAATAGACAAAGTCACTATTTTCCCCATAAAGTTGGTATTATGGGGATATATCATGGTTTGTAAATACCCCATTTTTAGTACAAAACCACATAGAAAATAACGTTGCCTGTTTTGTATTTTAAATTCAATGAGCGTCATATTATTTAATGCCTCATGTAGTCTTTCTGTATTATAAATGGTTAGCCATTCTCCTAGCTTGCTCTAGGTTATTAAAAAGATATAAACTGGAGCGGCTACACTAATTCATACAACTTTTTTAAGGGGCAAGGTAAATTAATCACAACTAAAAAGGATCAAATATGAATCAGATTAAACGCAAAAGACGAACATTTAATGATGATTTTAAACACCAAATGGTAAATCTCTACATACTGAGTTTTCTTTATCCAGGCAATCGATAGTTTAAATGATGTTGAGCAGAAAATAAGTACCGTCATCACTTTTTAAAGGTAACACTTCGGCCGAATCATCGAATAAAGGTTGGAGTAGCTCATAGGCACGTGGGCTAATGATATGAACGCCAATATCATTTATATCATTAAAATCCATATCTATTTTAGGCTCTTTTTTAATACTAAAAATTCTTGCCACTGTGCTTTTACCGATAGGTTATTGGTGATTTTTTCTTCAGCAAGGAGCAGGAATTGTTCCTGCTCCTCTTGTATGGGAAAGTCTAAGCTTGTGGCATTATCGCGTCTATACTAAGTTCGTATATTGTCATGGTCTAACATAATCTCTTACTACAACGGTTTGCCACCGGTTTCTATATTAATAAACACCATACCGGTAGGGTTTACCGCCATGATGGCTTTCGCGACGCTTTCATGGAATAGTTTTTTTGAAGGAGATTCTCTTAACACAAAAATTAATCGTTCTTCCAACGGAATCTGCTTAATACCTTTCTATCTAAAACGAGTTTTTTAATTAAATATACTCTTCTGGTTTTTTTAAATTCCGATTTTTCTTTATCCATCGCATGGTATCTATGTTCTGTTTTTAAACAAAAATAATCCTCAATCAGATCGCCTTTAGGAGTGATGAGTTCTGTGTCGATAAATCTCACCACTTTGGATGAAAAGGTTTTAATCACCTCAACGATCTTATCGGTTATATAAATTTCCGGGCCGGATAAAAAATCTGCCATTACGGGTCTTCGCGGGATCGGATCATTAAATTCTAAATAGACTAATGTTGCGTTTCTGTCGTCGTTTTCTGGTTCATATCCTACTTCTTTAATAAGCGGATATGCCTGATCTGATTTTCTTCGTATAAAATAATAATTTTCCATGTTTTATTTAAATGTAAAGGGTTGTAAGTTTTTTCTTTCGATAAAATAGTTTCGGTGGTTGTTTGTTATCACGCCGGCATGTTGTATGCTTCCGGCCATGCATTTTTTATCTTGTAATTTAGTTCTGATTTCGTCTGCCTTTTGGCTGTTGGAATATATGGCAAGCATCAGTTCGCGAACATTCATCGATTTTAGGCTTGGGTCGGCTTGTTTAAAAAGCTCTTTTATCGGGCAGGTTCTTTTGCCTGCAGCAGCCGATGCCGCCAGGTTTATAATCAAAACCGTCGGAGGTGAGTGCCAATTAAACAAAATAAGCTCTCGAAATAGTGCCTGACTTAAATCATCTAAATCATTAATAAAATTTTCGGCTAAATTTTCCATCTCTTCTACCGTATATTTACGAAATTTCTTTATTTTTAAGTATGGTTTACAAATTTTAGCCACTAATGTATTGACATGATCTTCATAGGCGATGTTTACATAAGTTACTCTTATTTTCTCTATGATCCCCAAAAATCCATTTACCATTATTCTAAACAATTGTCTAATAAATATTATTAACCCAAAGGTGTTATATGAAATAAAGTATTAATAGCTCAATCTCATAATGGATGTTGTTTTTTATGAAAAATTAATTTCTTATCAAACTAATTTTTATAAATTTAGCTTTAATTACCTCAAAAATAAAGGGGAAATAATTCATTATAATTATAAAGATCAAGCAATTGAAAAACGTCAATTAATAAACAAATGTTTGAAAATACTACATTAATTAAAATGATAAACAATAATTTATAAACTTAACTGTAGGAAAAACGCCTTATGAGTTTTTAGAGAATTATTTTAATTATGACGTGTAAATAACCCCGGGTTTTCCTACAGATTGGATGTTTTTGTTTAAGTGCTTGTGACAATTTACATTGTTACAAGCACTAAATTAATTATTTAACGGGTATTTCAGCCATGGACTTTCTTCAGAAGTGGTACATTGTGTGTAAATATCAAATAACCCATAATTGGCATCATCAGGCTGACTCACTGCACGACCTAGCATATAACTTTGACCGAACTCTTTCCAGTTGGCAAAATATTGTTTTACTGTTGGTAAAACTGAGTTAATCGATTGCCATGCTTGATCTTTATCGATATAGCCCGCCACATAACTTGCTCTGGCTATATAAACAAGACGACCTAAATCCCATGCGATAGAGCCTCGAAGTAAGATTTGATGCAATTCGTCTTGGTTTTCGGCTACTTTGTTTTCAATTAACAATGAAGATGCTTGATCTAAGCTTGCGCAATAGCTCATAATAATCTCACGGTAACCCTCTGGAACTTGCTCATTAATACAACTTTGCCACTGTTCTTTAGGAACGTTAAGGTAAATGTCAATTGCCACATCAATAAGTTTGTGAAGTGTTCCAAAAGAGGATAAACATTCAGTAGCACTTTCTGAAGAAAAAACACCCCAAGCGGTGCGCAAGCGATATTTCTGTTCTCTTTTACCGGAGTTTCTAGCATCGCTTTCTAAGCTATCCCAACAAAACATATGTTGTTCAGCAATAATAAGTCCGGCTGATAGTGCATTTTGCTGTTCAATTGTCAGTTGTTCGTTTTTTTTCAAATTTTGAGAAAAAGGTTTGTGTCTTAAAATTTTAATGAGAAGCAAAACTTCTCTATTGTATCGTATAAGTAATGACCCACAAAGTAGCAAAATAATAAGTAAAAATTCCATATAAGCACCTTATTTTTTGATATAAATCAATTAAAATGATAAAAAATAGCATAAATAATAATTTACAACAAGATAAAATTTTGGGATTTTTATTTTGTAAAGATTAAGTTGTTTAGTGTTTATTTAGATATCAATGATTTTTTAAACGAAGTGGCTTAAAAAAAGTAAGGTTCACCATGATACAAATATTATAACTTTAAAGAAATTGTAATTGTCACCAACGGCTAGGGTAAGCATAGCTTAAGCGATTGCCGTTATTAAGTAAAATTAGCAAAATTTTAAAAGCATATGTAATTAAACGCACAAATGATAGATTTGTGTTGATTTTACACTTTGTATATAAAACTTGGTATAATGCAACGTTTGTACCATAATTTTGAGAGTGATATATGTTAAATCAATTAAAAGCAATTGTTCAGTATCTTCTACCTAAACAGGCATTAACCATTATTTTTGGTTGGCTGGCAAAAAAACAGTTTGGAAAAGTGACCACATGGATGATTATGTTTTTTTGTAAAGTGTATAAAGTGGATTTGAGTGAAGCAAAAATTAGTGATGTAAAAGAGTTTAAAACCTTTAATGACTTTTTTGCTCGCGAATTAAATGAGGATGCGCGCCCTGTTGATGTTGCCGATAATGTCGTTGTAATGCCTGCCGATGGAATCATCAGTCAGTTTGGTACTGTTCAAGATACGCAGTTGTTACAAGCTAAAGGACATTTTTATTCTTTAGAATCATTACTTGCTTGTCATCCTGAGATGATTAAGTTTTTTAAAAATGGCTCTTATGTAACCACTTATTTGTCACCTAAAAACTATCACCGTTTTCATATGCCTTGTGATGGTGTTTTGCGCGAGATGATTTATGTTCCCGGCTCGTTATTTTCAGTCAATAAAGCCACAACCGAAAGCATACCTAATATCTTTGCTCGTAATGAGCGTGTAATTTGTTTATTTGAAACTGAATTTGGCCCAATGGCTCAAATTTTAGTGGGCGCAACCATTGTGGGAAGTATTGAAGTTCCATGGGAAGGTATCATCACCCCACCACGGGAAGGCGTTATGAAACGCTGGACTTATGGCAACGAAATAAAATTAACTAAAGGGCAAGATATGGGCTGCTTTAAACTGGGTTCAACCGTAATTACTTTATTTGCATCAAATGCAATTGAGTTTGATCGTCACCTTAAAGTGGGTAATATTGCTCGCGTAGGTCAAAAATTAGCAGATAGGATATAACGTTATGTGGATGCGTGGTGTTTTTTGTTTTGTCGCTGTGTTGTTTTCTTCATTAGCTTTTGCTGAAGAGTCTGCACCAATCATTAATAATGAAGATGATCTTTCACAAGTTGTTCATCAGTTAAGTGATAAAAATGATGAGCTTCGCCAAAATATGGATCTGCAAAAGAATCATTTAACTAATATTGTTAATGAACAAAACAATATCACCACTCAGATTTCTCATGTACAAAATACATTGGCAACGCTTTCTGAGCAAGGCGAGTGGTTGAGCTTTTCGACCACATTGGGCGAAACCCTACGTCAGCAATTATTGCGCTTACCCGAAAAACCAAAATCACAAGCACTTGATGCCGAAATTGCCGAAGCAAAAGCTCAGCAACTTAATTATAGTAATATTTTAACTTCTTTAGATGATTACCCAACATTAACAAGCCCACTTAATAGCGTTAAAGATGCAACGCAATATCGTCGCTTGTTGCGTGAACAAACTGAATTGCTTAAAACGCTTATTTCAGGAACAGATACCACTATTTTAGAATTGACCAAACTAAAAATTGCCAATAAACAATTAACCAATGCAATTGACGAAGTAAACGATGCGGCTCATAGATACTTTTTTTGGGTAGCAAATGTAAATCCTATATCATTGAGTTATCCGATCGATTTAACTAAAGATGTTGTTTATGTGATTTTTTCGATCGATACTCTTTCACAGCTTTATAATGCTAGCATTGAAGTATTAAGCGCACCCAAACCGCTGTTTTTAATCATTTTATCGTTAATGTTTGTTTTTGCACATTTTAAGATGCGCACTAAATATAATACCTTTTTAATTAAATCAGCTAGCCGTGTGGGTAAAGTAACGCAAGATAGTTATTCTTTAACTTTAAAAGTAATTATATTTTCATTAATTATGGCATTACCTATACCAATTTTGTGGGCTGTGTTTGGTTATGCTTTACAGATTAATTCCGATTATCCTGTCGCATTTGCTTTAGGTTATGGTGTGAATGCAGCCGCGCCAATTTTATGGGTATTCATTATTTCAGCTCATTTTGCATCATCTAATGGGCTTTTTATTACCCATTTTGGTTGGTCAGAAGGTAGTGTGCGATCAGCAATGAAATATTATCGTCTTTCAATTTGGCTTGTAATTCCTTTGGCAATGATTGTAATGAGTTTTGACGAATATAATAATCGTCAATTTGCAGCCACCATTGGTCGTACTGCGTTTATTTTTCTTTGCTTTGCACTTGTATTTATGACTAATTCGATCCATCGTGCTGGCGTTCCACTTTATATCGATAAAAAAGGATCAGGTGATAATTTATTAAGTCACATCTTGTGGTTTATTTTATTAAGTGCACCATGGCTAGCCATTATTGCTGCTTGTTTAGGTTATTTATCAACAGCCCAAGTATTACTAGGACGCCTTGAGGCATCAGTTATCATTTGGTTTGCCCTGTTAGTCGTTTATTTTATGATTCGCCGTTGGATGTGGATCCAAAAGCGTCGTATTGAATTTGAACGCACAAAACAACGCCGTCTAGAGCGTATACAACGTGCTAAATCGCATGAAGACGATTCTAATTCACTGAATGAAAATGTCGATGAGCCTGTTATTGATTTAGATGCTATCAGCGCTCAATCTTTACATTTAGTCAGATCAATAATTATGATGATTGCACTCATCAGTATGATTTTACTCTGGTCCGAGTTACATTCAGCTTTTGCATTTATGAATAATATTAAACTGTGGGGAACCAGTGTTATTGTCAATGGTACTGAAATTGAGCAATATATTACTCTTGGTGCGGTATGTATTGCTATTTTAGTGATGACAATTACCGTCCAGTTGGTTAAAAATCTACCTGCTTTATTAGAACTAGGTATTTTACAACATTTAGATTTAGCCCCTGGAACAGGTTATGCAATTTCAACGGTTTCAAAATACATTATTTTGATGATTGGTTGTATGATTGCATTTTCATTTATTGGTATCGACTGGTCAAAAATTCAATGGCTAATTGCTGCACTAGGTGTGGGATTAGGATTTGGCTTACAAGAAATTTTTGCGAATTTTATTTCTGGTTTAATTATTTTATTTGAAAGACCAGTGCGCATTGGTGATACCGTGACAATTCGTGATTTAACTGGCAACATCACCAAAATTAATACTCGAGCTATTACCATTGTTGATTGGGATCGTAAAGAAATTGTAATGCCCAATAAAGCCTTTATTACTGAACAATTGGTGAATTGGTCGTTATCTGATTCGATCACTCGAATTGTATTAACCATTCCTGCAACTATTGATGCTGATAGTGATTTAGTTATCAAGCTTTTACAACAAGCGTCAGATGAATGCGAATATGTGCTTAATGATCCTGAACCGCAAGTATTTTTAGTGGATATTCAAGAAGGAATTCAATTATTTGAATTACGTGTTTTTGCTGCTGAAATGGGGCACCGAATGTTGCTACGAAGCGCTATACATAAACTAATACTTGAAGCTTATCGCAAGCATCATTTAACACTACCATTCCCACCATTGCAAACCAATTTAGAAGCTTTAGGTCGCAAGAGTGGGCGTCGTAGTTATACCATTGGCACGCTTTAACCCAAAAGAGTTTCTAACCAAGGCACACCAAATGCTCCTGGCGCAAGCAATACAAAAGCCCAAACTGGCGCTGAAGCAATGTTTGCTAGATTAAATTTGGTGGTTGGCATATGCATTGTGCCAGCAATTAAAGGTACTATGGCTCGTAATGGTCCAAAAAATCGACCTATAAATACTCCTAACGTTCCATAACGCTGAAAGAATTGCTCGGCACGATAAACTAATTTAGGGTGCTTATTAAGTGGCCATGAAGCAATAACTTGTTGGTGATAGTGTTTACCCAACCAGTAAGAGACTAAATCCCCCAAAATAGCCCCCACTGAAGCAGTAATTAACACTGGTACAAATGATATCGCTCCGCTACCTATCAAAGCTCCCACACCGAATAAAATCGCCGTTGCAGGAACTAAAAGTGAAATAACAGCCAAAGATTCGCCAAATGCCAATAGAAATATAATTGGTAATGCCCAAACTTGATGATGCTCAATAAATTGCATAATTGCTATTGTGATTTCGTGTAGCGACATAAGTTTATGTGTGTAAATTATTAATTGATTATGGCGTGCTATTTTACCATAATACTAATCGTTTAGGACTCAGCACGGTACTTATTGATAGAACATTACAAGGTGTTAACATTTTTTTAGTTTTATTAACGTTTAAGATTATGTTTATCGTAGTCCTAATAAAAATACTCCAATTAATAAGAGACAAATCATGACAGTTGGCATTGAATCAATCCTAGTACGGAAATTTAAAAACGGCGAATTTAAAGTTCCTCAGCTTGATAAACTAGCTGTTGAAAAGCCTGTTGCTTTAATTTATAACGGAATTTCGCATGTTGTGATGATGGCAACACCAAAAGATTTGCATTATTTTGCAGTTGGGTTTTCGTTAACTGAAAATATTATTCAGTCAGTTACTGATATTTATGGTATTGATATTATTGAAAACCCAAAAGGCATAGAAGTACAAATTGAACTTTCATCACGGCGTTTTAGTGAGCTAAAAGAAAAGCGTCGTAATTTAACTGGACGCACAGGCTGCGGTATTTGTGGTAGTGAGCAGATAGACCAAGTCTGCCAAACCATTCCTGCTTTGCCACTAATGAACCAAATTAATTTAGCTGATTTTAGCAATAGCCTAAATGATTTATCGCAAGTTCAACATGTTGGTAATCAAACTGGATGCACTCACGCAGCGGTATGGCTCGATTTACAAGGAAAATTTATCGCTGGATTTGAAGATATCGGTCGACATGTAGCTTTAGATAAATTACTTGGATTTAGAGCCATACAATTATCTAATCATCCCAATTATCAACATGGTGTAGTGTTAGTATCAAGCCGCGCTAGCTACGAGATGGTGCAAAAAACAGCTAATTGTGGCGTGGAATTTTTATTAGCTGTTTCGGCCGCAACTTCAATGGCGGTTGATTTGGCTAAACAGTGTAATTTAACTTTGGTTGGATTCTTTAGAGGAAATAACAGCGTTATTTATTCTGGTGATGATCGTTTAGTTTAATCACTATTCTTGTTTTGAATAATTTGGGAAAATAAATTAATTTTAAATATAACAAATTGAATAATAAATAAAAAACAATTTTTTATTTAGTTCACTCTAAGATATCGCAATTCACACCTTTCATTATTGGACAAATATCATCATAATATATGCGAAAAACAGCAATTGCTTTGTTTTTTAATTATTTTATAAACCATTGCTCAATAAAATTAAGCAACTGGTTATTATTTTTTATTATCTAGTTTCATCTTAGCATCTAATTTTTAAAAGGGTACTATCATGCATCAAATATCAGACATTCAACAAGCCGTTAACTATATTCAACAACAAACAGACAAAAAACCAACAATTGGGATTATTTTGGGTTCAGGTTTAGGTCCTTTTGCCGACACTCTTGAAGATGCTGTGCATATCAGTTACGACAATATCCCTCATTTTGCCAAATCAGCGGCTGTTGGTCATGCTAATGAATTAGTAATAGGAAAAAGTAGCAATAAAACCATTGTTGCGATGAAAGGACGTTTTCACTACTACGAAGGATTTACTTTAGATCAAGTTACCTTTCCTGTGCGTGTCATGAAAATGCTTGGCGTTGAAAAACTGATTATTACCAATGCTTGTGGTGCAGTAAATACTGGATTCAAACCAGGTGATTTAATGCTTATCACCGATCACATCAATTTAACCGCCAACAATCCATTAATGGGACCAAATAATCCAGAATTGGGAGTCCGTTTTTTAGACGTAAGTGAAGTTTACAATAAACAATTACGCTCAATTGTTGTAGATGTAGCAAAAGAACTAAATGTAACTTTACAACAAGGTGTCTATGCGTGGTGGACTGGCCCTACATATGAAACTCCTGCTGAAATTAGAATGATCCGCGTTTTAGGTGCTGATGCTGTTGGTATGTCAACCGTGCCTGAAGCAATTATCGCACATCACTCTGGTATTAAAACTATCGGAATTTCATGTCTAACTAATATGGCTTGTGGAATTTTAGATCAACCTCTAGGACACGAAGAAGTGATTGAAACAGCCGAACGAGTTAAATCAACTTTTTTACAACTTATTACTAAAACGATTGAGCGTTTTTAACCAATACTTTTTATTTGTGGTTCTATAAAAAGTTTACTTTATTTTAGGAACAAATAATGGGCATAAAAAATAGATTAGAATTAATGATGTTTCTCCAATATTTTATTTGGGGAAGTTGGCTAACCACATTTGGTGCTTATCTATTTAATACATTACACTTTTCTGGTGTTGAAGTATCTATGATTTTTAGTACTAAAGGTTTAGCCTCTTTAATTACGCCATTTATTATTGGTATCATTGCTGATAAATTTTTGCAAGCTAAATATCTTTATATGTTTTGTCACTCTGTTTGTGCCATTGCACTTTTTTATGCTGCATCAATTAATAATTCAGCTATTTTATTTTGGGTTATGTTAGTCAATGCGTTAGCATTTATGCCAACTATTGCATTATCAAACTCAATTAGTTATCACTGTTTAGACAAAGATAATTTAGATACTGTCACTCTATTTCCCAAAATACGCGTATTTGGCACCGTCGGTTTTATCATTGCGATGTGGACCGTTAGTTTATGTAAATTCGAATTAAGTAATACTCAACTCTATATTGCTAGTGTTGCATCTGTTGTACTTGTAATTTATAGCACAACATTGCCTAATATTACTGTATCAAAAAGTAAAAAACAGTCTTGGGTTTCTCATTTAGGGTTAGATGCCTTTGTGTTATTCAAAAACCCAGTAATGGCGGTATTTTTCCTTTTTGCTATGTTACTTGGGGCAATATTACAAATCACCAATACCTTTGGTGGGGCATTTTTACATGACTTTGATAAAATACCTGAATTTAAAGAAAGCCTAGTTGTTCAGTACCCAGCTATTTTATTGTCATTTTCACAAATGGCTGAAGTCGCATTTATTTTGACTATCCCATTTTTTCTCAAAAAATTTGGCATCAAAAAAGTCATAATGATAAGCATAATTGCTTGGACGCTTAGATTTGGTTTATTTGCGTTTGGCGATCCAACTCCTTTTGGCTTTGTTTTGTTAATGCTTTCAATGATCGTCTATGGCTGTGCGTTTGACTTTTTTAATATTTCTGGCTCTATTTTTATTGAAAAAGAAGTTAGCTCAAATATTCGAGCCAGCGCTCAAGGACTATTTATGACAATGGTAAATGGTATTGGTGCTTATTTTGGCTCGATTTTAAGCGGTTTTATCGTTGACATGTGTACACATAATGGCATTAAAGATTGGCAAACAATTTGGCTAATTTTTGCATCTTATGCGCTTGTACTTGGTATTGTTTTTTATTGTTCATTTAATTATGAACATACTAAAGACCGATCTGATGTATAACTATTTATTCATATTAATGAATATTTAAAATATTATTTGTCATTTTAATTTATAAAAAGCCATAAGGGGTATTACCCCCCTAAGGGCTTTTATTGTTTTTTATTTCCATAATTTTGGACAATTTTTTTAGTTTGATGAGATTTAAATATGCAATATAAATTTTTAGGCGGTTTTCTGGTTTTTTTAGGAGCATGTAGCTTTGGTGTGCTCTCTTCTATTGTGAAAACAGCCTATAAGGCAGGCTATTCGCTCGGTGAAGTTACTGGAGTACAATGTTTTTTAGGGATGTTAATGTTGTGGAGCATTTACTTTATTGTAAAAAAAATACACAATCGAAAACTATCAACATCAGTTGACACATCAATGGCGACTTCAACCACAATAAAAAAGCAATCCTCTAAAAAATGGAAAGTTTGTGCTGTTGGTATTTTTCCTGGATTGGTTGGTATCTGTTATTACCAATGTGTGCAACTAGTTCCTGCCTCAATTGCCATTATTTTATTAATGCAATATTTGTGGATCAGCGTGATTATCGATTTTGTTATTTTTAAAAACAAGCCAAGCATAATTCAGCTAATAGCGATTATTGTCATTATTGTAGGTAGTAGTTTAGCAGCAGGTATTTTTAATCAAGATATTAGCTTAAATTTGACCGGTTGCTTTTTTGGTTTTTTAGCAGCATTAATGTATTCACTTTTTATTAGCACTAGCAGCAATATTGGTAATGAGTTACCTAAACTTGAAAAAAGTGCGTTAATGATTACTGGGGCATGTATTATTACGTTTTTAATTTTTCCACCTTTATTTTTTTTCAAACTTAATATTAGCGATAAGTTATATCAATTAGGTTTTTTATTGGCACTACTTGGAACTGTACTACCACCTTTTTTATTTTCAGTAGGAATTCCAAGAATTGGTATTTCATTAAGTGCGATTTTATCTGCAGCTGAACTGCCTGTTGCAGTCACTTGTTCCTATTTTTATTTGCAAGAGTCAGTCCATTTTAATCAATGGATTGGGGTAGGTATTATTTTATTGGCTATTGCTTTACCTAACTTAAAGCATATCAAAAAAATTGATTAATTTTAAATTATTAGGCCGGGAAAAAGCCCGGCTTTTTAATTTAATAGCTTTAATAGTCAAACATAATAAACATTATTATGGTAGATTTGTTCGCTTTCTTTATTACATATTTATCTGTAAAATTTTAAGAAAAATTTTCTAAGAAAAAATTAAATTTAGCAATATTATTGAACTTTTTAAAATTAAATATGTCTTATCGAAGTAGTTATTGTAAAACAGTATTAATAATATTCCGTAGTTAACCTTTAAAGCAGGTTTGTGTATAAATAATATTATTTATATTAAAACCTAAACCGTTTTTCCTGATAGTAGCGATAGTAGCTGTTCTTTTAATGTTTTATTTTTTAAGCTTTCATACTTTGAAATTTAAATTCATTACTTTAAATATCTAATATATAAATCATTAAACATTTAATTTATTGTTTATTTTTTATATTTAAGCATTATGTTAACTTAAAACATTTTATATAAAAAGTGATATTTATTATTTAGGATTTTATTATCTTTTTATTCTAATTAAAAAGGAAATTGCAGAATGAAGACATATAAAAAACCGTTATTTACTTTAGTACATAGCAATGATGCAATACCAGAACACAGAACACTGGCTTATTTAGATCCTACATTAAATTATTATACAGATCATATCGATGAGATTATTGCCTTACGCGTTAAAGAGCTTAAATTACATCATTCAGAATACAGGGAATATCACGATATTAACAAAGCCAATAAAAAAGGATTTTCTTTTATTTTTAGTGAAATATTTGAGTCAGAGCATCATAAAAAACAAATTGGCATGCTAAAAGATGATATCGCCATTGCTAAAGAGTCAAACAAAGTAAAGGAATTATTAAATAGTCGGATAAAAGAAATTGCTAATGTTTATCCTGAATTACAATTTAATTTTAATGATATGCAAGTTTTACCAACTAGAGTAAAAGAGCACCTGTTTGCTCCGCCTTTAATCTTAACTGAAGATAATGCCATTATGCTTTGGGATGATTAAAAAGACATTTTTAACAATAATTAATGAAAGAACAATAATTAATAAAAGCCATAATTTACAGGGATTGCTCCCTGTAAATTATTTTTACCAGACATTATATAGTTAACTATTAAAAGCGCTTTCACCATGGCTATTGATGTCTAGCCCTTCTCGTTCATGCTCTTCAGACACCCTTAATCCAACACAGATATCTGCAATTTTATAAGCAATAAAGGCCACTACAGCTGTCCAAATTACGCAAGTAATGACACTCATTACTTGAATTCCAACTTGGCTTATCATTGTGATACCTTCTGCATAACCAACTCCACCAAAAGATTCTGATGCGAAGATACCTGTTAATATACAGCCGACAATACCACATACGCCATGTACTCCAAATACATCACAGGTATCATCAACTTTTAGAATTCTCTTAAGTGTTGATACTCCCCATACTCCAGCAAAACCACAAATAAGACCAATTAACATAGCACCACCAACACCAACAAGGCCCGCTGCGGGTGTTACGCCAACTAATCCTGCTATCACTCCAGATACTGAACCAAGGCATGATGGCTTGCCTCGTAAAAGCCATTCAGCTAAGGTCCATGCCAGAACTGCAGCGGCTGTTGCAGCAACTGTGTTAATAAAAGCTAAACCTGCAATTTCGTCAGCATGAGTTGATGAGCCGGCATTAAAACCAAACCAACCAATATAAAGGATTGCCGCACCAAGATAAACATAAGGTAAGTTAAATGGTTTGAGAGGTTCGCGGTTATAACCAATACGGTTTTTAATCAAATATGCACCTATTATTCCTGCAATCGCAGCGTTAATATGCACAACCGTACCGCCAGCAAAGTCAAGCGCACCTTCATCAGCTAAGATACCGCCACCCCATACCATGTGAGCCATAGGAATATATGAAAATGTAAACCATAACACCATAAAGATTAATACAGCTGAAAATCGAATTCGTTCAGCAAAAGCGCCTGGAATTAAACAACAGGTAATGCAAGCAAATGATCCTTGAAATGCGACCCAAATAAATTCATAAATTGATCCCGAAACATCTGTAATACCAATACCCGTTAATAAAAAATGGTTAAAATTGCCATAAAACCAATTCCCTTCACCAAAAGAGAGTGAATAACCATAAGTAATCCACAATACAGCAATAAGCGAAAAGATAACAAGCACTTGAGATAACATCGATAACACGTTTTTAGAACGTAATAATCCACCATAAAATAAAGCAATTCCAGGAACAGACATAAAAAGAACTAAGGCGGTACAGATCATCATAAATCCGTTATCAGCTTTATCAACGATGGCGCTTTCATCTGCAAAAACGGAACTTGAGAATAAAATAATTAAAGAAAAAATGATTTTTTTCAACATAATGATATCCTTAACAATAATTTATAACGCCGATTCGTCAGTTTCACCTGTGCGTATACGCACGACATGCTCAAGTGAAGTAACAAAAATTTTGCCATCACCAATTTTACCTGTGTATGCAGCTTTGGTTATGATGTTAATGACTTCATCAATCTGCTCATCACTAATAGCTAAATCTATTTTAACTTTAGGCAAAAAATTAACATTATATTCAGCACCTCGATATAACTCAGCATGACCTTTTTGTCGACCAAAACCTTTGACTTCAGTAACAGTTAATCCTGTGATGCCTATATTAGATAATGCTTCTCGAACTTCTTCTAATTTGAAAGGTTTTATAACTACAGTGACTAATTTCATTAATTACTCCTAATAAATATGAGATACAAAATCAATTATGCAAAGAGCGTGCCAAAATTGAGGAATTGAATAAAATTGAGTAATTTAAGTAGAATTACTAACAAATAGAAAAGGTAGCCGTTATAAAACGCAGGTTTAATAGCTTAGGCCTAGTGCTTAGTGACTTAGCTTAAGCTATTAAATGCATAAACAAGCAAAAATATACTTTGATATATTTTTATTGCACTATGCACTCATATGGTGCCGTGTGTGTATTATTGGTGCCGAGTAATTATGATAACTTAATACATAGTAAGGATTAGAACGTTACCATTAACTTACGATATTCATCGTAAGCAAAATGGTCTGTCATACCACTAATATAATCTTGTAATAAGCGACATCGATAGTAAAATTCCATACAAGCAAAATTCGCTTCGTTTGAATTTAATTTACTAATTGCTTGCTTATAAGCTGCACAATGTTTTGAAGATAATTTATGATATAAGCGTGTTTCAATGGGATAGTGCTTGTGATATTCGTTATCAACTAATTTTAAAAAATCATCTGTCGGCATAGCAAGCAACGGACTATAAATATCAAGCAATCCACTAATAATTCGATATCCTTGCAGTTCAATATTTTCGACCGATTCATGATTAAACACATGTTCAAAGCCAACTGTTTTAAAAATATTAAGCAATTTATATTCTGTACTATGATCTTCAAGTAAGGCATGGTTAAACGAACCATGATAAATTGCTTCTATATTTTCAATAAAACGTTCAGCGGCATGTGGCACCAGTTTGCTAATAGCGTTGACTCGTAAATACATAAAAAATTGGTCAATACCAATAGCATTAAATTCATTCTGTTTTAAATTTTCGTAAGGGCGGTTGACAACAAGATCAAACAAATCACCTTTTTTAAAAGGTCCCCATGCATCGGCTAGATAGGTGTAAAGCTGTTTTACAGTTAAAATCTTCTTCTCAACGGCATCTTCAAGATCAGCAATACAATATGAGATATCATCAGCGGCCTCCATAATATAGGTTAACGGGTAACGATGAAACTGTTTGATATCAAGTTGTTTAGATAACGCTTTTACAAATGGCTCTTCTGATAAATAATAACCTGGTTTTTTCATTAAATAAGAAAATTCAGGTGGTATCAGTTTAGACCAATAAGCAGGTTTAGAATATTTAAGAATTGAGGCAATTTGTGAATAAGTTAAATTAAGGCGTAATATGGAATGAACTAAACGAATTGCTTGAGCATTACCTTCAAAATTTGCTAAATCTTGACGGATTTTAGTTTTAAGTTTTTTAATTTCATCATCATCATTAATGTGTATTTTTAACGCAGGATAAATGGTGTCGTTTTCAAGCCCTAATCGTAAATTAAACCATTGATTAATAGCTGCTTCACCAAAATGACCAAACGGTGGATTGCCTATATCGTGCATTAAGCAAGCCATTTCAACAAGACTTTCAATCGCCATTACGCAATTATCAAGCCCGTATTTTTTTAATTTTCCTATTTTACCAAGGCGGTTGATAATTTCTTTAACAATGTAACGACCTACTTGTTGCACTTCCATAGAATGAGTAAGCCGTGTTCTGACCACTGAGTTACGTTCTAATGGAAAGACTTGCGTTTTTTGTTGAAGACGACGAATAGCAGCTGAATTTATAATACGCCCACGATCACTTTCAAAACAACGCACTATTGAATACTCATCAGATAGTGCTTCACGCTGTTTGCTAGCATAGCGTTGATAATTGATTTTTTGGTTAAAGTTGATCATAGTTCTATCTCTAATTTTATCGCTCTTAATTGGTTTAAATTGCTAAATTGTTGTAATTTTTGTTTGCGCCCACTCAATGCTATTTTGATAATTGCTAGGTAATAGCGGTTTTAGATCCTCTAACGCTTTTAATAATTTACTAGGTTGGTTATGAGTCAAGTTTAAATGCCCAACTTTACGCCCTATTCTTACTTCTTTTTGATACCAATGTAGATGCACCAAATCAATAGATAACCAACTAAGATTTAATTCTGTTCCAATCAGGTTAACCATAACCGATGGTGCAAATACATCGGGCTTAGGAAGTGGCAAACCAAGTATTGCACGAAGATGTAGCTCAAATTGACTTATAGAAGCACCATTTTGTGTCCAGTGACCGCTATTATGTACTCGCGGAGCCAGTTCGTTAATTAGTAATTTATCCCCCACAATAAAGCATTCCATCGCCATTACACCAATATAATTTAATTTGTGCATAATAGAGGCTAGCATTTTTTCGGCTTGTGTTTGCAATAAAGGAGATTGGTTTGGTAGCGCAACACTCATTTTTAAAATGCCATCTTGGTGCAAATTGTTGGTAAGTGGGTAAAATACCGTTTCACCTTTTGCATTACGTGCTCCCACTAATGACATCTCTTTTTCAAATAAGATAGCTTGCTCAACAATTGCATTCTGATAAATATCGTCTGGCACCGTAATTAGGTCATTAATAGCTATACGCCATTGACCTCGCCCATCATAACCACCAGTTCGACGTTTAACAATTAATCGATCGCCAAGTTCAGTAAATAACCTTGACCAATCTTGAGGGTGATCAAGCGAAAACCATTTCGCTGTCGGTAAACCTAGATCGTCAAGTAGCTGTTTTTGCGTTAAACGGTCGGCAATAATAGGAAAGACATCTCGATTAACAAAATGCGGATGTTCAGCTAAAATTTGTGTAAACGAAGTATCTGACCATCGTTCAATTTCGGCCGTTATTACTGACTGTTGATATGGAATAGTAACAGGATCAGCATCTAACCCAACAGGATAGACTTTAATACCTAACGGTTCTCCCGCTTGTTTAAGCATTCGCCCTAGTTGACCATTACCTAATACACAAACAGATTGAGTTTTCATATTATGCATCCACTCTTGGATCTGGGTGATTTAACACTTCATCAGTTTGAGTTAATCGCCATATTGATAAACGTTGATAAATATCTTGATAGTGTAAAGCAAGAATTTGTGCAGCAAGTAATGCCGCATTAGCCGCACCAGCTTTACCTATAGCTAAAGTGCCAACAGGAATACCCTTAGGCATTTGAACAATAGAATAAAGACTATCTACACCACTTAATGCGGCACTTTGCACTGGAACACCCAACACTGGAACAAGCGTTTTAGCGGCTAACATGCCAGGCAAATGAGCGGCACCGCCAGCACCAGCAATAATTACATTAAATCCTTGCTGAGAGGCATTTTCAGCAAAACGAAATAGTTTATCAGGGGTACGATGAGCAGAAACGATTTCAACATGATAAGGAATTGTTAACGCATCAAGAATATCGGCTGCGTGTTGCATAGTAGTCCAATCGCTTTTGGAGCCCATTACAATGGCAATTCTAGGTTGAGTATGCATAGCAAATATATGAATAATTAAAATAAGATGTATACGAAGTATACACTAAAATTTAGTTAATGGGGATAGTGATGGTTTTATCAATTAATAATAAATACATGGAATGGCAGCACTGGTATGTCCACATGTAAATACCCCAAACTTAGTATACAACTCACGTAGAAAATTAAGCTGCTTGTTTTAGTGTTTTATACTCAATCGGCGTCATATTATTTAGTGCTTCATGAGGCCTTTCGGTGTTATAAATCGTTAACCATTCTTCGGTTATTCTCCTTGCTTGCGCTAGGTTGTTAAAAAGATATAAATCTAACACTTCAGTTCGATAAGTCCGATTAAATCGTTCAATGTAACCATTTTGATAAGGGCTACCGGGTTGGATATAATCAATAGCTATACCATGTGATTTAGCCCAATTAATAAACGTGTTTCCGGTGAATTCTGGTCCATTATCGACTCGTATTTTTAATGGATACCCATGATATTCGGCCAGCTTATCTAAGTAACGAGTAACTCTCCCTGCCGGTAAACTTACTGCAATATCAATACCTAGCGCCTCACGATTAAAGTCATCGATGACATTGAATGTCCTAAAGCGACGCTGATTACGGCTACTGTCACTCATAAAATCCATTGACCAACATTCACCTTGTTTATTGGGTACTAATAACATTTCTGGGCATCGTGGAGGAATGCGTTTTTTACGCTTTACCCTGAAATTAAGCTTTAATTCACAATACACCCGTTTATGGTTCCATTTATAGCCAAGCTTTCTGATTCGATTAAAACATTTTGGAAAGCCCCAGCGTAAATGCCGGTCTGTGATAGAATTCAATACCGAAACAATCACCGAATCATCCGGTAACTTAGGTTGATAATGTAAATACCCCAAACTTAGTACACAACTCACGTAGAAAATTAAGCTGCTTGTTTTAGTGTTTTATACTCAATCGGTGTCATGTTATTTAATGCCTCATGCGTTCTTTCGGTATTATAAATCGTTAACCATTCTTCAGTTATTCTCCTTGCTTGTGCTAAGTTGTTAAAAAGATATAAATCGAGTAATTCAGTACGATAGGTACGATTAAATCGTTCAATATAGCCATTTTGATAAGGACTACCGGGCTGGATATAATCAATGGTTATATCATGTGATTTAGCCCAGTTTATCTAAGTAACGGGTAATTCTCCCTACCGTAAGCTTACTGTAATATCAATACCTAGCGCCTCACGATTAAAGTCATCGATGACATTGAATGTCCTAAAGCGACGCTGATTACGGCTACTGTCACTCATAAAATCCATTGACCAACATTCACCTTGTTTATTGGGTACTAATAACCTTTCCGGGCATCGTGGAGGAATACGTTTTTTACGCTTTACCCTGAGATTAAGCTTTAATTCACAATACACCCGATATACCCGTTTATGATTCCATTTATAGCCGAGCTTTTTGATACGATTAAAGCATTTAGGAAAGCCCCAGCGTAAATGCCTGTCCGTGATAGCATTCAACACCGAAATAATCACTGAATCATCCGGTAACTTAGGTTGATAATAGTAAGCACAACGGCTTAAGCCAACAATGGCACAACTCATAGCAATAGTAACCGAATGATTTTGTTGTAGTTGCTGTGCCCACATTTTACATGCCTTTGTGGGCACTAAAGCTTTTTTATTATTTCTTCCTGCAGCTGGGATTTTAAGCTCAGTTCGGCAAACATCTGTTTAAGCTTACGGTTTTCAGCCTCCAGCTCCTTTAAGCGTTTGATATCCGAAGTTTCCATTCCGCCGTATTTTTCTCGCCATTTATAGAAAGTTGAATTACCATGCCATATTTACGGCACAGTTCTTTAACCGGAATACCCGCTTCAGCTTCTTTTAAAATAGCGACAATTTGATGTTCAGTCATTTTTTTCATAATTAAATCCCCTTTTCTTTTATCATAGAGAATTTTCTACTTTTTTGCTGTACTATTTTAGGGGATAGTTACAATTTTTGGGATTCCAATCTGAATTCAATGTTACCTGTACCGAAATGTTTCCGACCATTAAAGTTGCCATTTGTTGATCTAAATATTGATTTCTCGGTTGAGAATACTAATTCTTAACAAATTTCCCATATTTAACTTTTATTGTTGGTACAAATTTTGCTAGCGGAGTTTCGCTAATAAATTTATCAATTCCATTTTTAATAATCATTGAAGCTATTTCTCCTTTCAATGGTCCTTCTTCAATTTTAAATACTACTCTATCACGCTTATCATTTAAGCTCATTAAAGTTAATTTCGTGTATTTGCAAATAGCATATTTTTTTTGATTTCTATGAACACGAATAAAAACCCAACCACTTTCTCCTACTTTGTTAACATAATTTGTTGCTGTTTTTCTACTTCAAATAATTGGTCTATCTGTTTCGATTTACTTAAATCCGCATACCATTCACTTTCATGGTCAACTAATAATAAAAGATTAAATGTTTGGGTGAAAATGTCAGCTTTTTTCGTTATTCCGTTAAAATGTTTAGTTCTAATATAGCCACATTAAGAGCCTCGTTAGGAGAGCAGCTGTTTTTATTTTTCTACCTTAATAAATTTTCCTTTATCATTAATGATATAATTTGTTTTATCTAATAATTTAGGTAACTTATTATCTCGATATTCAACCTTATTAAGAGTAACAAGGTAATTCTTATCAATAGCATATTCAATCAAAGTTACTCCATCTTCCATCTCATAATTTTCGCCTATTTCTAATCTATCAATAATATTTAAATCATTTGACAAGCTGATTAATGATAATTTAGGATAACCAGCAATGGAATATGAAGATAACAATATCAATTTTGTTTCTTTGTATCTCTTTAATTTTATTGCTTTCAAATTACCATCATCTATCATCCCTTTAAAAAAATAATTAAATTCATCAGGTATGGACAAAAAACCATCTTTTTCATCTGGGGGAAAGTAGCGATTGACTAATGGTAGATTAGCTGTATTGAATTTGTTATATAAATCCGAAAAATCATGATGTGTTTTTTGTTTATCTTTAAAGGTTAAAATGAATTCGTCATTACTAAATAAAAAGAGATAATCAGACATAAGTACCAAAGATTGGTTTAAATTATACTGTTGCGGTAAAGTCATAAATGTAAGATATTGTTTTTTTTGTTTATTATCAGTTAAATTTAAGCGCTCTAATTCTTCTTGCAATAAGCTATGAACATTTGGTGATAATTTTTCTTTTGTTTCTCGCACTTCAATCACATTATGTTCGTCAATTATTAGTTTATTATTTGAACTTTTAACTGATATATCTTTTGATTCTTCAAGTAGTGCCAGTAATTTTTCGATTTGAATTGAATGATCTGATAAATAAGTGATATCAACTAATTGCCATTTTATCTCATTAGCATTTGTCATTAACGGAAAAAAACAATACAAACATACAAAGATAAATCTAATTGTAATTTTTAACATTATTAACCTCTTTTATAATTTATTTAGGCTATTTATTAATAAGTGTAATTAATTTTTCTTTATTTAAAGTTATCGCATCGGTACAAAAATACTTATCTAATAAATATTGCTTTTCAAATGATCTAACATCCATATGAATCCAACTATAAGTATATCCAATTATAGGTTTGTCATTGGCATCCAAGCCTATTGGTTCTGTTGTAAAAAGATTCTTTTCCTTCCAATTATTTTGTGCGTTAAGATAAGTTACAAAAAAGTTATCACGAATATATAGTAAAGGTGCAATATTATTTTTATTTAGTCCTCCGATAGTCCATGTACCTTTATAAAATTGAATATCTAATGCTTTTTCTCTGTGATTAGCTGTTTTTCCATCTGAGTGGGAATGACAGCAATAACCAGATGAAATGTCTATAAATTTATAGACATTTTGTCTACTAAAATAAAACATTAAAGCACAAAATCCAAATAATAATGATCTGTGTATACCAGGAAATTCATAAGTATTATATCGTTCTGGTGAAGTATTTGTTCCTAAACCATTACCAAATCCACTACATTTTTTAGGATAACAACGAGAGTTTGATGCGCTGTTCTTTTTCTAGTTGCCAGTTTGATTTGACATGTTCAGGCGCTTCATCCACTTTTTTCATAGCAATATCACGCTGATAAGGTTGGGTGATGCCCAATTTATCTAATTCCGCTTCAATAATCTCTTTTTGTTGTTGTTTTTCTTCTTCAAATAAGTCATCAACTTCGTTCCATTTGCTTAATGCTTCATCGGCATACCATTCACTTTCATATTTCACCTGTAAATGTCCTATCTGCTCCGCTGTCTAGCTTCTGCGTAATCCTTCTTTTAAATAGTTATCAGTAAAAGCAGGTAGTGTTTCTTTATCCTGAGCTGAATACCTCAGTGTTTCAGTTAAAATTTGATATAATTCCTGCATCGCTAGCGTGTAATCTTCTTGTTCACCTAAACGAACTTTACTGCCTTTAAGCAATAAACCCACAATCTTTGTGTTTTTTCCCTTTTTGCGTATCACGCTGCCGGCAATGGTTTCTGCTTTTTTCATCAGCTGTAACTGATGATGTAATTAACTTCAGAAATAATAAAATAAAATGTAATTTAATTATTGTTGGTTTTTTCTTTAATATATCCATCTTGATTTAAATAATAATGCTTAATTGTTAAATTATTATTATATTCTGTTGTAACGGTAATGATAAAATCCTTTGAAATGGTAAAATATGTTTTTTCAATTAGATTTTTATTATTTCCTGGTTCGTACCATTCACCTTCAACGTATAAATCTGATCGTATTTGATTATCTTTTATTGTTAATAAATAAAGTCTGTAAGGGAAATCACCACAATCCTGTGGTACTAAAATAACATTAATGTCATTTTTTGAAGGTATAGGTATATAACGAAAATCTATCTCACAATTCCATGATTCTAAATCTTCAACTTTACAATTTTCATTATTGGCTAAGTTATATGACACATTTTTATGTGCTTTATTTAATGGCAAAGTGTCTGTGCTTTTTTCAAAACAGGCATTTTTATTATTTTGTTGAATAGGGGGTTCTTGTGCATAAGCAAAAAAAGGAATTAAACCGAATACTAAATAAATTATATAGTTATTTATCATAATATCTCCTAAAGTTATTCATTAGCTATTTTTTATAATAATGAAGCCAATGGCTTACCATTTAACGTTTCAGAATCTTTACAAAAATATTCATCTTTTAAATAAATTTGGTCAAATTGTCTTACGTCATAATGCACCCAACTAGTTGCTCCTTTTCTAGCAGACTCTAAATTAAAAATATTATTTTGCCCTGCCTTCCAATCCCACTTTGCTCCTAAATATTTATTAAATATTTCTTTACGTAATTTATTCATATCATTACATGAGCTTGTCCTGACGCCATTTTTATTAAAATGTATATCTAAAGCCTTTCCTTTATGGTTTGTAGTCCGTCTATTTGTTTGAAGATTTCGATCATAACACCTATATCCTGATGAAATTTTTCTAAAACTATAAACTGAATTTTCTTTTTGTAAGTAAAATATTACGGTTTTTAATGCCCATAATAATGATCTGTGTATACCAGGATACTCATACCTATGAGTTGCTTCTAATTTTACACCGTAGTACATATCTTTATGTCTACTTTTACCAAATCCAGCAAGTCTGATATTAATTTCCCGAATAATTTCATCCTTATCACCCTTTTTGAAAAGGATTTTGTTTCCTGCAAAATAATCCACCATCGCTACGGGATGAATAAACCATGCCTTGCCGTCAGTTGATAGATTAGACAGTTTAGGGGTATTAAGCTGTAATAGTCTTTACTTAATTATTGTGACATTTTACGACTCCTTGTCTATCACGATTTTTACATGAAATCGATTCCAATAACTTGAAGTGCCCACTATCATCAATTTTATAATGTCTCCATTTTTCAATACGTTGTGTTTCGTCACTACCAACATTATTTAATAACCAAACATTCTTAAAATTTTTATCAATATAGTAATACTGTGAAAAAGCAGCCGATTCTAAAATTTTTTCTTTAAAAATTGATAAGTTATCTATTAATTTATTATTTTTTTCAATATTCAAAAATATTTCGAAATCAAACTCTCCATGCTGCTTTTTAGTTAAATTGTATCGATATTCTCCTCTTTGATATATCTCTTTCTTTTTGTTAAATAAAGTGTCACTAACTTTACCAAAGTATTGACCTAATTCGTTTAAATCACACTCATTGGCAAAGTAAGAATTATAATAAGATCCATCATCGGGAAAATCACACTTCTTATTCATATCCTCTACAATTTTTTTATTTGTCAACATGGGATGACCAAACCAACTAAATTCCCGATTTGGTATCTTATAATTAAATCCTCGATAAGTTATGGGCGATTCATTATTTTTTTTTCAAGTGCTTCGAAAATATTATTAAGTGACCTGACTTAGTTAGAAAAACAAAATAATTATCGATCTTTATTAAATCAGTTAAACCCGCTTTCAAGCATAAATTATCGTCATGATTATTAGGAAAGTTTATTGCCTCAAATTGATCTCCTAAAAGGATCCCTTCTTCTGAGAAAATTTTTTTATATTTTTCTACTTTTTCTGGAGTTTTCCAATAAGATAAAGGTGTAGTAAGATTTGTTGATGTTTCATAGTGGATAAGACAAATTGTATCAACTATAATATCTCCAGCAATTAATATTAGTTTAATTTGCGAATAATTTTCTGTTAAAAATTGTCTGTCATAATCTAATTCATTACCAAAAACAGAATTTTTGGAAACTTTATAATAATCCCAATAATAATCCCAAATATCCGGTGATTCATTTGAATGTACATTTCCTACAGAAAAAATAAAAAATACAATCAAAGTTAAAAAAATTTTTTTCATTTCACATTATCCTGCTAATTTAAATTTTCGAATTGTCCTATTACTCCTGGATTAAAACATGAAGTGCAATTTTAAACACGGTGGAGTTAAGAAAGTAGAAAGGTGATTTATACTAGCTACTTCGCACCACCACAGTTTGGAGATTGCTATGCATTATAATCACCTTTCTAGGAAGGAAAGATACCAGATTTTCGTATTATTACAAGTTGGAAAGAATAAAAAAGAGATAGCCCAGCTACTCAATAGACATCCTTCGACAATAAGTCGAGAGCTAAAAAGAAACTCAAAACCTAATCAAGCCTATCAAGCGCATGAAGCAGTGACACTTGCTCGGAAAAGGCGAAAAAACAGCAGTAATGGTAAGCCAATAGAGGCTTCGGTATGGCGTCAAGTTGAAAAATACCTCATGCTTTATTACAGCCCAGAGCAGATTGCTGCACGTTTAAAGAAAGTCAGCGTCCAATCAATCTATAACTACCTTTATCTGTAGTGCTCTTCATAACGGTAATCAGTGCCATAGGTGGTGGTACTTTTCGGTTGGGTATTGATGTCTTTGTGCAAATCCGTATTGGCGGTTCGATAGTTATAATCATTTACCTCAGCTGATGAGGCCACCACGGCACTGTGTAAGCGAATATCCCAAACGCTTTCGGTGCCACCATCTAAGGTGCCACTCGGTGGTTTGTTATCTATGTCGGCAACCTGAGCATAACCTTGCTCATAATCACTTAGCACCATGACATCACAGTTGTGCTCAGCATGGGTTTCAAAGCGAAACCAAATCCCCACATCCGCCAATAAGCGTTGTATGAACTCAAGGTCACTTTCTTGCCATTGGGTAATAAATTCTCGGGACGGGTAGGTGTCTTTTAATTCCAAGCGGTAATCAATGCCGGTAAAACCATGACTGCTCAGTATCAATTGGACCACACTGACCACGCTTTGGTTTTGAAAAATGGCACACTGTTTTTTCATGGCTAACAGGGCTAATCGGGATGATAAAATAGCTTGATAAT
>NZ_FMBA01000027.1 GCF_900094935.1 Gilliamella intestini
ATAGAGCGCAGCTTTGCTGACGCTAAACAACACCACGGACATCGCTATGCAAGATTTAGAGGAAGAGCGCAGGTTCAAATGCAGTGTTTATTGGCTGCAACGGCTCAAAATATCAAGAAAATAGCGATAAAGCTATTTTTGTTACGTTTTTTTAGGCTATTTTTTAATTTATTTAATAAAATCCAAATTAAAAATCCTATTTATGGTTTAAATAAAAAAATAAACCCCGAATTATATCGAGGTTTGTCATCAATCTGGGACACAGTTTGTGTCCTTTTTTTATTCATATAATGAACTTTGCCAACACCCGCTTTTTAACGTTTGGTACTCCTAACAAAATGTGATTTTAACAACTCGATATTTTCCTATACATAATTAGCTCATTGCGTCGATGGCATTTATTATTGATTCTCGTAATTGATTACAGGTCATATCATCTAATGCATTATTATATTTACTAGTTAGGATAAATAAATCTTCAATATGTTCACCAATTGTGGCAATTTTAGCACTACGCAGCGATAAATCTAAATTAGCAAATATCTCACCGACACAAGCAAGTAATCCGGGTCTATCTAATGCAATAAGTTCCATATACGTTTGTCTTTCATTAAAAGAAGATAAAAAATTAACTTGCGTTGGTACACAAAAAGATTGCAACTTTTTCTTTGGAGGTTTGATTGATACACCTTGATAAACAGGGCGTTGTAGTGCCTTTTCAAGCGCTTTTATAATGCCTTGATGCCGATCTTCTTGCACTGTTTGCCCATTTGGTTCAAGTACAATAAATGTATCAAGGGCAAATCCTTTTTTATTAGTAATGATAAGGGCATCGTGAATAGTCAAGTTATGCATACTTAATATATTACAGACAGTTGCAAATAGATAGGGCCTGTCTGGTGAATAAATAAAAATTTCGCTACCACCATGATATGGGTTTGGATTAATTAGCACTAAGGTTTGAGTTAAATCATGGTGTAATAAATTTTGGGCATGTACAACAATTTGTTCGGTTGTATAACGCAGAAAGTAATCAACACGATAGTTTTGCCAAAAATTCTTGATTTGCCATTCATCATAATTTTGCTTTAGTAACATGGCTAATGCTTCTTGTTTATGTTGTCTTGCAATATTGCGTTGCTCTGGAATTTGGTAAATACCTGAATCAAAAGATCGCATTGCGGTAAAATAAAGCTCACGCATTAGGCTTTGCTTCCAACTATTCCAAAGTGTTTCATTAGTTGCACAAACATCGGCAATAGTTAAACAAAGTAAATATTGTAAACGACGCTTACTTTTTACTAGTTGAATGAATTCTCGAATTACGGCAGGATCTTGCAAATCACGATTTTGCGCAGTTACAGACATAAGTAAGTGATAACGCACTAACCAAATAATTAAATCGGTATCTTTGGCATCTAGCTGGTGTAATTGGCAAAATTTTTCAACTAGCTTTGCGCCTATTTCGGAATGATCACCATGTCGACCTTTACCAATATCATGAAATAATCCTGTGATAATTAGAAGTTCTGGTTTAGATAATTTAGTAAATACGGTTGAACTATTAGGATGTTTTTGTTTACCATCATCTGTTTTTAGATTATCTAATTCAATTAGCAATCGAATAGTATGTTCATCAACCGTATAGGCATGAAAAAGATCAAATTGCATCATTCCTGCAATATGTTTCCATTCTGGAATATATACGGCCAATATGCCATATTGGTGCATTGGTAAAATAGCTTTCTTTATTGCATCTGGATGTTTGATGATCATCATAAAGATTTGTCGAGCTTTAGGATCTTCGCATAGCAAAGTATTCAATTTTTTTCTTGCAGAACGTAGCTGCCTAATAGTATTTGAATAAAGCCCCGTAATTTGCGGATTAAGCAACATTGTATAAAAAAGCTGCATAATCATAACAGGATCTTTTTTAAAAATCTCATCATCTTTGACATCAATGAGTTTGTCACGAATTTGAAAATGTTCATCAATATCATAAGGTTTATTTTTTGAATTATGCTCAAGAATAGATTCATAAAATAGCTGTAATAACATTTGATTAAGTTCGGTAATATTGTGAGCAACGCGATAATAGTCGTGCATCATCTTCTCAACAGGCGCATTACCTTCTCCTTGATAGCCTAACATATTGGCAATGCTTAACTGACGATCAAATAGTAGACGATTATCATAACGTGTTATCACACAATGAAGCGCAAAACGCATTCGCCATAAAAATTTACGACACGTTTTGAAGTCTTCAATATCTTCAGGCGTTAAATAGTTGAAATCTGCTATTTTTTGCAAAAACTCGCCACCAAAATGGCGGATTGCTATCCATTGAATGATCTGCATGTCTCGCAACCCACCTGGGCTATTTTTTAAATCAGGCTCTAGATTATAAGAGGTGCTATGATATTGCTTGTGACGCTCTTGTTGTTCTTGAATTTTAGCTTTATAAAATTCTCGAGATGGCCAGATTTTATCGCTAAAAATTTGCTTATGTAGTTCATCTAATAGTAATTGATTGCCAGAAATAAGTCTTGATTCAATCAAATTGGTCATAATTGATATATCATTTTTTGCTTCTTGTAAGCAAAGTCTTAATGTTCTAACACTATGCCCTATATCTAAATGCAAGTCCCATAACAAACGAACCAAATTGCCAATCTGTTTTTCAATTTCTTTGGTTAATGGATAATCGCTAAGAATCAAAATATCGATATCTGATAATGGATGCAATTCAGCCCGACCATAACCACCAACCGCTACCAATGCAATGCGATTGCGTTTAAAAAAAGAGGAAACATGTTTAGGAATTTGGTAAAAGCGCCATAATCGCTCAAGTAGCTGATCAATAAATTGACTACGTAAATGCACTAGCACATCAATATCAACCTGTTGCTTAAATTGCACCATAGACCATTGTTGAAAGGCTTCAAGCTGCTGTTTTAGATAAGTAATATTTATCTGATCATCATCAAAATCAAGCGGAGATATAAGGTAAGATAAGCGCTTTTTATTCATAGCAATAACATTAAAATTAAGGAAATCTGAACAAGATCCTTACCCGATTTAGTGTTGCTGTCAAGCAACAGTTTATTATTGTAACTACCTATAAAATAGTACAATCCCAAAATAAAAAATAATTCGATCATAAAAAAGCGGTATTATCTATTTAAAGTACACCAAACATGGTGTATAAAAATCACAAGCAACTTAATCTTAATTGCCATAAGTTAAGTTATTATTGACTTAAACTTCTGTACTAACTATTATCAATTAAAATTATCCGGTGTTTTAATGATTATTTGAGTATTAAACGCTATCATTGATAAGCATCTACACAAGTAGTTTTTTTAAATGCTTTAATCATATCGGAAAGTTCTATAATATCAGTGGATATCACAAACATACATATTATCGTATTGCGATTTAAAACATAAATAACCTGTTTAATTCCAACCGATTAAGCAGCAATCAAGCTTTGGTTACCAAATAGTTAATAAGCTAGCAGAGAGAATTTTCATGTTATTTTCAAAAAGAACACAAGGGCACCTTATTGCACTGATGACAGTGTTTATTTGGGGAACAACCTTTATTGCGACTAAAATTTTATTAACCGATTTTAAGCCAATTGAAATTTTATTTTTTCGATTTAGTTTGGGTTATATTGTTCTTTGGATTTTATCACCACATTTTTTTTCTTGGCAGGGTATTAAGCAAGAATTTATGTTTTTATGTGCAGGGCTTTGTGGTGTCACTTGTTACTTTTTATGTGAGAATATTGCATTAACCTACACAACAGCGTCTAACGTTGGCATCATTACCACTTTAGCGCCAATATTTACTGCCATATTATCAATATTTTTTTTAAAAGTCGAAACACCACCTAAGCGTTTTTATATTGGTTGTTTATTTGCCGTTGTAGGTGTTGGCCTAATTAGTTTTAATGGGCAGTTTGTACTTTCGCTCAATCCTCTTGGCGATTTGCTCACTATGTTGGCTTGTTTGTTTTGGGCGTGCTATTCGATTTTAACAAAAAAAAGTAGTAATTATGGTTACAATACGATTTTGTTAACAAGACGATTCTTTTTTTATGGTTTGATATTGATGTTTCCTGTGTTGTCTTTCTTTGATTTTGAATGGAATTTATCTCGTTTTACTTCTCCTATCAATTTGCTCAACATGCTATTTTTGGGTATTGGTGCTTCAGCAATTTGTTTTGCTTCTTGGAATTATGCTGTTAAATTAGTGGGTGCAGTTAAGATTAGTATTTATTTATATTTAGTGCCGATTCTTACCATTATTGCGGCTGTAGTTATTTTGAATGAGCCTTTTACTTGGATTGCAGCTATAGGCACATTCTTTACACTCTGCGGTGTATTATTGTCAGAAGGTAAAATTCGCATAAAAAGAAACTAATACTTATAAAAAGCCCAAAGACACATGATAGCTTTGGGTTTGAAAACGGTTTTTATATTTGAGATGGTTAGTTAATTATTGCGCCCTTTTATCGATTGCATTCATAATAATTTGCCCAAGGTGTTGGTAATTTTCATCAAAATGATGTCCCCCCGGTAATTTGAATGCTTCACCTTTCATTTCAGGTTGTAAACATCCAGTTTCGTCTTTTTCTTCTTCGCCATAAATGCAAAATAGTTTGCTAGCTGGGATTTTGCTGATTTCTGGACCTGTTTTCATTTCAGTACCTGATTGACCAAGCCAACCACTGATTTCGATTTCAAAATTAGCATCTTTTGAAAAGGCGATCATCACAATGGCTTGAACACTATTTTGATCTGTAGTTGATAACCGGTTATAAAGTGACGGTAAAATGTCACCTCCAAATGAATAGCCTGTAAGTACAAAACGAGTTGTTCCCCACTTTTCACGATATTGTTGCATCAAATAGCTCAGATCTTTGGCGCTACGCTCAACTGAACGGTGTTGCCAAAATAATTTTAATGCATCAACACCCACAACAGAATAACCGTTTGAAGCCATGTATTCGGCTGATACTTTATCTAAATCGCGCCAACCGCCATCACCTGAATAATAAAGCGTCACCGTATTTGGATGAACTTCTTTGGTGGTTGCAGGTAATTCAATAACAGGTAGCTGCTCATGTTTGCCAAATAGAACTGATGCAAGATGCAGGCTTAATAGTTCAACTGGAGATGCTTGATATTCGCCAATTGATGTGGTGACAGCAATCTTTTTTTGTTCCCGCGGAAAGACTGCAACTTCTTCTTCAGGTGGATTATTCCAAATTACTTGCCATGTTCCATGGTTTGCTTGAGATGGCAATGGGTCATCACAATCTTTATGATCTAATATAAATTCTATTGATAACGCTTTTGCATCGTCACGTTGTTGCTCGGCCAACCATCGATAAGCAAAAGTAGCGCCCTCGCGCATTCCTGCAACAGCAAAATCAGACTCACCTAATATTTTTACTGCTTGGTTAAATCGGTTTTGTTGTTCGGCACAACTTGCTTGTGGTTTTAGTTCAAATTGAACTAGCTTTGCTCCCATTTTTTTAGATAACTCTAAAAGAGTTTGTTCGGTAAAATGATTTTCATTAGTAGCAATAATTATCGCTGCGGCTTCAGCTGTTTGTTTAGGAGTTGCTGATATTAGTGAAAAATCATTGCTAATTGTTATCGTTTTTACTGATGCGCTGCTTTGATTTTTTACCCAATCCCAACCAATAAAGGCCAGTAATGTTATGAGTATTATGATTATTAGCAATAAAATATAGCGTAAAAGTTTTTTCATATTATGGTTTCTTACTTTTTTTTAGTCCAGTTATTCCACCTGAAATAAGCATGGTTGTGTCAATGATCGCAACTAAAGGATCAAGTCCTGCTGGAACGGCCATATAACGGGGTTCCCAATGTGTTGCAAACTTCTCTTTAAAACGGCGTAATCCTTGGAAATTGTAAAAACGCCCACCGCGACGAAAAACTAATGCTCCAAGTCTTTGAATCATTGGTGCGCCACGACGACGTTGCATGCCCGCAAGTGGTACCATTCCTAAACTAAAGTATTTAAAGCCTTTTTCTTGATAGTGTAAAATCAAACCGACCATCAAAAATTCCATTGTTAATTTGGGTATATCTTGCACAACGCGCATTAAGTCGATACTGGCTGAATAGTTTTGCTCTGTTTCTAACAAATTAACAAAAGCAATAATTCGACCTTCATATTCAATAGCTGCGATTGTAAAATTATCTAAATATTGTTTAGAAAACGCCCCTAACGAAAAGCCTTTTTCGTTTGAATTTTTGTTTTTAAGCCAAGCATCAGATACCGCTTTTAACTCATCAAGCGGTGCCGTTTTTGGTGGGTAGAATTTTAAAGAAAGGCCATCGCGTTGACCACGATTCCATGTATAGCGAAGATCTTTATAAATTTTTGATGTTAAATCAAATATTTTTAAGTTAACTAATGCTTCTTCACCAAGTTTAACTGTGCGCAAACCAATATCCATATAAAAAGGCAGATTGGCTGCTTTGACTTGATAAAACACTGGGCGCAGGTGATGTTCGTCACATAAATCACGAAACGACCAAATCAAATCGGCTTTTTCGGCGTTATCGCCTATTGGATCATAAAGCGCGACCATGCTTCGTCTACGTCTTGCGTACATAATAAATGCGCTTTGGTTGGCATTGAAAAGTAATGATTTATCACCACTCATAGCAAGCCCACCTTCAGGCTGTTTTGAACCTAAAATAATTTTGTAGGCTTTGTTAAGCTGTTCGTCGCTTGGTGTGTTTAAAATAGGTAATGCTGGGCGGAAAATCCAAAATAGCATCACGCAACTTAATAAAATAAAGCTCCCTAACGCTGCTCGTAGCGCACGAGGAACTTTGCTATCTAACTCAAATTGCCACCATAATGCGTGGCTATAAGGAACATCTTGATAGATGAATAATATTACCCAGACAAAAAGGGCAATCATGCAAAAACAAATAGCAAAAAAATGAAAAGAAAACGGTATGATAATCAAGCGGCTTTTTCGATAAAAAGCATGTCTAAAATGGATTAATAAGAGGGTAACCAATAATAATATGCCTGCTTCTATCCAGTGTAATCCTCGTAGTAATGAAAGCACACTCCCCATCAGTAATAATATGACTGACACGCCCCAAGCTGAAAACAATCGACGGCGAAGCCCCATTGCAAGTAATAAACATAAAATACCAATTAAGCTAGCACTTAGGTGCGCAATATTAATCACTTTTTTGGGTATAAAAGTACTGACTAGTTGATGATTAAACCCAGGTAAGACACTTGAAAACATCATCACAACACCCGCAAAAAATACTGTCACAGCCATAACAGTAGCGGCAATGCCTGTTTCGGTTTGTTTAGTTTGTGGCGCTACTAAAAAGGTTTTTCCTTCGTTTGCGAGTAATAAAATAGTGGCAGGAATAAGAGGCAGTAAAATATAAATAATACGGTAAATAAGTAGGGCAACTGTTAATGATGCGGTTCCAATTTCTGATGATAATGCCGCTAACATAATGGCTTCAAATACACCTACACCACCAGGCACATGACTTAATACGCCTGCAACTAATGCGAGGATATAAATCATAATAAAAGTGAAAAAATTAGGTTGTATAGGCAACAAAAAGTAGAGTATAGCGCCGGCTAAAATAGCATCAAATAATGTAATAACAAGTTGGCAGCTTGCTAAACGCATGTTAGGTAAACGAATAGTCCATCGAAATAATTTAAATAATCGGGTGTCTTTATTTGGCTCTTGTGGCAATCGGTGGCAATATAAAAAAGCGAGTAATAAAGCATAGATGCTAAATACGCTGCCTGCTGTTAACCATACCCCACTTTTTGTTATATGAAGCGCTAACATGGTTTGATGGGGGTGAATAAGAGCGGCGATTGCAGCAAATAATGGTAATGAAAAGCCTAATGATAATGTCACAAAAAACGACATTCTAGCCACGTCGATGGTGGTTAAACCTTGTTTAAAGTAAAGACGACAACGCACCGCACCACCAGATAATGCCGATAGCCCGATTGCATTACCAATGGCCGAAGCACAAATTCCACCACTAATAATTGTTGAGGGTTTTAATTTAACACCGGCATAACGGGCAGCCGACCATTCGTAACAAATTAACATTAAGTAGCTGCCTATCGCACATAGGCTTGAAAATACAATTGCATGTGCTGGCAGGTGATTTATAGCATATTTTAACTCGTTAAGGTTGATTTCCTTAAGTAAGTGCCAACACACAATAAGCGCAATAAAAAAGATAGATAAGCCAAATAGTAAAGCTAAAAATTGGCGATAGCGGGTGAAGTATTCTATGAACTGCCAAGGCAAAACTTTACGCGCTGATATTTTCACTTAATCAACTCCAATATTTGCTTTAATAATATTTTTATCTGCGCATTTTACCTGCCCAATCTCGTTAAAACAATCATGGATGTATAAAAAATAGCCTCATTAAATTTCTTTTGATTTATGTTTTCAGGTTCTTGACATTTTTAATATAAAAAGTTAACAGTTTGTTTATTTATATAATATAGAGATATCAGCCTAAAACGACAAGAAAGGAAACTATAAATAAATGCTATTAAAACGATAAAAACCCTATCACAATGATATGCAAATAGCTAAGATGAGTTATTCATCCTAAATGGGGATTGAGTTACTATGTTTAGTAAAGTATTTACTAACTATTTTTGGACCGAAATAAGATGAATAAATTACCAAATACGCAATTAACTCAGCAACAGCAAAAAATGGTTTTGAATATCCAATCTTTTGTAAAGCAAAAACTTGCCGATGATTTTACAGGCCATGATATGGCGCATATTGAACGAGTGGTGAGATTGGCTGAGCAAATTTTGCAACATGAACCCAAAGCTAACTGTTTTATTGTGATTGTAAGTGCTTATTTACATGATATTATTGATGATAAAGTGGTTGATGATGTTAACCAAGCTATGATTGAACTACGTCAGTATTTAATATCGCTAGCTTTGACTGATAACGACATTGAGCTGATTTTTGCTATTATCGAAAACATATCATACCGAAAAAATCTTACCAATAAGAAAACTTTATCGCTTGAAGGCCAAATTGTGCAAGATGCCGACCGTTTAGATGCCTTAGGGGCAATTGGTATTGGGCGAACTTTCTATTATGGTGGAAATAAACATAATATAATGCACGATCCATCAATCCCACCAAGAACATCAATGACTGAACAGAGCTATAAACAACCTAATACTGTCATTAATCACTTTTACGAAAAACTTTTTTTACTTAAAGATATGATAAATACACCGGCGGCTAAAGAAATGGCTGAACAGCGACATCACTTTTTAGTTCAATTTGTTGCCCAGTTTGAAAACGAGTGGTTGGGTAAAAGTTGACTATTCGCTTTTTATCGTTGAGTTAAGTAAGTAGGCATTAACTAACTTAGAAACTAATTTTAATCAGTCTTTAAATAGCTATCCCTTTGCACAATTAAAAATGTACTGGCACACCGGCACACTACAGCAGAATTGAAACGTTCCTACTCATTCCATCAAAGGCATAATCAATTTAGCTTGAACAATAATGTTTAGTTTATGCTGATATCCATTGTGTTTTTAACTTATGAAATAAGCTTTTAGCCACTGAATTTAAAATTGAAACGGTATAGAGTCCTGAATATTTTTTACAAAACTAGGCAACTAAAATAAAAACAAATAATAAAAGCAAAATAGTGAAACACGCATTACATCTGCTTTAACATCCAAAGATAGGCTTATATAAAATTCGTGTAATCGGTAAAACGGCTAGAGCTAAAAAGTCATTTTAAAAAAAGAGAGAATTGTTTTAATGTTGGCAGTGATAAAATTTACTCGATAATTTTTGAAGATGCTATTATAGTTAGCTCAATAAATCTTATTAAATTGTCTAGTTTTTATTTAAGGGGGTATTATGAAAACCATTCTAACGGTTATCGGTAAGGATCAAACCGGCATTATTGCAGGTATTAGCCAGAAATTATATGAATTAGACATTAATATTTTGGATGTGAGCCAAACTATCATGGATGAATATTTCACAATGATTATGTTACTCGATTTATCCAAAGTTAATATTTCATTTGATGAAGCAAAAACAGCACTTATTCAAACAGGCGATAACCTTAAAGTAAAAGTGAATCTACAGCGAGAAGAAATTTTTGAAGCCATGCATCGTTTATAATCTAATTTTTATACTTTTTAATAAGGATAATATGAATGGAAACTAAGCAAATCCTCGAAACCATTAAAATGATCGAGGAAGAAAAACTCGATATTCGTACAATAACTATGGGTATTTCATTGCTTGATTGCATTGACAGTGATGGAAAAAAAGCTCGTCAAAAAATTTATAACAAAATTACTCATCTTGCCAAAAACCTTGTTAAAGTTGGTGATGAAATCGCAGCTGAATTTGGCATTCCAATTATTAACAAACGTATTTCAGTTACCCCTATTTCGTTAATCGCAGGTGCGAGTGATGACAAAGATTATGTTGAGTTTGCCAAAACACTTGATGACGCGGCCAAAGCGGTTGGTGTTAACTTTATTGGTGGGTTTTCAGCATTAGTACAAAAGGGTTACCATAAAGGTGATGAGATTTTAATAAAATCAATTCCACAAGCACTTGCACAAACAGAACGTGTTTGCTCATCGGTCAATGTTGGTTCTACACAAACTGGGATCAACATGGATGCAGTAAAACAGATGGGAAAAATCATCAAAGAAGCAGCAGAATTAACGGCAGATAACAGTAGTATAGCGTGTGCTAAATTAGTGGTATTTGCCAACGCAGTTGAAGATAATCCTTTTATGGCTGGGGCTTTTCATGGAATAGGCGAAGCCGATTGTGTGATTAATGTCGGCGTAAGCGGTCCTGGCGTTGTTAAACGTGCGCTTGAAAAAGTTAAAGGGGAACCATTTGATGTTGTTGCTGAAACGATCAAAAAAACAGCGTTTAAAATCACTCGTATGGGACAGTTGGTTGGTAAAGAGGCTTCTGAACGTTTGGGGGTTAAATTTGGTATCGTTGATTTATCATTAGCACCAACTCCTGCTATTGGTGATTCGGTTGCTCATATACTCGAAGAAATGGGATTACAAGCCGTTGGCACACATGGCACTACAGCTGCACTAGCGATGCTCAATGATGCCGTAAAAAAAGGTGGCGTAATGGCCTGCGGTCATGTTGGTGGATTAAGTGGTGCATTTATTCCTGTTTCTGAAGATGCAGGAATGATTGATGCAGTAAATAATGGCGCACTTAATCTTGAAAAACTTGAAGCAATGACCTGTGTTTGCTCGGTTGGGCTTGATATGATAGCGATTCCTGGTGACACACCTGCTGAAACTATTTCTGCGATTATCGCTGACGAAGCAGCAATAGGCGTGATTAATCATAAAACAACTGCTGTTCGCATAATTCCTGCTATAGGATTAAACGTTGGCGACAATATTGAATTTGGAGGGCTACTTGGTCATGCGCCAGTTATGCCAGTAAATAAATTTAGTTCATGTGATTTTATTAATCGTGGTGGACGAATTCCTGCGCCAATTCATTCATTTAAAAATTAATGTATCAGTTTTCAATAAAATAACTATTTTATTTATCACTTTGTTTATCACGCCTACAATAATAAAGTAGGCGAGATATCCAAAACTAAAATGCTGTATCGAATTTAAACAAATATTTCAAAATACAAAAGATCAAAAGCAAAAATTTAAGATACGAATCAATCTTGTTTAAATTAAAAATTTCAGCTATTTTAATCCTAATTATGTCATTATAAGGATATTATTATGTACTGTCCGTTTTGTAATGCAGATGATACAAAGGTGATCGATTCACGTCTTGTTGGTGAAGGGTATCAAGTTCGTCGTCGTCGCCAATGTGTTGAATGTAATGAAAGATTTACTACATTTGAAGTTGCTGAATTAATTATGCCTAATGTCATTAAAAGTAATAAAGTTCGCGAACCATTTAATGAAGATAAATTACGTAATGGTATGAAAAGGGCTCTTGAAAAACGTCCAGTGAGTTTTGATGCCATTGAAGATGCGATTACACGTATAAAATCTAAACTAAGAGCAACAGGTGAACGTGAAGTCCCAGCAAAATTAATTGGTGACTATGTGATTGAAGAACTTAAAAATCTAGATAAAATTGCTTATATTCGTTTTGCTTCGGTTTATTTTAGTTTTGACGATATCGAACAATTTAGTAATGAAATTGCTAAGTTACAACAAAAATAATCAACAATATGACTGCAATTTGCAATAAAGATCACTTCTATATGCAACAAGCCATTGATTTGGCTAAGCTTGGTCGTTTTACAACAACACCAAATCCTAATGTGGGGTGTGTCATTGTTAAAGATGATCAAATAATTGGCAAAGGTTATCACCAAAAAGCTGGTGAGCCTCATGCCGAAGTTCATGCACTAAAAATGGCTGGTGATGAAGCAATCGGCGCAACTGCTTATGTAACATTAGAACCATGTAGCCATTTTGGTCGAACCCCACCATGTGCTGATGCGCTTATTAAAGCTGGCATTATTCGCGTAGTTATTGCGATGCAAGATCCTAATCCTAATGTTGCAGGTAATGGTATTAAACGCTTAAAAGAAGCAGGAATAGATGTCACCATTGGCGTTTTAACTGAGCAAGCAGAAGCGATTAATAAAGGCTTTTTAAAACGTATGCGGACGGGTTTGCCATATGTACAACTTAAACTCGCCGTCTCATTAGATGGTAAAATTGCCATGGCATCAGGTGAAAGCAAATGGATAACATCAAATAAGGCAAGAGAAGATGTTCAACAGTTCCGAGCTCAAGCAAGCTGTATTTTAAGTACTCGTGCGACTGTGCAAGCTGATAATGCAAGTTTAACAGTTAGATATTATCAGTTACCTGATGAAATAAAAAAAATCTACCTACCAGAAAAAATCCGGCAACCTATTCGTGTAATTCTTGACAGTCAAGATCAGCTAATAGGTACTGAAAATATTTTTAATCAGCCAGGTGAAACATGGATAGTGAGAAAAAAAGATAGCCTTATTGCAAAACAAAATACCAAATTAATCATAGAATCATCTAGTTGTAAACAAATAAATTTATCTAAATTGTTTGCATTATTAGCCGAAAAACAAATAAATTCGGTTTGGGTTGAAGCTGGTGCTCATCTGGCTGGAGCTCTAATAGAACAAGATTTAGTGGATGAATTAATTATTTATTATGCCCCAAAATTACTTGGTCATAATGCGTTAGATATGTGTATATTGCCAAATCTGCAAAAGCTTTCATTAGCGCCACAATTTGAATTTGAATCGATTGCTATGGTGGGTGATGATTTGCGAGTTATTTTAAAAAGAAAATCACTTGCCACTTTGTAAAATAACTTTTTTCAGTAACATTCAAAACTAAAAATTTAATAGTAAGTTAGCCGGTATGTATCAAATAACAAGATTCGCCACACTTGATATCGATCTTTTTTTTAATTTAGATGAGTATCGTATTATCGAAGACTTCGGTTATGCTGATATTTCAGGAATAGGAAAAGTCTGTGGTTATCAAATTCTCTTTTTTTATATTTCGGATAATGTTGAGGCATTATCAATTGATGAAGTTATAGACAACACTTTCTTATGTGATAAAGCAAATCAAATTTTAGATTTTCTTGGTTTTGACTTTAAAATAGGTAAGCCGTTTGAGTTAACCAATCAGTTTAATCATAATTATAGATTTAAAGATCATATCTATGAAGATCACATGCGTTATTATTATGTTTTCGATAACATTTTGATTACTTTAGGTATTAATTTGGAAGGGATTTTGGTTTCATTTGAAATGGTTAACAATCAATGTATTATCAATAATCGCCTTGAAATTTTTAGATCTTAGCATTGTCTTTAAATTTTACTTAAAACATAAAGTCGCTAGCCACTGTTAGTCACTTTCAAGAGATCGTGTAAAATCCCATGAGTATAAATGAGGTTACTCATGGGATTATTAATACTAACTACCTTGAAGAATTGCTAATAAATCCCCCGGAGTTTTAACTGCGTGAATTCTTGTTAGTGTATCTTCAGCAATCACTGCTCGGGTTAGTTGACGTAAAATATTTAAATGTTCATTGGCTTTTGCTGCAATACCAATGACAACATAAGCTATATTATTATCTTCGTCCCAATTAATTCCTTCAGGATAATATATGATTTTAACACCAGTTTGGATAACACTATCACGTTTTTCTGTTGTGCCGTGTGGAATGTCGATTCCGTTACCTAAAAAAGTTGAAATTTGTTTATCACGATCAAACATTGCTTGGGTATAGTCGTCTTTGACTAAATTAGCTTGGATCATCTTTTCTGATACGTCTTTAATTGCTTCTTTTTTAGAATAGGATCCAGTTACGATTGAAATATCATGTACTGTCAAATTTAATGTGCTCATTTCTATTCCTTAATAAATTGAATATACCGAAATAAATCGGTATATTTCTTGATTGATTAAATTGATTTTTTGGCAGCTAATTGTCGATTTTGATCAATACGTATTAAACCTAATAAAATAGCGCCAACTAATGATCCTATGAAGATACAGCCTACCCATAAAAATGGTTTATTAACCAATGGCAGAACTAAAAAACCTCCATGTGGTGCTGGCACTTGAATTTGACATATGAATGTTAACACCGATGCAATTGCAGAAGATAGCATCATAATTGGAATTACTCGCAAAGGATCCTTAGCCGCAAATGGGATTGCACCTTCTGTAATATGTGTCGAACCTAAAACATAGTTAACAAGTCCAGCAGCACGTTCTTCTTCTGTGAAAGCTTTGCTGCGGAAAATAGTGGTAGAGAATGCAATAACAAAGGGTGGTACTATACAAGCAGCAGACACACCAGCCATGAAATAGAAATTTCCTTCACCTAACAATATAGTGCCAGTAACATACGCTGCTTTATTAACAGGACCACCAAAGTCAAACGAACACATTGCTCCAATAACAATACCGAGTAAAACAGGGTTTGCAGATTGTAATGATTCAAGGAAAGATTTCATTCCATTATTAATACTTGCAATTGGACCACCAAGTAAAAACATACCTGCACCGATAACAAATACACCAATTAATGGCATAATAAAAATCGATTTAAGTCCTTCAAATGAACGAGGTAATCTGTCTAACATTTTTTTTGTAAAAAACATTAAATAGCCTGCTGCAAAGCCAGCTATAATTCCGCCTAAGAATCCTGCACCGGTAATATTGGCAATTAAGCCACCAACAAAACCAGCCACCATGCCAGGTTTTCCGCCTATTGAATAGGCAATAAATCCAGTAAAGATTGGTACCATTATGCCAAATGCTTGCCCACCTATTTTCATTAACAATGCAGCAAATTCATTATATTGGTCATTATTAGGGTCGGCTGAATAGATTCCCCATAAAAATGATAAAGCAATTAGTACCCCACCAGCGACAACAAATGGTAGCATGTTTGACACACCACTCATTAAGTGTTTATAGATTTGGCGTCCAATCGATTCTTTTGCTTCTACTTGGTTTGATAAAACCGTATTATTAGTGCTATTTTGTGCGCCTTTACGAAAAGGAACTGTACCTGACATAATTTTTTCGATTAGTGCTGCAGCCTTATGGATACCGTCTTTAACCGGTACTTCAATCACGGGTAAACCATTAAAGCGATCTGGATTGACATCTTTATCTGCTGCAATAATAACGCCAATTGCATTGACAATATCAGCATCAGTAATGGCGTTATCAATACCACCAGCACCATTGGTTTCCACTTTTATTTCGATTCCAGCCTTTTGGGCCGCTGATTTTAAAGCCTCTTCAGCCATATAAGTATGCGCAATACCGGTTGGGCAGCCTGTAACGGCTAATATTTTTTTCATAACAATCCCCCTTACTTGATTTGGGTAACTTCAAGTTGATCCATATAAATATTGATTTTATTTAGTAAACCTAATCCATCTGACTCTGCAACGTTAGCGCCTGTTGCTGAAGCTTTTTTCATTGCTTTTTCAATATGTTGTTGATCCGGTAGCCATTCACTAACAAAGGCTGCTAGTGATGCATCACCTGCACAAGCGGAGCTAATTAATTTGATTTTTACAGAATTACAAAACCAAATATTTGTCCCATTAGAAAAGTAAAGCCCTTTAGCTCCCATGGTTAATAAAATATTTCTCGCTCCTTGTGCATGAATATTTTCTAATGCAGCAATGACTTGTGGTTTTGTTTTCGTTTCAAAGCCAAAAATCTCTTTTACTTCATCATCATTAGGTTTAATTAATAGTGGTTTATAGGAGAGTAAATCACTTAATTTTGGGTGACTAATATCAAGGATAACTTGAATATTTTTTTTGTTGCATAAATTTAAAATAGCCTCGTAATATTCAGATTCAATATTATTTGGCAAGCTACCACTGATGACTAAATAACTATTGTTAACCAGTGATTCAATAATAGTTAGCATTTCTGTTTTTTTATCATTAGGTATAAACGGACCTTTGCTGACTAATTTATATTCGTTTTCATTATCACTGATAAAAACATTAATACGCGTGATATCATCAATAAAACAGGGTTTTGTCTTGACCTGTATTTTCGTTAGTTCATCAATAATATATTTACCAGAAAATCCACCAAAGAATCCTAATGCACAAGTAGGGCTATCAAATTTATGCAATACGATTGAAACATTGACTCCTTTGCCATTCGGGCTATATTCAGTATGAGAGGTTCGATTAACTGTATTAGGATTAAGCCCTTGGCAATGAATATTCATATCGATTGCAGTGTTAAGTGTTAATGTATGGATCATCATCTTGGCCTCTATAATTTGCCTGCACATCCACATGTTGTAATAATTTTTTTGACAATATCTTTCATTGCTGCTTTTGCCGGTTTCATATAATGGCGGGGATCATTGGCATCGGGATGTTCAATCAAATATTGTTTTAAGGCATCTGAAAATGCAATTTTTAATTCCGTTGCAACATTTACTTTACAAATTCCACGCTTAATACACTCACGCACGTCTTTTTCTGGAACACCTGAAGCGCCATGTAATACGAGAGGAATATCAACCATTGAACGAATTTCTGATAGGCGATCAAAATCCAGTTTGGGTTCTGATTTATAAAGGCCATGTGCTGTACCAATGGCGATAGCGAGGGAGTCAATTCCTGTTTTTTCAATAAAATCTACAGCTTGTTTTGGATTGGTATATAAAGCATCTTTATCACTAACGATTAAATCATCTTCAACGCCACCAAGGCGACCTAATTCAGCTTCAACACTAACATCGTAACGGTGAGCATATTTAACTACTTGTTTGACAATAGCGATATTTTCCTCATATGGAAAATGGGAGCCATCAATCATTACCGATCTTACTCCTGCATTAATTTTATTGATGATGTCGTTATATTCTTCGTGATGATCTAAATGAACAGCTAATGGAATATTATGTTTTTTTGACAAAGCATTTGCTATAGCAAGTATATTTTCTGTTTCTGCATAACTGTATGTGCCAGGTGTACCAGCCAAAATAACGGGAGATTGTAATTGTGTTGCTGTTTCAACAACGACCTGCATAGTTTCTAAGTTATGGATATTAAAGGCAGGCACAGCATAATGTTCTTTTTGAGCCTTTTTTAACATGTTATTACTTGAAATAATAGTCATATAACTTCTCCTTAATAATCTAATTCACTTTGTATTATGTTAATAACTTTTGTTTTGAAAATTATTTTCATTAATTATGATTTCAAAACGAAAGTTGCGCTAGTAATAATCGCGTGAGTTAGATCACAAAAATTAACATTACTTTTAAAACGAAATAAAAAAGATTGATAAATTTTCGTTTTGATAGTTAACATGTATATGTGAAACGCTGTGGGATAAAAAATGCTAATTATTAATGGTATGATTTATAAGATAAAATTCTAATCATAGTTTGATGTTGACCTAATATATGATTAATTCTATTATCACTATCCTTAATTTTTATCTATGGCGTAGGAAATAAAATTGGCTAGAGCATCTTCAGGTTTATTAAAACGACGATTACAAATTGCAGAAATTGTACGTAAGCAAGGTGAAGTTAAAGTTGATGAATTATCTGAATTGCTTCAGGTCTCAAATGTAACTATTCGTCAGGATTTAACTTATTTAGAGCAGCAAGGATATTTAAAGCGTTCTTTTGGTGGTGCAATTTATGTTACTCCTGAAGGAGTGTTTAATCAGGTAAGTACCATCACCGCAAATTATGTACAAAGCATTAGTAATAGCCATGATATTGAATTAGTCAAAACCTGTTTAAGTTATATTAATGATGGCGATACATTGTTTTTAAGCCATGGAAATTTGATAAGAAAGTTGATTCCGTTTTTGCATTGCAAAAAATCATTAATACTTATTATGAATGACATTAGCAATGCACAATTAGCGAAAGAGTTTACCGATGCTGAAGTAGTGCTTGTAGGTGGAGCCATACTGGAAGGGAATCTTTTGTTGGATAACAAAATGATCAATTTTATTTTGAACCAATTTTCTATATCGCATTTTGTTATCGAATTAAGTTCAATCAACACTGATAATCAATTGATTATTGAAAGTTTAGAACAGGTTAAAACTTATCAACAAATAATGAAAAAAGCAGCACATACAATTGGCATATTACCACAACGTACTATTCATAATAATGATAATAGTATTGGAAGTTTAGTTGATATTGATATGGCGATTTTATCAAGATCTGCTGTAACCGAGTATCATCAACAATTATTAGATGCTAATTTTGAGCAGCTTATTTCAAATAAATATTGTGTAACTTATCAAAATAAATTGGAGACATAATATGCGTTTTAAAATCTGCACGATAGGCGAACTGCTAGTTGAGTTTTTAGCAAAAGAACAAAATCAGCGTTTCGATCAAGCTGGGGAGTTTATCGGCCCTTTTGTTAGTGGCGCCCCTGCAATATTTGCAGATCAAGTTGCAAAATTAGGTTTTCCTGTTGTTTTTTTTAGTTGTGTAGGGAAAGATATTTTTGGAAAAATGTGCATCCATCGTCTTAACAGTGATGGTGTCATTATTGATGGTATTACTCCACATAATAAGGCCAATACAGGTAGTGCGTTTGTTACTTATAAAGCTTCTAGTGAAAGAGATTTTATTTTTAACATTCCAAATAGTGCATGTGGTTTACTTTCGTTTAACCATATTAATGAAAACTTATTAAGAGATTGTACTCATTTGCATGTAATGGGATCATCGCTTTATTCGTTTCGGGTAATTGATGCCATTAGAAAAGCATTGGATATTATCAAAAGTAAAGGTGGTACAATTTCATTTGATCCTAATCTACGCAAAGAGATGTTTGATATACCCGAAATGGAGCAATCTTTCGATTATATTATGGAATATACCGATATATTTTTACCAAGTGAAAGCGAAGTTAGCTATTTTGCTAACGATAATAATGAAAATGAACAACAAACCATGTTTGCACTGCTTAAAAAAGGGGTTAAACATATTGTAGTAAAAGGAGGATCTAAAGGTGCTAATTATTATGGGCTTAATGAACAAGGGTATTTGCAAACGCTGCATGTTGATGGATACAAGGTCAACTCGGTAGATCCAACCGGTGCGGGAGATTGTTTCGGAGCAACATTTGTCAGTTTACTGTTAGCAGGCTACTCGGTTGAACAAGCTTTGCAATATGCGAATGCTAGCGGTGCTTTAGCCGTATCTAAAAAAGGTCCTATGGAAGGAACTTCTACATTAGCTGAATTAAAACATTTCCTTTTTCATACTTCAATAGAGTAGTTATTAAAAGTGATGCGATTATCCGAATTATAGGCAAAAAAAACCCAATAACAAAAGTTATTGGGAAAACATAAGGAATAGGAAAACAATGAAATAATACATTGTCGGAACATATTATGTGCTTTTTTATAAAGAAAGTCTGTAAAGATATCTGAATGATTAATTAAATAGTTCGTATCTATAATGTTAAATAAATGTAAATAATAATATTGATTTATACAAGTGTAAATATTTCAAAATATTATCTATAAGAATATCTCTAATAACGAATTCAAAAATAGCTTCCCCTGCTCAGTTATCAGCCAGTTTTGTTTATCCTCAATTAGATAGTTTTTTTCAATGGCTATTGTTATTTGTTTTTCAACTGAGTTTAAAGGTAAATAAGTCCGTTGTTCAAATTCATGTTTAGGTGTTGGTTCAAAAAGCCTAAAACGATTCATAAAAAATTCAAAAGGTAATTCCTCTTTTGGAACTGTATAATATTTATCTAAATAACGCCCCTCTAAATACCCTTTTGGGTGACGAGTTTTTATAGTGCGAATAATTTTCCCATCAGGTTGCGTTAATTTACCATGAGCGCCACATCCAATGCCTAAATAGTCTCCAAATCGCCAATAATTTAAATTATGTTGGCATTGTAATCCTTCTTTAGCATAAGCTGAAGTTTCATATTGTTGGTAACCATTTTCAGTTAATAATTGATGACCTTGTTGATAAATTTCCCAAAGTTTATCATCATCGGGTAAAACAGGTGGTTTTGAACCAAATAGTGTATTTGGCTCAATGGTTAATTGATACCAAGATAAATGCGGCGGTGCAATAGTAATGGCTTGTTTTAGGTCATATAGGGCATCATCAATACTTTGATTTGGCAAACCATGCATTAAATCTAAATTAAAACTTCTTAAATTTAATGTTTTGGCAATTTTTCCGGCGGTGATGGCCTCTTTGGGATCGTGTATCCGTCCTAATTTAACAAGTTTATCGGCCTGAAAACTTTGCACACCAATTGATATTCGGTTTATACCCGCTTGCTGATAGCCAGTAAATCTTTCTATATCAACAGAATTTGGATTAGCTTCAATAGTGATTTCAGCATCTTTATTTATCGGTATTATTTTATTTATATTTGATAATAATTTATCAATCAACTCGGCTGAAAATAGACTAGGCGTACCTCCGCCGATAAAGATCGAATGAATTGAGCGATTTGAACAGAAAATAGTATCGTGTTGTAGATCTTTAAGCAAATGTTCTACATAAGACTCGTAATTTGGCGTTTTTTTTATGGTATGTGAATTAAAATCGCAATAGGGACATTTTTGTACGCACCATGGCATATGAATATATAAACTTAATGGGATTTTATACATAAACGTAGTGTTACCTGAAACTTTTTGACAAAAACAATTAGAGTGTTGTTTCACTATTTATAGTGTTTTATTTTACTCTAATTCTTTAAAAAATGCTTTTGCATCTATTATGTTTTTATTATTAACTTAAGAAGTATACAATTATCAATAAGTTGTTAAATTTATTATTTAGGAGTAAATATGAGTATATATAAAGAGATTTTAGAGAGTAGCTTATCAGGTGTATCCTTAAGCTCATCAATTAAACAATCAATTTATGGTGAACTGCCAATTTTAGTTATTAATCATAAAACTTGTTGTGCTGCTGTTGCATTACAAGGTGCACACTTATTATTTTGGCAACCCTCTACTGAACAAACACCAGTTGTTTGGCTGAGTAACAAAACGAATTTTAAAAAAGCAGTGGCTATTCGAGGCGGAGTGCCTGTATGTTGGCCTTGGTTTGGTCAGTTAGGCAATCCATCTCACGGTTTTGCGCGCATTGTTGAATGGAAATTAGATTCTTGCGAAGAAGATGAAAATGGTGTTGATCTTGTATTATCGCTTACTAATAATCAACAAACAGAATCTTATTGTAACAAACCTTTCTCGGTATCTTTAAATCTTCATCTAGGTAAAACTTGTGAAGTTTCTTTAAGCTGCTCAGCGGACTTTGATGTAACTAGTGCTTTACATACCTATTTTGGAGTTGATAATATTGATAGTGTTATAGTCAAAGGTTTAGGTGAAGTTTATCAAGAACGACTTGCTGATGAAAACAAACCGGCGACTGTAGGCGAATTAACTTTTAATCAAGAAGTCGATCGTATTTATACCAATGCAAATAATCAAATCACTGTTACTGATGGCACTCGAACAATTCAATTAACCAATACTAATGTAAGTGATGTTGTTACTTGGAATCCATGGATAAATAAAGCTAAATCAATGGCAGATTTTGGCGATGATGAATATAAATCTATGGTTTGTGTCGAAGCAGGTTGTATCACAAAACCGTTAAAATTATCACCAAATAAAAAATCAACTTATGGTTTTAAAATAGAGCTAATTTAAATATTCGGTTCGCATTATATTATGCAATGAATATTTGCACAGACTTGTAATACGATTAATTGATTGCGTTTAGAGGGATAACACTTTATAATCTCTAACGCTTTTTAAAGTACTAGTTTGATAGTCAATTACTGGGTCGCCTGTAATTGGTTTCTATATTTAAATAATTAAGAGAAATTAATATGTTTACATTCAAAGCTGAAGTTAGAAAAGAGCATGGTAAGGGTGCGAGCCGCCGCCTGCGTCACGCTGGTAAATTCCCAGCCATTATTTATGGTGGAACTGAACCTGCAGTCTCTGTTGTGCTTGATCACAACCAAGTTTTTAATATGCAAGAAAAACCACAATTTTATTCTGAAGTGTTAACTATTGAAGTTGACGGCAAAGCAGTTAAAGTAAAAGTGCAAGCAGTACAACGTCATGCATTTAAACCAAAATTAGTTCATATGGATTTTGTACGCGCATAATTTTCTTATTGGAAAATTACCCAATAACTTGTTTCAAGCAAAAGGTCACCCAGAGGTGGCCTTTTTGTTTTAGAGTAAATAAAGGATAATGCCTATTACTATGATTTATCCTATTAATCGGGTGTACACCAACCATTCAACATAATAGAATAATTACATTATACCATCGTAGGAGAAAACCATGTCTGATATCCCAGCTTGCGATTTAGTTATTTTTGGTGCTAAAGGGGATTTGACAAGACGTAAATTATTACCGTCTTTATATCAATTAGAAAAGTACGGAAAATTACCTGAACAAACAAAGATTTTAGGTGTAGGGCGAGCTGATTGGGATCATGCTGCTTATTGTGAGGTAGCAAAAGAAGCTCTAATCACGTTTATGCTAGAACCGTTAGACGATAATATTTGGCAAAGATTTAGCCAACGATTGGACTTTCATAAACTAGATGTTAATGATAGTGCTGGTTTTGAAGGATTGAAAAATAAACTTGATTCAAATCATCCTGCGATTTTCTACTTTGCAATGCATCCAGGAACTTTTGGGACTATTTGTCAAGGTTTAGCTGTTGCAGGGTTAAATCAATCGCAAAACCGAATTGTGATGGAAAAACCACTTGGAACAGATCTACAATCATCTCGAGAAATCAATAATTCAGTGGCTAAATTCTTTAGTGAATCGCAAGTTTATCGTATTGATCATTATTTAGGTAAAGAATCAGTATTAAACCTATTAGCCTTGCGATTTGCTAATACCGTGTTTGCGTCATTTTGGGATCGTAATTCTATTGATCATGTTGAAATTACGGTAGCTGAACAAGTAGGTATTGAAGGGCGTTGGGGATATTTTGATAAAGCCGGTCAAATGCGTGATATGGTACAAAACCATTTATTACAAATATTAACCATGATTGCCATGTCACCACCAGCCAACCTTAAAGATGATAGCTTACGTAGTGAAAAGATAGCTGTACTCAACGCCTTAAGGCCAATAGATAAAACCAATATTCGTGAGAAAGTAGTTCGAGGGCAATATACAGCAGGTTTTGTTAATGGTGTTAATGTGCCGGGCTATTTAGAAGAAGATGGTGCGAATCAAAAAAGTAATACTGAAACATTTGTGGCAATTCGAGTTGATATTGATAACTGGCGCTGGGCCGGTGTTCCTTTTTATTTACGTACAGGTAAGCGCTTACCAAGTAAATGTTCTGAAGTTGTAGTTTATTTCAAACCATTACCACTTAATTTATTTAGTGAATTTTATCCAAAATTACCACAAAATAAATTGACGATTCGTTTACAACCTGATGAAGGTATGGATATTGAAATTCTGAATAAAGTACCAGGGTTGGATAGTAATCATAATTTACAAACCACTAAACTTGACTTAAGTTTCAGCGAAACTTTTCACCAACAAAGTGCTGATGCTTATGAGCGTTTATTACTTGAAGTTATGCGTGGTCGCCAAGCATTATTTGTTCATCGTGATGAAGTTGAAGCAGCATGGAAATGGGTTGATTCAATTATTAGTGCATGGGAAACAGAAAAAGAACCACCAAAAACTTACCAAGCTGGAACTTGGGGACCGGTCGCATCGGTTGCCTTAATCACTAAAGACGGACACTCATGGCACGAATTTGAATAAAGGAAAAAACTATGTTCACGTTAAATAAATATCAAAATGGTCAGTTACTAATCGAAGATTTAACATCACATATTATCAATGAATTAAAACAGGCGATTGCACAAAAAGGGCATGCATCTATTGCTGTTTCCGGTGGTAAAACACCTATTCCACTGTTTGTTTCACTTAGTCAACAAAACATAGAATGGAGCAGAGTTTTTATTACGTTGGTGGATGATAGATGGGTTGATGATACTGATGATGCTAGTAACCAAAAGTTAGTGAACACCTATTTATTACAAAATAAAGCAAAATTAGCGAATTTTGTTGGTTTAAAAAACAGCTGTGATAATCCATTTGATGGTGCAGAAATGACTAATAAAATGTTGGATAAAATTCCAATGCCATTTGATGTAGTCATTTTAGGTATGGGCGAAGATGGACATACTGCCTCTTTATTCCCAGGCGCTGCTAATTTGGCTACCGGTTTAAATATGAAATCTGGACAAAAAGTTGTTGGTATGACACCTTTAACTGCGCCACTTGAGCGTATTACATTGACACTACCAACAATTTTAAATAGTAAAAATATCTATCTACATTTGGTTGGTGAAAGCAAATTGAATGTGTTAGAACAAGCCGAAAAAGATAACGATGTTAATCAGATGCCGATTCGTGCAGTTTTACAGCAAAACAAAGTTAATGTAACAGGGTTTTGGACCGCATCTTAAATTTCCTTATTTTTGTTTGCCGATGTAAGTCGGCAATGAATTTTTATCAGTTTAGCGGTAAAACCTCGTTCTTTAGGGCGAGGATGTAATGCCTAAACGACTTTGTCGTTTTAATGTTTTAGGTTCGTTGCTGCTCTATATATTGTCTAATAATAGCAATAGGTGCGCCACCACAACTGGCGGCAAAGTAGGATGGAGACCATAAACAGCCGCCCCATAATTTACTTTTAATTTGAGAATGATATTTTTTCTTAATCATTCTACTGGAAACACCTTTTAAACTGTTAACCAGTGAAGATAATGCAATTTTAGGCGGATAATTAACTAACAGGTGAATGTGATCATCCTCACCATCAAACTCGATAAGCCGGGCATCAAAGCCTAAACATACCTTTTCAAATATAGGTTTTAAGTCATCAATCATATTTTTAGTGAAGACATGTCTTCGGTATTTAGTAACAAACACCAATTTAGAAGTCGCATACCGTAATTTTTTTTCGAAAACAATCGGATTTCCCTAAGTTTAAGAAAAAAGGGATTAAGGAAAGCATTCGTTTTCCGCAAGGGACAAAACTAGACGAAAATAATAAGCGTATTTTCATTCCTAAAGTGGGTTATATTCGTTACAGACAAAGTCAATTAATTGTTGGCACAATAAAGAATGTCACAGTCAGTATAGTTTGTGGTAAATGGTTTGTTTCTATTCAGACTGAATATGAACAAGCAAAGCCAATACATCAATCTAATACTGAAATAGGTATTGATATGGGTATTAGCCGTTTTGCAACATTAAGCAATGGAGCTTACTTTGAACCATCAAATATATTCAAACAAAATCAATTAAAACTAAAAAAATTACAGCAACAACTTAGTCATAAGAAAAAATTTAGCCAAAACTGGATAAAGTCCAAACGGAAAGTATCTAAACTACATCATCATATAGCCAATACTAGAAAGGACTACTTACATAAGATTTCAAATGAAATCAGCAAAAGGTAATCACTTGGAACAGGGTAGAAAAGTTAACAGCAAAATCAGGTTTAAATAAATCGATATTAGATCAATCCTGGTATGAATTTAGGCGTCAACTTGAATATAAAAGCTATTGGCGAGGAGGATTTGTATACAGTGTAAGATGCTAAGTATACAAGTCAAACCTGTCCTAATTGTTCCCATGTAGCAAAAGATAATCGAAAAACACAAGCTAACTTTAAATGTGTAAGTTGTGGCTACAAAGAAAATGCCGATGTTGTTGAGGCATTAAATATACTCAGGGTAGGACATACCCGAAGCGTCTGTGAAGTGAACGATGCAATAATGTCGTTAGCAGCTGAAACCCACCGAAACGAGTTAGCCATAAACTAACCGTAGTAGGGATCCCCGTTCTTTAGAGTGGGGAGGATGTCAAATTCAGCACCTTCTTAACTTAAAACCTGTTTATATTATTTTTATTTATATAATCGTACAAATTTGAATTTTCTTTGATATGCATAATGTTTAATATTTCGTTAATATAGGAATTATATTAGCGATCATACTTGCGCGTGATTTCAACTAATATCAAAAATTACTGGGTAATAAAAAATTTAATACAAGATTGCATAAAAATTCATTATCACATTAAATGATATTTTAGTCATTTAATTGAATAAATATTCAATTAAATGTGTGATAACACCTAAAAAAGATAATATAAGTAATGGGGCTTAATTATGGTTTTTGATATTGATTTAATTAAACGTATTTACCAAACTTATCCACAAAAGATTGATCTTATTCGTCAAAAAATAGGAAAACCGTTAACCTTGGCAGAAAAAATTCTTTATACACATCTTGCGGAAGGAGAAGAACTTAAAGCTTATAAACGGGGGGAAGACTATGTTAATTTTTCACCCGATCGTGTTGCCATGCAAGATGCAACTGCACAAATGGCTCTTTTGCAATTAATGAATTCAGGGCGTAATAGAGTTGCCGTGCCCTCGACAGTGCATTGTGATCACCTTATTCAAGCTTATAAAAATGCCCATGATGATTTAATTGCTGCTGAAAATAATAACCAAGAAGTCTATCAGTTTTTACGCGATGTATCGAACAAATATGGTATTGGTTTTTGGAAGCCTGATGCAGGCATTATTCATCAAGTCGTGCTTGAAAATTATGCATTTCCTGGTGGTATGATGATCGGTACAGATTCACACACACCAAATGCAGGTGGACTTTCAATGCTGGCAATTGGTGTTGGTGGTGCCGATGCAGTTGATGTTATGGCAGGTATGCCTTGGGAACTGAAAATGCCAAAAATTATTGGCGTAAAATTGATTGGTAAACTATCAGGTTGGACATCACCCAAAGATGTTATTTTAAAACTGGCAGGCATTTTAACAGTTAAAGGCGGTACCAATTCAGTGATTGAATATTTTGGCGAAGGCACCTCAACTTTATCTGCAACAGGAAAAGCAACGATCTGTAATATGGGAGCAGAAGTTGGAGCTACAACCTCAATATTTCCTTATAGTAAAAAATCAGCGGATTATTTAGCAATGACAGGACGTCAAGATATCGTCGATTTAGCTGATATTTTAACAGACTGCTTCAACCCTGATGAAGCTGTTTTATCACAGCCAAACAAATACTATGATCAAGTAATAGAAATTAATTTATCTGAATTAGAGCCATATGTTAATGGTCCATTTACACCAGATCTAGCATATCCCATTTCACAACTAGCTACAGCTGTTAAAGCACACAATTACCCTGATAATATGGAAGTTGGCTTGATTGGTTCATGTACTAATTCTTCTTATGAAGATATGATGCGTGCTGCTTCTGTGATTGATGACGCAAACCAATTAGGGCTAAAAATAAAGGCAAAACTAATTATCAATCCTGGTTCAAAACAAGTGAAATACACCTCAAAACGAGATGGTATTTTGAGTCGCTTTGAGCAGGCAGGTGCAGTTATTATGGCAAATGCTTGTGGTCCTTGTATTGGTCAATGGCGCCGTGACGAGGTGGCTGATGAACACAAAAATTCGATCGTGACATCCTTCAATCGTAACTTTGCTAAACGCAATGATGGAAGCCCAAATACTTATGCATTTGTATGTTCACCTGAAATAGTAACAGCATTAACTATTGCTGGAAAACTCAGCTTTAACCCATTAACTGATAGCTTAATTAATGATAAAGGACAGGAAGTGAAACTTTCTGAACCAATAGGTGATGAATTACCTAAAAAAGGGTTTGCTGTTGATGATGCGGGTTATATTGCACCGATTGCCGATGGTCGTTCAGTTGAAATTTATATTTCAAATCACTCTGAGCGATTACAACTACTCTCACCATTTTCACCATGGGATGGAAAAGATATTATTTCGCAACCCCTACTTATTAAAGTAACAGGCAAGTGTACAACTGATCATATTTCAATGGCGGGGAAATGGCTAAAATTTCGCGGACATCTAGATAACATTTCTAATAATATGCTCATTGGAGCAGTTAACGCCTTTAATAAAAAAACTAATTCTGTTTTAGATGCTCAAACGGATGAATATGTTGAAGTTCCGAAATTAGCTCGTCAGTTAAAAGCACAAGGATTGGGATCGATTGTTATCGCTGAAGAAAATTATGGCGAAGGATCATCACGAGAACATGCTGCAATGGAACCTCGCTTTTTAAATGTTAAAGCCATAATAGTTAAATCATTTGCTCGAATTCATGAAACAAATCTTAAAAAACAAGGAATGTTAGCTTTAACATTTGTTAATAAAGATGATTATGACAAAATTCGTGAAGATGACAAAATTAGCATTATTGGGTTAACTGATTTTGCGCCAAATAAAAATCTAACACTAGTACTTCACCATCGTGATGGAAGTGGTGACTCTTTTGCTGTAGCGCACACATATAATCAATCTCAAATTGAATGGTTTAAAGCGGGTAGTGCTTTAAATAAGTTGAAAGAAGGATTTAAATAACTAAAAAATAACGGGGGAGGGCAAAATATGAATCAGCAAGTTACAATTGAAAATGGGCGATTAATTGTCCCAAATCGACCAATTATTCCTTTTATTGAAGGTGATGGTGTCGGTAAAGAGATTTGGAAAGCTGCTAGAACGATTTTTGATAAAGCGATTGAAAAAGCTTATCAAGGTCAACGTAGTATTGAATGGCAAGAGGTTTTTGCTGGTGAAAAGTCATACAAATTAAATGGTTCATGGTTACCAGAAGAAACCATGAATGCATTTAAACAATATCTTGTCGGTATCAAAGGACCTCTAACAACGGCCGTTGGTGGAGGATTGCGTTCACTCAATGTTGCTCTTCGCCAAGAATTAGATCTTTATGTTTGCCTTCGTCCTGTTCGTTGGTTCAAAGGAGTTGAATCACCGATAAAACATCCTGAAAAAGTCAGCATAACTATTTTTAGAGAAAATACTGAAGACATTTATGCAGGCATTGAATGGTTACAAGGTACGCCGGAAGCTGAAAAATTTTATCAATTTTTATCACAACAAATGGGTGTTAATAAAGTTCGTTTTCCCAAAACATCCTCATATGGTGTCAAACCTGTTTCCATTGAAGGATCAGAACGATTAATTAGAGCCGCAATTAAATATGCACTCCACCATAAATTACCATCAGTTACCTTAGTGCATAAAGGTAATATTATGAAGTTTACCGAAGGGGGATTTAAACTGTGGGGCTATGCACTAGCCGAGAAAGAATTTGGTGATGCTGTTTTCACCATGAATCAATATATGGAAATCCAAAAAAATGAAGGAAAAGCTGCAGCCCAGCAAGCATTACAGAATGCTAAATCTGCTTCAAAATTAATTATTAACGATGTGATTTGTGATGCTTTTTTACAAAACACATTATTAAAGCCAGAAGATTATTCTGTTGTAGCAACGCTAAACCTTAATGGTGATTATGTTTCAGATCAACTTGCAGCAATGGTTGGGGGGATTGGTATAGCACCAGGCGCAAATATTAACTATATAACAGGGCATGCTATTTTTGAAGCAACACACGGTACAGCACCTGATATTGCAGGAAAAAACCAAGCAAATCCATCATCATTATTACTATCTGGTGTGATGATGTTTGACTATCTCGGTTGGTATGAAGTTGGAGAATTGATTACCCAAGCAATGCAAAAGCTATTCCAAGAAGGCAAAGCGACTATCGATTTAGCTAGGTTTATGCAAAATGGAACACCGCTATCAACTACTGAATTTACTCAAGCAGTAATCGATAATTTATAACACAAGAGGTAATGATAAATGAAAGAAAAATTTTTAGTTTATAAATTATCAGAAACGATTAAAAACACGAGTAAAATTGAAACAAAACTATTTGAAACTTTCAGTGTAAAACGTGGATTGCGTAATGCAGATCATACTGGCGTGTTAGTTGGATTAACTAAAATTGGCGATGTGTTAGGTTATCAATATTTAGATGGTGGTACATTAAAACCGATCCATGGTAAATTGTTATATCGAGGCATCGATATTAAAGATCTTGTGCATAATGCACAAAAAGAACAACGTACAGGATTTGAAGAAACTATTTATCTACTGTTATCTGGTTACTTACCAGATGCCGAAGAATTATACGACTTTTCAAGGTTACTTGGTGAATCGATGGCACTGGAAAAGCAAACTAAAATTGCCATCATGGAACTTGAAGGCCATGATGTGATGAATATCTTAGCCAGAACAGTCCTTGAAATGTACACTTATGATTCTAAAGCAGATGATACATCTCGCGATAATTTAATGCGTCAATCAATAGACCTCATTGCAAAATTTCCAGCCATTATTGCCTATGCTTATAATATGTTAAGTCACAGTGCTAAAGGAAAATCATTACATATCCGCCATCCGCATGAGGATTTTTCCATTGCCGAAAACTTCTTATACATGATGAAAGGATCGGGGGGATATACTGATCTTGATGTGCGAGTGCTTGATTTAGCTATGATCATCCATGCAGAACATGGAGGTGGAAATAACTCAACATTTACAGTGCGAGTGACCAGCTCTACCGGTACCGATACTTACTCATCTATTGCAGCAGGTATTGGATCGCTAAAAGGACCATTGCATGGTGGTGCTAATTTACAAGTAGGTAAAATGCTTAAACACTTAGCCAAAGAAATTAAAAATTGGACCGACGTAAATGAAATTGATGCCTATTTGCAACGTATTTTAAATAAAGATGCATTTGACAAAAAAGGTCTAATTTATGGTATTGGGCATGCGGTATACACAGTATCTGATCCAAGAGCAGTATTACTAAAAGAAATGGCTCATGAACTAGCAAAAGAAAAAGGCCGAGAAGATGAGTATAATTTCTTAAACTTGCTTGAAGAACGGGCCATTAACGCCATTTTAAATCGAAAAAATGCCAAAACAAAAAAACAAGTTTGCGCCAATGTTGATTTCTATTCAGGCTTTGTTTATGACATGATTGGCTTACCAAAAGAAGTTTATACGCCATTATTTGCTATGTCTCGTATTGTTGGATGGTGTGCTCATCGAATTGAAGAACTCAATTTTGATGATCGCCGAATTATTCGCCCTGCTTATAAAAATATCGGTGAAATTATGCCATTTATCCCTTTAAAAGATCGTTAAACCAAACACCCGCCAGTATTATGCTGGCGGCATCAACAAAATTAAGTTTATTAAAAAAGCATGGTTATTTAAAGTAATAGTTTGTAGACTATACTTCATTATCAGTTTTAGGCTGTATACTTTGTATATAATTTGAATATGAATCTTTTAAAATCTTTAGCTACTGTTAGTTCAATGACGATGGTGTCTCGTGTATTAGGTTTTGTGCGTGACGGAATGGCAACACATTTTCAAACAAAAAAATTAAGGGGTAAGTGTTTTTTAAATTCAACGGGAGGCAAGTAGCCTAACGAAGAATGTAATCGTTTATGATTATACCAATAAGCATAAGCCGAAAAAGCGCGTTGTAACTCAGCCGTTGAGTTGAAACGTTGGCCTTTTACAAATTCCGTTTTAATTGTTTTAAATGTCGCTTCCGCTACCGCATTGTCATATGGACACCCTTTCTTGCTTAATGAATGCGTGATATTAAATGTCTTAAAACAATCCGCTAATAACCGATTATCAAACTCTTTACCGCGGTCTGAAT
>NZ_FMBA01000014.1 GCF_900094935.1 Gilliamella intestini
ATTCATAGGCCATATTGACAACGGCTTGTTCTATATGTGGCTCTACCCGATTTTTTTCGATAGGCTTTTTACGACTGATTTCTTGAAGCGCAAGCTCACCCCCTTGCTCATACAGTTTTTTAAAGCGATAATAACTATCTCGACTGTATCCCATGACTTTGCAAGCTTGTTGAACGTTACCGAGTTGCTTAGCTAATTCTAGCAGTCCTAGTTTAGGTTTAATGATTTTGGCGGTTTGATTCATTTCTGACTCTCCTTTTTGTGTTATAAAATAACTTAAATGTCAGATTAAGTAAAGACTATTGCATATTACTCTAAAAAAAGCCCGCATTTGCGAGCTTTAGATTTGATTTGTATATCAGATTTTCTATATCCTGTTAACAACAATCTGCATGTTTTCGTGATGAAAACTGCATTTGCAAACCTAATTCTTGAACAATTTTAAAGATTGTATTAAAAGTAGGATTATCCTCACCTGATAACGCTTTATAAATACCCTCACGACTTATACCTTTCTCTCGTAAAAGCTGACTGATGTTTTTAGCTCTAGCTATATCACCAAGCGCAATAAATAAGAACTTAGGATCGCCTTCTTCTATTGCAGCATTTAAATATTCTTGCATTTCTTCATCGGTGTTTAAAAAATCAACCACATCAAAAGTTTTAAGTTTTGTAGTCATAATTAGCCCCATTTATTTACTAGTTCCTTAGCAATTTTTATATCTTCTTTTTGTGTATTCTTATCACCACCACACAATAAAATAACAATCTCATTATTGCGATTAACAAAATAAACTCTATATCTTTTTCCGCAGTGAATACGTATTTCTGATACACCCACTTCCTACAGGTTTGACATCACCAAAATTACCTTCTTGTATACGACGAATACGAACATTGGTTAATAAGTAGTTGGCAAATTAAAATCACTACCATAAATACCTGTAACAAATCAAAGATCCTCAAACAAGTTTTATTATGGCATAATATGCGCTAATTCATATTTCCACGACTTCACTCAAAGGCTAATTATTACTTATATGAGTGAAACGCATGTTAAAGAGAGTAAATTCTAGTGTTAAGTACAAATAACATCACAATGCAATTTGGCAGTAAACCATTATTTGAAAATATCTCGGTTAAATTCGGTAATGGTAATCGTTATGGTTTAATTGGCGCCAATGGTAGCGGTAAATCAACTTTTATGAAAATTATTGGTGGTGATTTAGTGCCAACATCTGGTAATGTTGCTTTAGATCCTCATGAACGATTAGGTAAGTTACGCCAAGACCAATTTGCGTTTGAAGAGTTTACCGTGCTTGATACGGTAATTATGGGACATGCCGAATTATGGCAAATCAAACAAGAGCGTGACCGCATCTATTCACTATCTGAAATGAGTGAAGAAGACGGCTTTAAAGTGGCTGATTTAGAAACTCAATACGCTGAAATGGATGGCTATAGTGCCGAAGCGCGTGCAGGTGAATTATTATTAGGCGTTGGTATTCCAATTGAACAACACTATGGTTTAATGAGCGAAGTTGCCCCTGGTTGGAAACTGCGTGTATTATTGGCACAAGCCCTATTTTCAAATCCTGATATATTATTGCTTGATGAACCAACCAATAACTTAGATATTGATACAATCCGCTGGTTAGAAGACACCTTAAATCAACGTGAAAGCACCATGATCATCATTTCGCATGATCGCCATTTTTTAAATATGGTCTGCACGCATATGGCAGACATGGATTATGGCGAGCTTCGCATCTATCCAGGTAACTATGATGATTATATGACAGCATCAACACAAGCGAGAGAGCGTTTATTAGCTGACAATGCTAAAAAGAAAGCACAAATTAGTGAGCTACAATCTTTTGTTAGTCGATTTAGTGCCAATGCGTCTAAATCAAAACAAGCAACTTCGCGCGCAAAACAAATTGAAAAAATTAAACTCGAAGAAGTCAAGGCCTCTAGTCGTCAAAATCCATTTATTCGTTTTGAGCAAGATAAAAAACTATTCCGTAATGCGCTTGTTGTTGAAAACCTAACCAAAGGTTTTGATAATGATCCACTATTTAAAAACTTAAACCTAATGGTCGAAGTGGGCGAAAAAGTCGCTATTTTAGGAACTAACGGTATTGGTAAAACCACATTAATAAAAACGCTAATGGGCGAGCTTACGCCTGAGCAAGGCGATATAAAATGGTCAGAAAATGCCAATATTGGCTATTATGCACAAGATCATGAATACGAGTTTGAAGAAGATTTAACGGTCTTTGACTGGATGAGTCAGTGGAAGCAACCAACCGATGACGAGCAAGCTGTACGTAGTATTTTAGGTCGATTATTATTTTCACAAGATGATATTAAAAAGCAAGTTAAAGTCCTATCTGGTGGTGAAAAAGGACGTATGTTATTTGGTAAATTGATGATGCAACGCCCAAATATTATTGTTATGGACGAGCCAACCAACCACTTAGATATGGAATCGATCGAATCACTCAATATGGCCTTAGAACTCTATCAAGGCACCCTATTTTTTGTTTCACACGATCGTGAATTTGTTAGTTCATTGGCAACACGCATTGTTGAAATTACACCTAAAAAAGTCATTGATTACACAGGTAATTATGAAGATTACTTGCATAGTCAAGGAATTGAATAATCAGTTATTAATAAAATAGCCACTAATAATGTGGCTATTTTTTGTATATTAATATTTTTTATTATTTTAATACAATGATAAAGTATCTTTTTATCGATGCTATTTTCGACAAACGGGAATACATCCATTATTTTGAAGCGCATTATAACCAACATAACCACTTTGGACATTAACGCCAAATATCCATGTATTTGTAGCCGTCTGACTACTCCAAGTACATCCTCGAGCTAAATTAAAACCACTCTGAGGATAACTATATAAATTCCCCCATTCACCATAAAACGTCCCATCTATATCTCGAGATAATCTGGTATTTTTATTATGTATCCAACTAGGTAATGATCCGGTTCCATGCCCTGTTACGGCTGTCGCTGCATTTGGAGCATTGCTAAGTTCCATTGGTGAATAAAAATAACTTGCCGCTTCTTCTGCACTAATCATCCCTAAATCACGTCCAGCACAAGCATTAGCTGCAGGGAAAATACCATTTCCAGCTAACTCTCTCTCTGTTTTATATTGTGTTGGAGGAAGTGCTCGTATCCATTTATTAATGGTAAAAGAATAAATAGACGTTTTTGAAGGCGTTATTATATTGGGTTTTGTTCTTGCTGATAAGGTTACATCAAAAGGTAAATTAGGATGAACGGATGAATTAAAGGTAACAACACCTTCACTTCCTGCTACATTACTTATTGAGACTAAATTTGGATTACTTGATGTATAAATATAATCACTCTGTTCGCCACTCATTATTAAAGTAAATTTTGCTTTATCAAAAGCCGTTGTGGGGAATTTAGTAGGAGCCAAAGCCGAAAACCCTTCATTAGGAATGAAAACGCTAGGGTTATAACCGCCAATAAATTTACAATTTGTCGTATTGGTACAAGTGTTTACGCCAACGCCAGAAGCATCATAAATTTGTAAACTAGCAGGCTTTATATAGCAAATTTTGAAATCATCAACTTTTATTGTATACGTTTTACTAAGACTACCATAAGCCCGTTCAGATGGTATGCCATATTGAGATTGTACTTTAACATTATTAGCACTAATCGTCAATTGATATGGGCCTTGACATGAATCTAATTTATTTTTTAATTCATCAGCAGATAATGTTCTTATCGTACCATCTGGCTGTCGATAACTCCAAGTAGCAGTTAATGTACCTGTTATTCCCATAGTTAAATGAGCTAAATCACCATCATCATCAGCATAACTTACCCCTACAATATTTGATAAATGATTTGGTTGTCCATCAGCAACAACTTTTGTAATAAATTGATTAAATTTGTCCCCATTATGCGCATAAATTACTTTATCTATAGATGGATAGATTTCTACATAGCCAGAGGAACTATCAGGTTTTTGAAAACTTAATAAATCAGCTAGTTCATTAATAGCAGAGCCATTTAATTTGATATAAGGGGCTGAACCTTCAATTTTTTTTATTGTCTTTGCAGATAAAGCAGCATAACTATTAGTAATAGTTAATAATGCCATAAAGATAATAAATAATGTATTTATGGCAATTTTTATAAACAAGGAATGAATCTTCGAGGAATTTACCTGGAAATATTTTTTACATAAAGAACAAATTAATGCTGTATTGTACCGTGTTGCTTCCATTCTTCTATAACCTATTCAATTTATGAAATTATTTTTTAATTTGATGTTTTCATATAATACGCCAATTAGTTTTTATAAAATCATTTTTGTTTTAGATAAAAAAATTATAGTAACTCACTAAAACAAGCCTATATAAATAAAAAATAACATCACTTTAGTATAAAATGTTAACCTTTTTATTAGGATTTGTAAATATTAGCTTAAATATATTTTACTTACAGTTAAAAAGGAAATCATAAAAAAGAAAAGCATATTAAAATTGTAATATCATCCGTTGATAGTCTATCATTGAAAAACTAGCTGTACCAATATATAAAGTGATTTACTCTTAAATAATTTAAAAAATTTTAGTAGCAATAAATATAACCGCTAATGTAATTATTTTTACATACTAATAATTTTTATAAATTCTTTTTTATGTTAACAACTTGCATAAATGGAAACAACTTCTCCAGAACCAATGTCTATATCAACATTTATATCATCTATACTATTCCATCTGTCCCAATATCCATCCAATTGTCTTGCGTCACCTCTTCCGAATAAAAGCTTATTGTATAACAACTCACTCCATTATTTATTCTTATATAATTGTCAAAAATGATTGATATCATATTTATATTTGGTCACAAATTCACTTTTCTTTACTGCTTCTATCGCTTTGAATAAAAAAGGAGTATATTTTTTATCAAGTTTAAAAATAGTATTTTTGCTCATTATATAAGTGCTCCTTACCGAAATACTATATTGTAATTGTTTAGATGATAGAATTAGGCTAACTGATTTATACGAACTTATATTTGCGTTATTTGATCATTTTAAGAATGATATAAGTACAATGGATTTTAAACAATAAAAAACAAACTACTCATTATCACATGACTAATTTAGTTATAAAAATAGCCACACCAGTGACTATTTTCTATTTAGAATCACCAATAGGTTAGAATTCTAATTCATCCCACCAAATATCGATAAGTGGACTGGTTTTGACATTTTTTAAGCCGTGACTTTCAAGCCATTTTGTGACAACGTCACGATGTTCATCAGTACAGTTGCCGAATTTTTGAGTACAAATAATCCCTTTCCAATTCAAATAACCACTACCCTCATAAGCTAAACCATTGGGTTGAATAGCTTCAACAATAAATTGATCAACAATATTATCTAAAGTTTCTTCAGTTGTACCTTCGTCAAAAGACCAACTAACAGTAAAACCTAATTCTTTAAACTCGTCGATGTGTAATTTTTTTCGTAAACGTCTACTACGATTAACCATAATCATTTCCTTCTTATTTTAATTAAATTAAGTTTGCTTATTTTTAGTGTGATTATGCTTATTGGAGGATTTCACACTATTTTGATTGGATTGCGACGATCGATTTGAAGATGAGCTTGCTCTTTTTACTGGCGCACGCCTTGGTAACGATTTTTTTACAGGTTCAGCTTTAATTTTAGGATCAACTTCAAACCCTTTGGTTGTTAATTCTGGAATCGTTTTTTTAATTAATTTTTCAATTGCTTTTAATTGTGGCAATTCATCAATGCACACAAGCGAGAGAGCTTGCCCTTGATTCTGCGCTCGCCCTGTTCGACCAATACGATGAACATAATCCTCAGCAACTTGTGGAAGCTCATAATTGACAACATAAGGTAATAACTCTATATCAAGACCTCGAGCGGCAATATCTGTGGCAACCAATGCTCTAATTTGCCCGCTTTTAAAATCAGCTAATGCTTTTGTTCGAGCTCCTTGGCTTTTATTACCATGAATAGCTGCTGATTTAATGCCATCTTTCGTTAATTGTTCCGCTAAATGATTTGCACCATATTTGGTTCGTGTAAAAATTAACACTTGTTGCCACTGATTTTTACCGATTAAATAAGATAGTAGCTCACGCTTACGACGTTTATCAACGCGATGTACATATTGCGTGATCTGCTCTGAAGCACTATTAGTTTTAGCAACCTCAATCAATTTTGGTGAATGTAAAATTGTTTCGGCTAAGGCTTTTATTTCGCTTGAAAAAGTCGCTGAAAACATTAAATTTTGGCGTTTTTTAGGCAACTTAGCGATCACACGACGAATATCATGAATAAAGCCCATATCTAGCATGCGATCAGCTTCGTCCAACACCAGTATTTTAACCGTTGACAGATCCACCGCATTTTGTTGCTGTAAATCAAGCAATCGCCCTGGTGTTGCAATTAAAATATCCACACCACCACGCAATTTCATCATTTGCGGATTAATACTCACCCCACCAAAAACTACTAATGAACGAATGGGCAAATAACGACTATAATCGCAAATATTTTCACCTATTTGCGCAGCCAGTTCGCGCGTTGGGGCTAAAATCAAGGCATATAAAGGACGTTTGCCTTTTTTAGGTTTTGGATTATTAGCTTCTTTTGCTTGCTGTTCAATAAGTTTTTGTAATATTGGTAAACCAAAGCCTGCCGTTTTACCTGTTCCTGTTTGTGCACTCGCCATAAGGTCTTTACCAGATAAGATTACAGGTATAGCTTGTTGTTGAATGGGAGTTGGGTCGGTATAGTTTTGTTCTTGAATTGCTTTTAAAATCTTGGTATCTAAACCAAGAGAGTCAAATGACATGAAATATTCCTAAAATGAAAAATAAATTATTCATATACATTATAAAGCAATTGAATAATAAATGTCTGACTATTTAAATAATATTAGTATATTACTAATTAAAAAAACATTTATTATACCAAAGCGTTATTTTATTTAGATAGGTCAGCAGATTATGTCAAATTTGCCTATTTACTGATATCAGGTTTATTTATCTTACCTAATGCATTGATTAGATAGTTTATGTAAAAAACACCTAAAATAACCGCATACACTGATTTTGTTTTGGGTTTAATATTATATTCGCCCCAACAATAGTAAGTTAATACGCTTCGTGCACAATTTGCCCAGATGGAAAACATGACGACACTAACAAAAAACAAGATATTACTTGTTATTTCAAAAAGATTATTTTCATATAGTATTGATATAACATCTGCACAAAATAAAACAACATTCAAAATAATCAAAATAATCACATAAATATCACTAACTATTTTTACGCCAAGCGCATTTTGGATTAGCTTATTACGTTTATAAAACCAAACTACACTATAAATACCCAAAGTAATGATGGAAAACAAAACAAATCTGAAGGTGGTCAAGTTATTTTCTTGTTTTAAAAAGTTTAGTCTGTTCATTTTTTCCTTAAATTCATATAACGTCGTTTAGTAGATATTAATTATTTACAACATAACCCCCCCATAAAATCCATTGATTTGATTTTAGTTTTTTTGTTATTGTTTGTAACAAAATCAACCCCATTGATATTGTTATCGTTTTATATTATTGGGTTCATAAGTTTTGTTTAGCTGCATTACATGTTTGTTCTAAACTAGAGCAAACAAATCATCTTAATACTTTAACCAGAAGTAATATGCGATACGCAAGGCAACCTAAACAAGGAAATATACTCACATATAAAAATACAATAAAGTTATCCAATCAAGATTTAAAATATTAAAACGATAACCAATAAAATAATACCACAAAAATGAAAAGCATTCCCACATCTTGACTATGAGGGGTAGCAATGTACTTATGCTATTGAATGTATTTAATCCGATAACATTAGTTAAACAACTTTGTTATTTCAGTTAAAATCTTGCTAAAAATACGTAATTATACGTTAATTTTTATCAATTTAAACAGCATTTTTTACTTAAACACGGTGTGTTCCTGAAACTTTTTAACAAAAATGAGGCAATCTTTATTTGTTTAGATAAACTGTGTAATAACCCACTGTACCAATCAGAAATTCATCAAACCAACCTATCCACAAACGAATGACATAATCGAAAGCGTGATACGAATTTTGAATTAAGATTTAGTATAATCAGCAATTATTTAGCGATTCAAAAAATAGATAATAAAAGCTTAAGCAATTTTAGGGAAAACACCTTATGCATTTTTAGAGGGGTATTTTAACCATTAAGTGTAAACAACTCGGCGTTTTCCTACAAATAATATTTTTTCATAATATCTTTAATAAAAACACTTAAATGATATTTATTATCATTTAAGTGTATGCTACTATTTTGGCTTTGATAATGATAATTAATGGATTTTGTATGCATTTTAATCTTAGCTATATAAAACGTTTATTCATTGCTTTACTTTTAACAACCCTTAGTATTAACTGTTTTGCTAAAGATGATATTACTTTTGCAAACTTTCGCGATATTCGTGATTTGAACCCACACCTTTATGGTGGCGAAATGTGGGCGCAAAATATGCTTTATGAGTCGCTAGTTCATTATAATGAAGATGGTACCTTTTCGCCTTGGCTAGCTGAAAGCTGGACCATTACTAACGATGGTAAAACTTATACTTTTAAGTTAAGAAAAGATGTTACTTTTAGTGATGGTGCTAAATTTGATGCCCATAGCGCTAAACTAAACTGGGATGCGGTGCTTTCAAATAAAGTACGTCATACTTGGCTTGAAATGGTACGCCTAATTACCGAAATCAAAGCCGTAGATGATTATACTTTGCAAGTTAACCTATCCGAACCTTACTACCCATTTTTGATTGAAATTGCCGTTACAAGACCAATGCGCTTTATTTCACCAAATTCTATGATTGATGGCGAAACAAAAAATGGTGTTAAATCTTATATTGGTACTGGCCCTTATGTTTTAGGCGATCATAAAAAAGATCAGTATGCCATTTTTAACGAAAACCCTAACTACTGGGGCAGAAAACCGCAAATTAAAAAGGTCACAATGAAAGTGATCGCTGATAACCAAAGCCGTTTGATGGCGCTTGAAAAAGGTGAAATTGATCTTATTTACGGTAAAAATATGGTCGATGCTGATTCGTATGAACGATTTGCTAAAATGGATAATTTTCAAACATTAATGTCAAAACCCGTTTCAAGCCGAATCGTTCTGATGAATACAACAAGGCCACAACTTAAAGATGCCAATGTGCGCCGAGCTATTGAGCATATCATCAGTAAAAAAGATGTTTCTGAAGGTATTTTTAATAATAGCGAAGCACCAGCCGATACTTTAATGGCAACTAATATTCCTTATGCTAATATCGGGTTAAAACCCTATGAGTATGATACCAACTTAGCAGCGCAACTACTTGATAAAGCGGGTTGGGTTAAAGTGAATAGCGAGCAATATCGTCAAAAAGAAGGCAAACCGTTCGAAATCACCCTTTACTATGATAGCAACACAGCTTCGCAAAAAACCATTGCTCAATATATGCAAGATGAATTTGAGCAAGTTGGTTTAAAATTGAACATTCACGGTGAAGAAGAACAAGGCTATCGCGATCGTCAAAAAGCCGGTGATTTTGATATGGTTTTTGATATTTCGTGGGGGATGCCTTATGATCCGCAGTCTTTCTTATCTGGCATGAAGTTGCCTGTTTATGGTGATTATATTGCTCAGCAAGGCTTAGCAGAAAAAGCTAAAATTGACGCAAGTATTAGCAAAGCGCTTATTTCCACCGATGAACAAGAGCGACAAGCACTTTACCGCTATGTACTAGAAACACTTCATAACGAAGCAGTATACATTCCTTTAACTTATGAACGTAACCGAGCTATTGCCATTAAGTCATTAAAAGGCATTGAATTTGCACCGTCACAATTTGATATTCCATTTGATAAAATGCATTATTAGGTTGTTGATTTTATTATTTAATAAGAATGTTAAATTATATTTTTAAACGTTTAATTATGATGATACCGATTCTTATCGGTATCTCATTTATTGCATTTTTGCTGATTAATTTAGCTCCTTCAGATCCTGCCGAAGTTGCATTACGCCTAAACGAAATCATGCCAACGCCCGAAGCCATTGAAAGTATGCGCCAAGAGCTTGGTTTAAATGAACCTTTTTGGTATCGTTATTTTAACTGGCTGTATAATGTTTTTCATCTCGATTTTGGCCGTTCATTTATTCATCGTGACCGATTCGTTTGGGATGAGATGATTCGCTGTTTAAAACCAACACTTATTTTAGCTACATCATCCTTTGTTTTTACCCTTATAATTAGTTTAATTTTGGGCATACTCTGTGCCATTTTTGCCAATTCTATGTTTGATCGGATTTTGCGTATCATTATCTTTTTAGGCACAGCGATGCCAAGCTATTGGCTGGGGTTGTTATTTATTTGGTTATTTGCTAATTACCTTGACCTATTACCAACTAATGGTTATGGTTCTTGGCAAAATTTAGTTTTACCTACAATTACATTATCGTTTGTGTATATTTCTACTTATATTCGATTTATTCGTAATAACATGATTGAAAACATGCATAATTATTTTATTTTTTATGCTCGTAGCCGTGGGTTAAAAGAACGCACCATCATTTTAAAACATGTGCTAGTCAATTCATTACAAACCACCATTACCGCATTAGGTATGACCATTCCACAATTAATTGCGGGTTCGTTTGTTGTTGAGTATATATTTTCGTGGCCAGGGCTTGGGCGGTTGTGTATTTCTGCAATAATGAATCGAGATTACCCTGTTATTCAAGCTTATATCTTATTGATGGCTATTTTATTTGTTGTTTGTAATTTTATTGTGGATGTTTTACACCTATTACTCGATCCACGGTTAAAAGAGAGTGGTAGTCTTTCATGAGCCAACTTAAGCAACTGTTCAAAAATAAAATAGCATTATGCTGTTTAACGATTATTGGGGTGATTATTGTTTTAGGTATTTTAGCGCCTTATATTGCTCCATTTGATCCAAATAAAGTTCGCATTGTGCGTAAGTATGCGGCAATTTCTGCTCAGCATTGGTTTGGTTGTGATCATTTAGGTCGGGATATCTTTTCTCGGTTACTTTATGGTATTCGCTCAACACTATTTTTGTCGATATTGACCATGGCAATAACAATTGTTATTGGAACCATCATTGGGCTTATTTCGGGCTATAATAGAGGTAAACTTGACGAATGTATTATGCGCCTTTGCGATATTATGCTTTCTTTTCCAAGTCAGGTAATGATACTAGCCATTGTCGGCGTGCTTGGAGTCGGCATTGAAAACGTGATTATTGCTAATATTGTTGTCAAATGGGCTTGGTATAGCCGAATGATTCGTAGTTCTGTAATCAAGTATAGCCGTAAAAACTATATTCTTTTTTCACGCACAATTGGTGCTCCTCATTTTTTTATTATTCGGCGCCACTTGCTACCTAATATTATGTCTGAACTTGTTGTACTCGCTACACTCGATACAGGGTGGGTTATTTTAAACATTTCGGCACTTTCTTTTATTGGATTAGGCGTACAAGCTCCCACCGCAGAATGGGGATTAATGTTAAGCGAAGCCAAAAACGTAATGATTCAGCACCCGATGCAGATGGTCTTTCCAGGAATGGCTATTTTGATTGTGGTTGCTGCATTTAATATGCTAGGAGATTGTTTGCGAGATATTTTAGATCCAAAGGAAAAAACAGCATGAGTGACACATTGCTTCAAGTTAACAATCTCACCGTAACACTAGATAACAGCAAGCCACTATTAAATAATATTTCGTTTCATCTAAAACATCATCAATGTTTAGGTATAGTTGGTGAAAGCGGTAGTGGCAAAAGCTTAACATGCAAAGCGATTATGGGCTTGTTAGAACCTTATTTTTCAGTTCAAGGGCAAATCCTGTTTTCCCCTAAAAAAACACAAATCAAATTACAACAAAATGGCGATTTGTTAAAACAAAATAACGAAACATTACGTTTTATGCGTGGTAATGTGATTTCGGTCATTTTACAGCACCCAATGAGTGCTTTTGATCCGCTTTACTGTGTTGGTAACCAAGTTGTTGAAACGCTATTGGCTCATCAACCAATCAGTAAAAATCAAGCCATAACTAAAACGCTTAATATGCTTGTAGAGATTGGTCTTGATAATCCTAAACAAATTTATAATCGATACCCTCATCAATTAAGTGGCGGTATGCTACAACGAATAATGATTGGTATTGCTCTTATGCTTGAACCTGAGCTGATTATTGCCGATGAACCAACAACTGCATTAGATTCAATTAACCAATTTAATATTCTAAAAATATTTGAACAAATTAAACAACAATCCAAAACATCCATGATATTTATCTCGCATGATTTAGGCGTTATTCACCATATAGCCGATCACATTTTGGTAATGAACAAAGGAACCATTGTTGAACAAGGAAGTCGAGATCATATTTTTTATCATTCTAAAAATGATTACACTCAATATTTAATTAATGCTCGTAAGCAATTATTAGCAAAATTTAATTGTGTTGTTCAACCCAATTATATAACACCCAGTTCGGAGACAATCTAAATGCCACCGTTGTTACAGCTCGATCATGTAAAAAAATCGTTTTTACAACCCAATCAAGGCTTACTTGGTCGTAAAAAGATATCGGTAATTAATGATGTCTCGTTTTCACTATATCAAGAGCAATGTTTGGGAATTATTGGGGAAAGTGGCAGTGGTAAAAGCACCCTAGCTAAACTGATTTTAGGGCTTGAAAAGCCAGATAGTGGAAACATTTACTTTAATGGATTTGATACATCTCAACGCGCTTGGCGAAAATCCTCAATACGGCGTGATATCAGTGCCGTATTTCAAGATTATAATGCATCAGTTAACCCTTATTTTACTACTGCTGAAATTATTGCCGAACCTATTGATATTTACCAAAAAATATCAACTAAAGAACGTCAAAAACGAATTGATTCGCTGTTGGAACAAGTCGGGTTAGATCACTCCTTTTATCACCGCTTTCCTCATGAAATGAGTGGCGGTCAATTGCAACGAATTTGTATTGCACGGGCGATTGCTTGCTCGCCTAAATTTATTCTATTTGACGAAGCAGTCAGTTCGTTAGATATATCAGTACAAACTCAAATTTTATCTTTACTTGCCGATTTACAAAAACAGCTAAACCTAACCACGATTTTTATCACTCATGATTTAACGACTATCACTTATTTGTGCGATAAGGTGATCTTTTTTTATCAAGGACAAATTGTTGAACAGGTGGACAATATTTCTCAATTAAGCCAAGTCAATCATCCTTATTCTAAACAACTTCTTGAATCTATTTTAGGATTTTAGATTATGACTACATCTTCAAATTCAAATAAACAATATCATTTTAAAGACTACCTTGCGCTGGTTATCCCCTTTATTATTTCAACAATCACAACGCCACTGCTTGGGGTGGTTGATACAGCTCTAGTTGGTCACTTACCTAACCCTGCCTTTATTGCTGGTATTGCTATAGGCACCGTGATTTTTAATACTATCTATTGGCTATTTGGCTTTTTACGAGTCAGCACCACAGGGTTTTCGGCTCAAGCATTAGATGATCCTATTTTATTAAGATCCTCGCTTATTCGCCCGTTTTTTATTGCCATTTTATTAGGCATTGTTTTTATTATTTTTCAAAGCCTAATATTTAATACCGCCATGCAACTTATAAAACCAAATGAAGAAGTAAAACACCATGCCCACACCTATTTTACTATTCTAATTTGGGGGGCGCCTTTTGTTTTAATCAATTATGTCTTAGTGGGGTGGTTAATGGGCATGGCAAAAATAAAAGCGGTTTTGTTTTTGCAAGTATTAATCAATTTACTTAACATTGTTATGGCTGTCACCTTTGTTTGGGGGTTTCATTTTGATATTCAAGGTGTCGCTTTTGCTACACTTAGCGCACAAATCATCTGTACACTATTAGGAATCTGGTTTATTTATGCCTATTTACCTAAAACCGAGCAAAAAACAGATTTCAAAGCCATATTATCTTGGCAATCTTTAAAAGGGGTAATTTTAGTTAATACTAATTTAATGATTCGAACTATCTGTTTGCTTGTTGTTACCAATCATTTTATCTCGATTGGCTCTCGTTTTAGTACCGAAGTGTTAGCCGCTAATGCGGTTTTATTTCAAATCCATTATTTAATGGCTTATTTATTTGATGGTTTTGCCAATGCCTCGAGTGTTTTTAGTGGTAAAGCTAAAGGAACAAAAGACGTCACGTTATATAATCAAACACTACGTTGGTCATTGCTATCGTGCTTTATTTGCCCCACTGTTTTGATTGCAATTTGGTTGGGATTTGATTCAACCATTATCCATTTACTCACTAATCAAACCGACATTATTAACCTATGTACTAAATATCAATACTGGATTATTGTGTTCCCTATTGTGGTTGCTGGTGGGCTTATTTATTATGGCGTGTTTTCAGGCATTAGCTACACATCATCCATTCGAGACTCAATGATTTTAGCGCTATTGCTATGGTTAATTGCACAATATCTATTTGTACCCATTTGGGGCAATCATGGGTTATGGCTCTCTTATATTTTATTTAGCACAGGTCGAACACTATTTTTAGTCATCTGGATTAAAAAATCCAAAAATAATATTATGCTTTAAGCAGCTACGCAGTAGATAACCTATTGCGTAGGTTAATATCAAATTAAGTGTAAATAACAAAACTCAAAATACACAAGGCATCTCTTTTTTTAAAACTTAACTTATTGAATATTATTAATTATTTAGCGTATCAATTAAAATATATATCACTTTTTTCCCGTTTTTTAAGTTTTAAACGGTATAGACTCCTGAATATTTTTTACAAAAATATAATCAAAAAAGGCAACCTAATGGCTGCCTTTAATTGTATTAACAAACTAAAATCACTTTTTATGTGGATGCGGATCTTTAACAGAATCACCCTGTCCAGTCATAATGTACCAACCATTTTTGCTATGCGGTTTTTTATTATAATCAGGGCAAGGAGGTAACGATTTCTTACTTTGGTTTGAATAAATATAGCCACAGTCAGCGCACTTATAAGTACCAGACGAAACATCACTACCATATGGAGCAAATTTGTGTACCATTCTAAGACCCTCCAAATTAAATAAGCGACAAGCCCAATGCTTATCACTGTATATATAACCGCCAATTTAATAAAAAATCAAGTACATTTTTCAAACAAAAAAACAATAAAATAACCATTTTGAGCACATAAAAATCGGTTAGAAAGATATTGATTTTATTATTTTTTTTAAAATTGATTTTTTATTGACTATTTTTTGTTGTAGCAAGTTTAATTTTTAAGAAAAGTGCTTTTGGACTTTCAGTCATTAAAATGCAAAGCTCTCAGGCTTTGCTATTTTGGCTATCCTCCTCGCACTGGAATTTTATTCTTTTATTGATTATTCTTTATTAATATCAGAATATCATTAGCGCCATAAAGATTAATAACTAAGTAATAAAAACTAAGGGGTGGTGCAAAGACCATAATTAATAATAGAAGTCTTGAACCAAAAAATATCACCGTTACTAGCTCCCACATCAAACTGACCACTAAACGGCCCTATTCTAGTCGTGTCACTTGTCCAATAGTTTTGGTCAACGAAGTCCGCACCAGCGTAATGATACATAAAGCCCCACTCCGAAAATAATCCAGCACCTATTGTACGCAGGTAATTATTATTTTTTGATGGAGGTGTAGCGCCGATAGAGCCTTGGCAATTCGGACCTGAGCCAATACCAGAACAAACTGCATTAGTCAGCTCCTTAACCTGTGGCACTCGATAACCCAAACCACTACACCAAGTTACCATATCAGGATAGTGATATAATTCAGCCCCCCTAACCACGAACCATTTTTGCAGGACAAATCCATATTTTATTACCTCGTTCCCCTCTCTATCTCTACCCACTAACTCAAAGGTCTGCGGTAACCTTGGCTTAGCAATTCGACTAGGATAAGGATTGAACCATTGATTTCTTGCCTCTGGACCTGTTAGTGTAACGCGAAATTCAACATCGCATTGGGCATTACATTTTGTTTTTCTCGTCACTGTAGCGGTAATTCCATCATGCGTAATTGGCGCTCCCCATGTTAATTCATCGGCATCTCCCCTTATGATTAAATCAAAATATAACCCATTTGCGCCCGTTGTCGGAAAATTTAGGTTGTATGATGCCTGATCGGTTGATTGAACTAAGAATCCATAATCTGGATGCCATATATCAGCAGGGCCTGCAAAGTGGAGTCTACCATACTCAAGATAGGGCTTTACAAATTTAAGCTCACCCCATTGTAACGATGGCAGTATTATGGCATCACTACGATTAGTTCTTCGAACATTCTTAACGGGTAATGCCTGTAAACTCCATAAACAAGACAATAATAACAATACCAATACTAACGAAACTTTTCGGAATAGTTTTGATAATAATTTGAAAGATAACTTTGAAGATATAAACGTGGCAGGGTTAAAAATCCAACTAGTGTGTTTATCTGATAAATTTAAGACATAGGTTTGCCAGTGCTGGTGTCTGGTGTCTGGTGTCTAAAATGATAATGCATTATGGTTCACCTGTCAAGTAAGTTAATGATTTATTTTGATTTGTTTGCTTATTTAATGTTCTACCTCTTTAAGGTAGGTTAAAGTATAGCCATTTAAAAAAAACTTGGCTAGTTTTTTATACAATTTTTTAATTAGAATATGATGCTAGGCTTTGTAAATCTTAACTTTTGTGAAAAAAATGAATATTGGTGATAATTTCTGAATCAAGGATTTAGTGAATTACCTAAAACCAATGAACATATAATCCTTACCATGTTATGGGGTGTATTACGCTCATAAAATTGTTCAGTTAGAGTATTGATTTTATTTAATTTTTTATTTTTATTAAAATCAACCAGTTATACAGAAATTTCTATTTTTTATACAAAATACCGCCTACACGGCGGTGAACAAAACATTTGAGTAGCATCATCATTATTAGTCTTTCTAAACCACCTACACGGCGGTGAACGGGAAATAAAAGGTATTTCGTTTGAGACACGATTTCTAAACCACCTACACGGCGGTGAACCTGTGGCTATTTTGCTAGGTGAGCGTGAAATTTTTCTAAACCACCTACACGGCGGTGAACTCACGTTCATCGTAACAACACGCTTGTATACTTTTCTAAACCACCTACACGGCGGTGAACATGAAGTAATCACCTTTACTGTTGGCTTGGATTTTCTAAACCACCTACACGGCGGTGAACTTGCAATTAAATCACCATCCAAGAACATTGCATTTCTAAACCACCTACACGGCGGTGAACAGCGAACGGATGAATGGTTTAACGCACGGCTATTTCTAAACCACCTACACGGCGGTGAACGTAGCGTTATTCAGAATTTACCAAAAAGATGTTTTCTAAACCACCTACACGGCGGTGAACGGAATATCAACGTTTTTTTCAATAATCGTTTTTTTCTAAACCACCTACACGGCGGTGAACTGGTATACATAAAATGTATATCAGGTCAGGAGTTTCTAAACCACCTACACGGCGGTGAACTAGAAGCCAATATACTATAACTCCATTTAGCAAAAGGCAAATAGGATTTTTTCTGTCAAAAACCCTTTTTTACAAGACATTCTTAACCTTTTGTTTTTATTTATTTTAATTTATTGTTAAAAAAAAGGGTTAGCTAAATTTTATATTTTGAGGCAATTTTTAAATTGTATTTTAAAAAATCCATCTAGTGAATTGATTTTATTTTAACTGTAAAATATTACTATACATTATTTTTCTCACTATAAAAAATATGCTTTATTGCCAACAAACAATAATAAAATTACAATAATTTCACTTTAAACCACTTAAAGCAAAAAACATGATTACTTACCACGATGCTACATTAGAAGATTTATCATTTATTGTCGATGTCTATAATTCAACAATTGCTGGTCGCCAAGTGACTGCCGATACAGTGCCTGTTTCTGTTGAAAGTCGATTGGAATGGTTTTATCAGCATAACCCTAAAAATCGCCCAATTTGGTTAATTAAATATCAAGATAGACCTTGTGGTTGGATTAGTTTATCTTCGTTTTATGGTCGCCCTGCTTTTTATAAAACCGTTGAAATTAGCTTATATCTTCATCAAGATTTTCGAGGCAAAAAAATTGGTCAATTTATGGTGGATAAAATCGAACAATTTGCTAAACAGGCTGGAATTGAGGCAATTTTTAGCTATGTGTTTCGACATAACTTACCTAGTGTTAATTTATTTAAAAAAATGCAGTATCAACAATGGGGACTTCTTCCAAAAATTGCTGAATTAGATAATGTTCAGCGTGATTTAGTGATATTAGGTAAACGGTTAGATTAACTGACCTCTATCGATAAAATTTACCTATTCAAAAGGATTTTTAATGAGCACCTTTAATGATATTAAATATTACGCTAGTCAATCTAAAATCACCACAACGCTAGTAGTAATCAATATTCTGTGTTTTTTTGCATTTCGGCTAGTTGATAGCCGTGGGTTTTCGCCATTATATGAAAATCATTTTTTGATTGATTGGGGAGCCGATGTTGCGGAGTTAACTTTTTCTGGCCAGTATTGGCGGATGTTTACCAATTTATTTATGCATATCAGCGTAACGCATTTAGCGATGAATATGCTGGCATTATGGAGCATTGGTCCTATTTTAGAACAGCGCACTCCTCGCCTTGCTTTTGTTGGCATTTACTTTTTTTCAGGGCTAGTAGGAAGCTTATCAAGCGATATTGCCACCATCAATCAAAATGTGATTAGCTGTGGTGCCTCGGGTGCTATTTTGGGTATTATTACCGCATTGTTGGCTTATTGTTTGGTGTTTAAAACCAATATACAAGAAATGCCAGTCAAAGCAATGTTGGTGAGTTTAGTATTAACTGCTGGGTTAGGGTTATTGCCATCTATCGATAATATGGCGCATATCGGTGGTGCTTGCGCTGGTTTTGTACTTGGTGGGGCTGTTTCGTTATGTATTAAAATGTTCAAATACCCAAGTAAGTTAACTCTGCTTATTATTGGTTTTGTATTTATTGTGACTGCATTGGGGATCTATGTGCAATATATGCACTATGCTTTGCCTAGTGGTTATTATGTCTATTATTAATAATAAAAAGGCGCTGATTATCATTAAACAGCGCCTTATTTATGCAAAAGCTATTTAAAAGCTATTTAAAATCCGTGCAGGCTCAATCTTACAGGCTCGTTTAGCTGGATAATAGCTAGCAATTAAGCTAAGTAGCATGGCTGTTATAAACACTATCACCACATCAAACAGATGAATTTCGGATGGTAAAAAATCGATAAAATAGATATTGCTATTTAAAATTTTATGCCCCATTAGTGACTCAATAAAGCCCATGATGTTAGATAGTTGCCATGACAGTATTACGCCTAAAATAACTCCAATTAGACTGCCAATTAACCCTGAAATCACCCCATACCATATAAAAATATGTTTGATTAAACGATTAGTTGCGCCTAGGGTCTTTAATATGGCAATATCACGCTGTTTATCTTTTACGGCAATGACTAAAGTGGATACAATATTAAAACAGGCCACGCCAATGACCACAATCATGGCCAGATACATGATTTGCCTAATCATTTGAATATCACGATACATAAAGCCAAACGTCTGTTCCCAACTATTAAATAACAGATCTTCGTCAAGCCCTAATGCTGCTTGACCAATAAGGTTATTGGATTGATAAACGTCTTTTACATTTACCATAATACCTGTAACGCTATCGCCCATATTTAGTAATTTCTGTGCATCTGTTAATGGAATTAAGGCCATGTTATTACTCAAGCTGCCACTTAATTCTAAAATCCCTACTACTTGCAAACGGACTCTTTTAGGTGGTTTGAGTTGATTTGGACTACTCGAAACAGGAATTAATAAAGAAACCCATCCCCCTTCACTCACTGATAAATTTTTAGCAAGCCCTGCTCCAATAATAATTTGTTGGCTATCGGGCTTAAAATCTTGCCATTTATTATTCAGTACATAATTCGGTAGTGAACTGAATTGCATTTCTTGTTCAGGGTCAAGACCTTGTACTTGCACAGCGCCAAGCTTGCTACCGTTTTCAATTAATCCAGTAAAATTAACAAATGGTAAGGCTGATACAATATTACTATTGTCTTTAAGTTCTTGTTGAACGTGTTGCCAATTATCTAAATTGCCGTATTTTGGATAGAATTGTCCATGTGGCACTACCGATAACACTCGATTGTGTAATTCACGTTCAAAGCCATTCATGGCACTTAAACCAATAATTAATGCCGCAATACCAATAGCAATGCTGAGTGTTGAGATAATCGAAATTAACGACACCATACCACTTTTACGACGCCCTTTTCGAAATTTTATGGCGGTAATTAAAGATAAATTCATATTAATTATCCATTAATTGTTATCTGATGATGCGCTATCAGAAAGTTGACCATCTCTCATCACCATTTGTTTATCAAGTTTATTGGCAAGCTCAAGATCATGTGTAACAACCAAAAACGCGGTTCCGTGTTCACGATTTAATTTAATCAGTAGCTCAAAAATAGAATCGGCTGTTGATTTATCAAGGTTACCCGTTGGCTCATCAGCCATTACTAAAGCGGGGTTATTAATTAATGCACGCCCTATTGCCACTCGTTGGCGTTCTCCACCAGAAAGCTCGGAAGGGCGATGATTTGCTCGTTTGACTAAATTAACCGACTCTAGCATTGCCATAGCCCGTTTTTTAGCTTCGTTGGGTAAAACGCCGCCAATTAATAGTGGCATGGCTACATTTTCAAGCGCGGTAAAGTCAGGCAATAGGTGGTGAAATTGGTAAACAAAGCCAATTTCTTGATTGCGTAGACGTGCCTTTTCTTGTTCAGATAATTGATTTAACTGATGTGATTTAAAAATAATTTCGCCAGATGTGGGATTATCTAAGCCACCAAGCAAATGCAGTAAAGTGCTTTTACCTGATCCTGAACTACCTATAATGGCGAGTAATGATTGTGAATAAATGTCAAACGAGACATTTTTTAAAACCTCGGTTACCATTTTGCCTTCGTTATAAGTTTTATAAAGATTTTTGGCACTTAGTAATATTTGTGAATTATTCATAACGTAAAGCCTCGGCAGGTTGAATATTGGCGGCACGATATGCAGGATAAAGTGTTGAAATTAGCGATAACATAAGCAATCCAATAATAATTAAAATAATTTGCGATGGTTCAACTAATGAAGGTAGCAAGATACCAGCTAAAGATAAACCTAACACTTGCATGATTTCGTTTAAGTTAATGGCAAGTAGCAGTCCTAAGGCGCTACCTAATAACGTGCCAATTATTCCTGAACTTGCACCTTGAATAATAAAAATTAACATAATTTTAAAGCGAGACAGACCTTGTGTTTTTAAAATAGCGACTTCGCCTTGCTTTTCCATCACCAACAAGCTTAATGAAGTAATAATGTTAAAAGCCGCAACAATCACAATCAGGCTAATGAGTAATCCCATAACATTTTTTTCCATTTTAATGGCCTGAAATAATTCACCTCGTTTAGCTCGCCAATCTTTAAAGACTAATCCTTCAGGTAATGGGGTGCTGGTTATCGAGGCAATATCGAGTGGTTTATCTAAAAATAGACGCCAACTGCTAATCATATTAGGAGGATAACGTAATAAGTTTTTAGCATCTGATTGATTGACATAAATAAGCGTTTGATTGATATCGTGGTTAACCGTAAACAGTCCTACAATATTAAATAAACGCTGGGAAGGTATACGCCCAACTGGGGTAATTTGACTTGCATCTGTTACCATTAAACGTATTTTATCGCCAACGGTTACACCTAATTGATTAGCTAACGTTTGCCCTATGATAACATTGTACTGCCCTGCTTGAAGATCTAAGAACGATCCACTATAGATATAATCATTAATAGGATCATCATCTTCTGGGTTAATGCCCATTAGTGTGCTTACAGTGATACTTTGCTCACTTTGCAAAACCACATCACTCGACACTAAAGGACTAATACGATTAACACCTTGAATCAGATTGAATTGCTCGCGAGTAATGACCTTAGGATCTATCCTACCTTGTGGTGTTGTGATCTGGGCTTGAGGTAAAAACTTTAAAATACTACTTTGCATCTGATCTTCAAGCCCGTTCATGACTGATAAGACCACAATTAGACCAATTGAACCTAACATAATCCCAATCATCGACAACCATGATACAAAGCGACCAAACCCATCTGTTTTTTGCCCGTATACATAGCGCAAACCAATAAAAAATACTAATGGACGAAATATTTTTGACATAAACGTATATATTACCTGAAACTTTTTTACAAAGTTTTGCTAGTTAAATGCAAGGTGCTTATCATACAGGATTAAACAGTTATAGAAAACAACCTCATACTTACGTTATAATCTGACAATAAATTTTCAGCGACATCAACGAACTCATCATGTCTAAAACAGTTAATATTTCAAACTTAATTCCTCAAAAATCAGGTGAAGTAAAGCAAATTGGGCAGCTAGTTGGCTCTTCCTTATCACAATTTTGCGCTCAAGCTATAGATGCACATGAAGGTATTGTTGTGATTGTCACTGATGATATGCAACAAACCTCGCGCATTCATGAAGAACTAAAGCAGTTTACATCCTTCCCTTCTATTATCTTTCCAGATTGGGAAACATTGCCTTATGACAGCTTTTCTCCTCATCAAGATATCGTATCAGAACGCTTATCTTGCCTTTATCATCTTGGACATTTAACCAAAGGGGCGTTAATTTTACCCATTAATACCTTAATGCAAAAAGTCTGCCCACAAAGTTATTTGGGTGGACATGTTTTTATTATGAAAAAAGGCTTACAAATTAGCCGAGAACATTTACGCCTTCAACTTGAAAATGCTGGCTATCGTTCAGTCAGCCAAGTTATGGAGCATGGCGAATATGCTACTCGTGGAGCACTTTTTGATATCTACCCCATGGGCAGTGATAAGCCTTATCGTATCGATTTCTTTGATGATGAAATCGACAGCATCCGTACTTTTGATGTCGAAACTCAACGTACCTTTGGTGAAATTGCTGAAATACAATTGCTACCAGCCCATGAGTTTCCTTTCGATAAAACAGCTATCGAGTTGTTTCGTAGTCAATTTCGAGAACAATTTGAGGTTAGATTAGACTCAGAAAGCATCTATCAACAAGTTAGTAAAAATATTTTGCCAACCGGTATTGAATATTGGCAAGCACTGTTTTTTAACGAACCATTGACACCTCTATTCTCTTATTTTTTAGCAAATAGCTTAATTATCAATACAGTTAATATTGAGCAATATGCTAACAAATATTGGCAAGATATTACCCAACGTTATGAAAGCCGCAAAGTCGATCCTATGCGACCATTACTTGCACCAAATGTTATTTGGTCTAAAACTGACGAGATTTTTGCCAATTTCAAAAACTACCCAAGAATGGTTTTATCGCATGCAATAACGACTGAATCAAATAAAAACGTTAATTTGCCTTATGTAGCATTACCTAATATTGCTATTGAGATCCAACAAAAAGATCCTTATTTGCAATTTCAAAAATTTGTTGAAAATTTTGCAGGAACAATCATCTTTTCGGTTGAATCAGAAGGACGCAAAGAGGCTTTACAAGAAATTCTTGGACGAATTCGTATTCATCCCACTACCATCAATTTACTTGATGAACGAAAAAGCAGTGATAGCCGATTTTATTTAATCGTTGGAGCTAGTGAACAAGGCTTTATCAATCAGCAAGATAATTTTGCCTTTATTACTGAAAATGAGCTATTAGGACGACGAGTAGTTCGTCGCAAAAAAGAAAATAAACAAGCTATCAATACTGATTCACTTATTCGTAGTTTAGCTGAACTCACACCCGGCAAACCCGTTGTCCATTTAGAACATGGCGTTGGTCGATATGCAGGACTTACCACATTAGAAACAGGGGGGATTACGGCTGAATATCTTATTCTATTATATGCCAATGACACCAAGCTTTATGTTCCTGTTTCATCATTAAATCTAATTAGCCGTTATTCTGGTGGCGATGAAGAAAACGCACCACTCAATAAATTAGGTACTGATGCTTGGAGTAAAGCACGGCAAAAAGCGGCCGAAAAAGTACGAGATGTTGCAGCTGAATTACTAGATATTTACGCTGAACGTGAAAGTAAACCCGGATTTGAATTTAAACAAGACCGAGAGCAGTATGAACTATTTTGCCAAGGGTTTCCTTATCAAGAAACCGATGATCAACAAAATGCCATTGGGGCAGTAATTGGCGATATGTGCTCTCCTTATGCCATGGATAGATTAGTCTGTGGTGATGTTGGATTTGGTAAAACAGAAGTAGCGATCCGCGCTGCTTTTTTAGCCGTTATTAATCATAAACAAACAGCAGTTTTAGTTCCTACAACTTTACTTGCAGAACAACATTACGAAAGCTTTTGTGATCGCTTTGCAAACTGGCCAATTCGCATAGAAAGCCTGTCTCGATTCAAAACCGCCAAACAACAAAAAAGTATTATAGAAGCTCTTGGTGAAGGCAAAATTGATATTGTAATTGGCACACATAAATTGTTACAAGAAGATATCAAATGGAAAGATTTAGGCTTGTTGATTGTTGATGAAGAACATCGTTTTGGCGTCCGCCAAAAAGAACGAATTAAAGCAATGCGAGCAAACATTGATATTCTAACACTAACCGCAACGCCAATTCCAAGAACCCTCAACATGGCAATGAGTGGTATGCGGGATCTTTCTATTATTGCGACCCCTCCAGCTCGCCGATTAGCAGTGAAAACCTTTGTTCGAGAATATGATGATCTCGTGATTAGAGAAGCCATTTTGCGTGAAATTTTACGTGGTGGTCAGATTTATTACTTACACAATGATATTTCTGATATCGAAAAAGTAAGCGAAAAACTAGCAGAGCTGGTGCCCGAAGCACGAATTACTATTGGTCATGGGCAAATGCATGAACGCGACTTAGAGCGCGTAATGAATGACTTTCATCATCAACGTTTTAACATACTTGTTTGTACAACCATTGTTGAAACTGGTATCGACATTCCTAATGCCAATACTATTATCATTGATCGTGCCGATAAATTTGGTTTAGCCCAGTTACATCAGCTCAGAGGACGAGTTGGACGTTCTTATCATCAGGCTTATGCTTATCTATTAACTCCACATCCTAAATTACTCACTAAAGATGCAAAAAAACGCCTAGAAGCAATTGCCTCACTTGAAGATTTAGGTGCAGGTTTTGCTCTAGCCACACACGATCTTGAAATTCGAGGTGCTGGGGAGTTATTAGGCAGCGATCAAAGTGGTCAAATTGAAACTATTGGCTTTAACCTTTATATTGAACTGCTTGATGATGCGGTCAAATCACTAAAAGAAGGCAAAGAACCAACACTCGAATCATTACTCAATAATCAACAAACAGAAATTGAGTTACGCTTGCCAACACTCATTCCTGATGATTTTATTCCCGATGTTAATACACGTTTATCACTATATAAACGTATTGCGAGTATCACCGATCTTATCGAACTCACCGATATTCAAGTTGAAATGCGAGATCGTTTTGGTAAATTGCCCGATGCAGTGCTTTTTTTACTAGAAACTACCAAAATCCGTTATCACGCAACTCAATTAGGCATTACTAAGATTGAATTTGGTGAAAAAGGCGGTTATATTGAATTCGGTAATAGTAATAAGGTTTCAGTCGATTACTTAATTGAAATAATTCAAAAAGAACCAAAAAATTATCGCTTAGAAAGTTCAAATCGATTAAAATTACAAAAATCAGAATTGCAACGAATCGATCGTATTGAATATATCAAAAATTTGTTGTCTGATTTTACAAATCATCAAGAATGATAATTTAAAATATAACTTAAGAGAACGAAAATGAAAAAAACAACTTTAGCTATAGGAATAGTTGCCGTATTAGGAATCGCTTACGTTGGTACGGCATGGTACACTGGTAACATAATTGAAAGAGATATTGACAACCAATTAGCACTAATCAACAACAAAGCCAATCAACTTGAAAATAACTTAACATTTTCTATTACCAAAAGTCATTATGAAAAAGGAATTTTCTCAACTAAATTACACCTAACTGTAACAGCGTCAGAAAACAATTCGTTTTATGGTGAAGACACAGCCCCAACAACGCTATTTGATGACAATGTCACCATCCACCATGGCCCTTTCCCTATTGTGGCTCTTGCTGAAGGGACATTCGCTCCACAAATGGCGTGGTTAGAATACGAAATGAGTGAACAAATCAGCCCACAACTTTGGAAATTAGCCGGTAATCAGCCATTTATTACTGGGCATGTTGGTATGAGTTATGGCAAATATCTCACTGTTAAGTTAAAAAACAAAGCCATCGAGGTCGGGCAAAACGAAATTCCAATTCTCAATGGTACATTGTCTCTTGGCAAAGGTAGTTACACCTTTAGCGGGTATACTAGTGGTACGGACATTAGCTCTAAAATAGAGATCGATAAGTTTTCATTTAATCATTTCCAATTATTTAGAGCTGATCCTACTTTGGTGGTGGTTAATAAATTCGTTATGAATCATAATGCTAATTTAAATAGCGACACAAATACAGCTGAGGGGTCGCTTTCTAGTCATATTGATTCAATTATTTATGGTCAACACAATTTGGGAACTGTTTCATTAGATTTTGATTTCCAAGGATTTGATAAACAACTATTTAATTATCAAATAGGCATGAACTACCCTGATTCTGACTTAAATGATATCGACAAAAAACATAATATCAGATTTTCATTAAACAAATTCAATTGGCAAACATCTAGTGGCGATATTAATGCTAACCTAATGTTTGATATCTCTGATTTTAATAGTGAAGTCCTTGATAAAGAAGATTACGAAAAAATTAACGCGCTAAAATTCAAGCTTGAAGCACCATTTGACGTATTAGCTCGTTTATCAGCACAAATTAAGTCTCCTGATACCAATGATATAACTTCACAAATTGCTGAAGAAAAGCAAAACATACAACAAATGTCTGGCTTCCTTGTCCATAAATCCCCATTTTTAACATTAAGCAATGGTAAAACCGATGGTATTTATTCAGATGTTAGTCTAACCAAAGACGGCGACGAAGTTAACGTAAATGGTAAAAAAGTGTCAAAAGAAGAATTTTTTGATAACCTATAACTTACCAAATTACTTTCCAAAATAACCAATTCCACCAATACTATTGGTGGAATTTTGTTTTTCCTTTCCCCCTTTTCCCCTTAAAAAGAAACCTGTCAATAGATATAAGTTGATATCCAAAATTAATTCAAAAATTAATCGCCTAACAAATTTAAATCGATTAAAATTGTAAAAATAAAATTTACAACGAATGATTATATTGAAAATTTGTTGCCTAATTTTGCAGATCATCAAGAGTGATAATTTAAAATAGAATAAATAATTAACAAATAGGAAATAGTAATGAAAAAAACAACACTCGCTATAGGAATAGTTGCCGTATTAGGAATCGCTTACGTTGGAACAGCATGGTACACGGGTAACATAATTGAAAGAGATATTGACAACCAATTATCTCAAATCACAAACAACATTAACCATATTCAAAACAATTTCACCTTTACAGTTGAAAAAAGTAACTATGACAAAGGGATATTGTCAACTAAACTCCACTTAAAGGTGACCGCGTCACAGAATCAATCTTCCGATGAAGCCTCTACTCCCCAAACCCTGTTTGATGATGATGTTACCATTCATCATGGTCCTTTTCCTATTGCAGCCCTTACAAAAGGTACATTTACCCCACAAATGGCTTGGTTAGAATACGAAATGACCGAACAAACTAATCCAAAACTTTGGAAATTAGTAGGTAATCGGCCATTTATTACTGGGCATATGGGAATAAGTTATGGCGAATATATAATTGCTAAACTAACAAGTGAAGCAACTAAAACCATGAGCAAGGACTTTGATATAGGTAAAGGTTATTTTACCTTTAGTAGTTATATTGATGGTTCTGATATGATGGCTAAATTGCAGTTAGATAAAATATCTTTTTCAGAAAACAGCGCTAATATTAGCTTTAGTGATTTAAATCTATCCCTAAAATCACTTAGCACTTCAGACTATATTGATTACAAATCAAATATTGGTAATATGAAATACAGTATTATCAGTTATTCACCAACTAAGGTTAATATTGATAACATCAAATCAACGGGAAATTTTAACTACAAAACGCAAAATGGCGATTCGCAAGGCAGTATTGATAAAATGACATTAGAATTCCCATCACCATACACCGCAAATATGAAACCGCTGGTTTTTAATAACATTATAATGAATCAAAAAAATGTCTTTAATAACGTAACTAATATCATCGATAGTTCGTGTTTTACCAATTTTGATTCGGTAATTTATGGTAAACAGAATCTAGGTAATATTGCGATCGATTTTGACCTTCAAAGGTTAAATAAATATTGGCTCGGCAGCCAATTGGATATGAATTATACAGATTTGAGTAGTGTTAATCCAGAACAGCATACCAAATTATCGATCAAAAAATTCAATTGGCACACCCCTTCTGGCGATATAAATATTAGTCTAATGTTGGATCTATTTGATATAGACAATATGTCTCTTGTTCAAAAAAATTCTGAAAAAATTAATTCGCTAAAATTCAAGCTTGAAGCACCATTTGACGTATTAGCACGTATATCAGCACAAATAGAAAACTCTAACGATGACAATGTAACACAACAACAAATAACAAAAAGTAATCAATTGATACAATCGGTAGCAGCATCACTGACATATAATTTTCCATTTTTAGCGTTAACCAACGGTAAAACAGACGGCTTTTATTTAGATATTAGCTTAACTAAAGACAGTGATGAAGTTAGTGTTAATGGTAAAAAGGTGTTAAAAAACCAATTATTTAATAATTTATAGCTGAACAATCAACTAACCTAACGATCCGCCAGCTATGCTGGTGGATGTGATCGACTGCTGTTAAAATACAAATTCATAAAAGCTTATATTTTCCTTATAAAAAGATTAGAAAATACAGTAATTTTATTTAAGTGCTGATTTTAGGTATTCTAAGTATCGATAAATATTTTTAGGAATTAACTATGATAAACCAAGAAAATGAATGGATAATATCACATATTGATACACTTATTAATAAGGTTAATAATTTACCTCATGAGGATTTTGAGGGTTATTCCCCTTATGAAATGGGATCTTTGCTGAATTTTTTAAATGATCCTCGCTCCCCGCTTAAGATTAATGTGCTTTCAGATAAAGCCTACAAAGAGATTCCTTTACTTAATCAAACCTGCTTGCTTATGTCTATTTTAGAAGAGCAGGAAAACCTACTATTAACAAAAGTCGGTAATTTACCGCCCAAATGGGTAAAAGCACTTTATGTTTTAGGCCCACCTGAATTAGCAATTGAAATGAGTTCCAAAAACATAATTAAAGAGCAAGATACTATTGCAGTACAGTTAGCCAGAATAATATTAAAGATTTATCGTTTGTGTAAACAACGCCATAACAAACTATCTCTAACTCATCATGGCAAGAAACTACTTAATAATAAGCCTGCGTTACTACATTGCATATTACATGTTTTAACCTATCAATTTAATTGGGGATATTTTGATGGTTATGGTAATTTTGAAATTGGCCAATTGGGATTTGGGTTTACCCTAGTATTGCTAGCGAAATATGGCGACAAACCACAACCAGCTGAGTTTTATACAGATAAGTATTTTAAAGCTTTCCCTCAATTATTAATCGATAATAATAACAACTCGCAGTTTAGGCACAATAAAAAAAGTCTTAAGTACTGTTATTATTTTAGAAATTTTGACCGTTATTTATCTTATTTAGGGTTAGTAAATATAACAAAAGTTCCAAGTACTTTGGAAGAAAAGTATTTAATTCAAAAAACGCCTCTGTTTGATCAGTTAATTACTGTCGTTGCACCGCAAGGAATCGATGACAAAGTATAAAATTATAGCAAAAACTAAACTTTTAATAAAAATCTAGGCTTTCTCTATATCCTTATAATAAAAATGGAATATTTATGTAACGCAAATAATTAAAAATTAGCACAAATATTTTTAATATAAGTAGATTATCTAGTGGCAAGCACTCGCTCAACCGTATCGACAATTGCTTGAGTTTGTGAGTCGATTTCGATATTAACTTTGTCCCCAACTCTTTTTGCGTTTAGGGTAGTAACAGCGAGTGTTTCGGGAATTAGATGAATATGAAAACAGTTATCGCTAACCTTGCCAACTGTCAAGCTTGCACCATCAATCCCAATAAAGCCTTTATATAATACATACTTACTAAATTGTGCTGGCAACTGTAATGTCATTTGGCAATTGGTTGCTGTTTTTTGAATATCAATTATAGTTGCTGTGCAAGAAATATGACCAGACATAATATGCCCACCCACTTCATCGCCATATTTTGCGCTACGTTCAATATTGACAAAATCGTGGATTTTTTTATTGCCTAATGTTGTTAACGCTAGGGTTTCTTGCATAATATCAAACGTTACCCAATCTTGCTCAAAACTTGTCACTGTCAAGCAACAACCATCATTAGCAATTGAAGCACCAATTTCAATTTTATCGAGCAATTGATGGGGTAATTTAACTTTATATGTTCTTAATTTATCTTTATCTTCAATATCAATGATCTGACCAACACCTTGCACAATACCTGTAAACATATATAAACCTCAATTCTTGATAATGCTAAATATTCTATCTCAATCTGATTAGAATTTCCTATTTCTATTTTCTACTGGTATGATCGTTTCAAATGTTTATTGATCAATTATTATTAATATTGATAGCAAATTCATATTTCAATTTTATAAAGTAACTTTTTATTTCAGTATATAAGCAAGGATATATCATTATGTTAAAACTGATTTTAGCTATTTCGGTCGGTTCGGTGGCGGGTGGTTTGTTGCGTTGGTTTTTATCGCTTAAATTAAATATTATTGCTTTTGCTATTCCGCTAGGCACATTACTGTCTAATTTGATTGCTGGTTATATTATTGGTTTTGCCATTGCTTTTTTTAACCATTCTAACCTTTCTGCCGAATGGCGTTTAATGGTGATAACTGGTTTTTGTGGAGGACTATCAACCTTTTCAACTTTTTCAGCCGAAATTGTTAACTTTTTACAAGAAGGTCGAATATCTTGGGGCTTAGCAGCCATATTGATTCATGTAATTGGCTCAGTTTTAATGACATTTTTAGGGATTTTATCGTATCAATATTTGCGTTCTTAAAGTGATTTAATTAACAAATAATACAAAAAATAATCATAAATAGAGTTTACAACACTAAAATACTGTATTAATATACACTGTACGTAGAGACAGTATTGAGGTTATTATGTTAATCGAGCATTCATCACAACAACTTATGGCAATTCATTTTGAATCACCTTTTCAACAATTGCTACAACAGCAACGCCCTTTATTAAAATCACTTAATAAAGCCAAAAAATGGCAATTATGGCTTTCTGAACGCCCAATGTTAAAACGTTCATGGATCAATACTGCAGGGTTAGACAAACAAAAAGTTATTCATTTAAGTAATTTAAAAAATGAAAATCTAATATCGACAATAGAAAAGGCTTTACGAAGCCAAACCTGTAGTTATATCGTTGCTTGCATCAACAATCTCAATGAACAAGACAAACAACGATTACAGCAAGCCGTATTATCAAGTAATACCTGTCTACTTTTAGTCAACGACGAACAGCCAATTCAATATCATTAAATTACAAAATATGACTAACAAGACAAATACAGTTGAGTTAGTCGTTTTCGATCAACTTTACCGATCTTTGTCATGGGCAATTGATCAATAATATTGATCTTTTTCGGCATTTGATAACGGGCAATTTGAGACTTTAACCAACCCAATAATACTGTTTCGGTTAGTTTACTATTAGGTACTAAAACAACAAAAGCCACTAACCGTTGCCCAAATTCTGTATCAGGAACACTAATAACAGCGGTATCTTTAATTTCAAGATGCGACAGTAAATGTTGCTCTAGCTCAAACGGATAAACGTTTTCCCCACCTGAAACAATCATGTCATCTACTCGACCTTTTAGGTAATAAAATCCCTCTGCATCTTTATCTGCTAAATCCCCAGTTGCAACCCAACGATTGCCCAATGTTGACCAAGCGCATTTGATATAAAGCTCCTTTTTATCTTCTTTTGCTACTAATTTAGCACAAAGACCTTTAAGTGGCCTGCCTATTGTCGTTGGCTTGATAGCTAAATCATCAGGAGTGGCAATCATACAAACGCCAGCTTCAGACGTACCATATAAATTGAATAAAACTTTACCAAGCTGATCTAATGTTTGTTTAACCAACATCGCAGTAATCGGTGCCCCACCAGTAATAATACAACTTAGACTTTTGAGTTGATCAACAGAATATGTCAGCATTCGATTTAACATTAAAGGCACCAATGTCACCACTTCAATTTGATTATCAACAATTAATTGACATGATTTTTTAGCTTCAAACCGTCTAGTTAAAAACATGGTTGCTCCTAATAATACCGACATACATAAAGTCGCTATGCCAAAACCATGATAAATCGGTGTAGCAATATAGATTTTTTTATAATGGCTAAGTTTCAATTTTACTAATAACTGCAAAAATGGACGCATAAAATTCTGCGCTTTACTGCTACGCCCTGCCATCTTAAAGCGCCCCGTTGTACCACTGGTTAAAACGGTCACTTTAGCAAAATGCGTTACTTTAATTTTAGTTTGATGCGCTAACGGCAAAGCGGTTAATAAAGAATAAACTGAAGTTTGGCTTTCATGATAAGTCGGCAAACTGTTTTTTATAGGTGGTAGCGCAGTAACATCAGGATCATAAATGACGCAATCAAATTTCACATTATTGCTAATATCATTAACTTGTGCTGCCGATAGCTCAGTATTTAATAAATAAATATCAGCCCCAAGCCTTGCCACTGCAAATAAAGTATGAACCAAAATTGCGTGATTATTTGCCATAATAGCGACTTTTTGATGAGGTTTAATACCACAATGTAACGCTAATTGCATTGCCAAATGTTGAGATTGGCAATAAAGCGTGCGGTAATTAATGCAAACACCCTCTTGGCTAATCGCAATTTGCTCAGGACAAAGTCTTTGGCGAATATATAGCAAAGCCATTAAATTCATACCAACAAGACGAATACTAGTAAATAAATACCCAATGCCTTTAAAGGTCAGTAATTGCGTTTTATACAAAGCTAAAATCGATTTTATCATTGTTTTTTCTTAATATAATAATAATTTAATTTACACCAAACGCCGTTAAAAATAACAGAGGCCAGTTGCCCCAAAATCGCCCACCATGGTTTATATTGACGTTTTTTAGTAACAAGCAAACGACTAATAATAGTTGCCGCTTGGTTAGGTTGCAGTGCAGGAAGTTTTTTATAGATTTTAGTCGGCGCTATCATTCGGGTTTTAACCAAAGGTAAATAAGCTGTCGAAACAACTATCTGCTGGTTTTCAAACTCGCTACTAGCACAACGTAGCCACTGATCAAAAGCGGTTTTAGATGCTTGATAAGCCGCCCAATTAACTGTTGGTGCTAACAAAACGTTTATTGCCGAAACATTAACAATGTGCCCTTTCGATTGTTGTAATTTAGGAATTAATGCCAAACACAATTTAACTGGTGCCAAATAGTTTAGTTTAATGGTTCTTTCAAAATCATGCATACGATCTAACGATTGCATAATTGGGCGACAAATTGATATACCCGCGTTATTGATAAAGATATCAACATGATAAGGTTCTAAATAAGTAATAAAATTATCTAACTGTTTAGCATCACGCAAATCGGCACTAAACAGTGCAACTTTTACTTTTTTGCCTGATAACGATTGCTTAATTAATTGCAATTTATCTGCTGTTCTAGCCACTAAAATAAGTTGACACTCAATATCAGCCAAAAGATAACATAATGCCTCACCAACTCCAAAACTAGCGCCAGTAATAATAATTGTTTTATGTTGTAAAGACTGTTTTAACTGGCAAAAATTGGGCTTGTATATAGGGAAAAGGAGATAATTAAGCAATTCAATCAAAATCTTCATCTATTAATCATCACTATTTTATCGTAGCTGTATAAAATTAATACTAAATTACTTTATGGCTAAATTACATTTTTGATGCATCTTGCCGAGCTTGGTTAATTACAGCTTTTGCTATCCACTGTGTTAATGATACAATTTTTTGATTATCCAATTTCCAAATATCTTTTAAAACCATAAATATTTCTGAGCCATAAATGATTGATATAGCATAAATAACTTTATTATAAATTTCCTCAGGTAACTCAGTTTTGAGTGGCAATAATATTGTAGAAAGGATTTCTTTTCGATTACCTCTAACCAATTTTTCAGTTTGCAATGATGATGAGGCTCGTGCTGTTGCCCATTGTTGTAATGAAATCCTTAATGCCGCACGTAGCGCTCCTTCATGTTTTAACATTTGAGGAAAGGCAAAAGCTAAAAAATCATTAAGTTGTTCTTCTACATTCTGTTTTTGGGAATGCCAACTAAAAATAGGTCCTAACGAGCTTTCAACCACTGCTGCAATTAAATCACTTTGTGTAGGAAAATAACGATATGCCGTTGCTCTTGAAATACCTGATTTATCAGCTAATTCAGTTATAGTAAGTTCACATCCTTGTTCTAACACTTCTAATGCAGTATTAATTAAACGTTCATAAGTCCGCTTTTTTACGCCTGCATATGTTGAAGAAGAGATTAAATTCTTTTGAATCATTGGGCATATATTCAATTTTTATTAATTATGGATATGATACATCATATTTAATAAATTAGTTAAAATTTATCATTTAATAAATAAATGAGACTTCATTCTCATTTTGATATATAATGTTTAACAATTAACCACCGTTGGTTATAAATACTCACCAAATTAACTTAGTTAGGAGTAATAAATGACATCACCTAGTACAATTTATTTGGTCACAACATTAGACACTAAAAGGGAAGAAATCGTTTATATCAAAAACCTCCTAAATTTAAGAAATCTTAATTGTAAAATTGTTGATATTTCTACACAACCTCATCAATTTAATCATTTAGCAACGATTGAAGCTGAAACTGTTGCTAATTACCACCCAAATGGTAAACAAGCTGTTTTTTGTGGAGATAGAGGTAAAGCAATTGTTGCAATGGCCGATGCTTTCAGATTATTTTTGATTGATCAAAATAATGTAGAAGCAATACTAGGGTTAGGCGGTTCAGGCGGTACAGCATTAATTACTCCGGCTATGCAATCACTAGCTGTTGGAGTTCCTAAACTGATGGTATCGACAATGGCATCAGGCGATATTTCTGGTTATATTGGTGCAAGTGATATTGCGATGATGTATTCAGTTACAGATATTGCAGGTATTAATGTCATATCTAGAAAAGTTTTAACCAATGCTGCAAACTTTATTGCAGGTTCGATGCTTTTTAAAAGCCAAGATATTATTGAAGATAAGCCGGCAATAGGATTGACTATGTTTGGTGTTACAACTAAATGTGTTCAATCCGCATTAGCAAAATTACATAAACAATATGATTGTTTGGTTTTTCATGCAACAGGTAGTGGTGGTAAAGCCATGGAAAAACTCGCTGACAGTCACTTATTGCGTGGTGTCCTTGATATCACAACAACTGAGGTTTGCGATTATTTGTTCGGCGGAGTTTTAGCTTGTAGTGAAGACCGTTTTGGTGCCATAGCTAGAAGTAAAGTACCTTATATTGGTTCATGCGGTGCACTTGATATGGTAAATTTTGCAAGTCCTGATACCATTCCAGAAAAATATAAAGATCGTTTATTCTATCCGCATAATCCCCAAGTAACTTTAATGAGAACAACGGCTGAAGAAAACAAAAAAATGGCTAATTGGATTGCAAATAAACTTAATCAATGCCAAGGTTATGTGACTTTTATTATTCCTGAAGGCGGATTTTCAGCTTTAGATATTAAAGATGGTATTTTTTGGTCACCACAAGCTAATCAAGCATTTATTGATGAATTTGAAAAAACTTTTATCCAAACCTCAAAAAGGAAGTTAATAAAAACGTCTTATCACATAAACTCACCACAGTTTTGTGATCTTGTCATTAATGAATTTACGAATGTAATGAAATAAATATTTGGAGAATATAATGGGTAGTCAACGTGCTCAATTGTTAAAAAAATTCTACGATATGATTGCTAAAGGTCAACCAATTATTGGTGGCGGTGCAGGGACAGGATTATCTGCAAAATGTGAAGAAGCAGGTGGAATTGATCTTATTGTTATCTATAATTCAGGACGTTACCGTATGGCAGGTAGAGGTTCATTAGCAGGATTACTAGCTTATGGTAATGCTAACGAAATTGTTATGGATATGGCAAAAGAAGTATTGCCTGTAGTCAAACATACACCAGTGCTAGCAGGTGTAAATGGTACTGATCCATTTTGCCAGTTTGACCAATTTTTAGATAAAATTAAAGAAACAGGATTTGCTGGTGTACAAAACTTTCCAACTGTAGGACTTATTGATGGCAACTTCAGAGCAAATTTAGAAGAAACAGGCATGGGATACGACTTAGAAGTCGAAATGATTCGTAAAGCACATGAAAAAGATCTACTTACAACACCTTACGTATTTAGTGAACAAAATGCAATCGATATGGCTAAAGCGGGTGCTGATATTTTAGTACCTCATATGGGACTAACAACAGGTGGTAGTATTGGTGCAGAAACAGCATTAAAACTTGCTGATTGTGTACCATTAATCAATCAATGGGCCAAAGCAGCTAAAGCAATTCGCCCTGATATTATTATTTTATGCCATGGTGGCCCTATTGCCACTCCTGAAGATGCCGAATATATTTTAAATAATTGTCCTGATTGTAATGGATTTTATGGGGCAAGCTCAATGGAGCGCTTACCAACAGAGCTGGCATTAAAACAAACTACAAAAAAATTTAAATCAATTCAAAGACACTAACAATAATATAAGCAATAACGGTGCGACTAATTAGTCGCGCTGCTATTTTTTTATAGTGATTCCGATTAAGCAAAAATACTTTGTAACTACTTCCTAATAAGAAAGATTAAACTTTCGAGTTTTTGAGTTTGTAGCTTATAAATTTTTATATACTTAGGTGCGCTAGGTTTGGGCATTTTTTTAATAATAAAAATGACAATAGTATCTACGCAAAAATTATTCTCCTCATTGTTTTATGCGCATTTCCTCAAAAATTGATGTGACAATTTGGTGGGCTTTTTAGGCTGCAGCTATTTGTTTGTCCATGTAAGACTCACTATAGTTTTGAGGGTTTGTTGTGAATTCATTTTTTTGATATAGGTAGACAGCACGGCAATATTGGTTATCTTTATAATTAAAATTGCAATACAGCGTAAAAGGCTCGGTTTGTGATCGAGCCAATTTAGATTGTTTATAATTATGTTATCACTTTTTTGGCATCCATTATCCATAATCATTTAATTACAATGCTATAATTTATAAAATAGCCAGTTTGGTTTGAACAAACATTTCACAACTTACAACCGATGCAAAATTGGTTAAGGCAGACATAAAGTTGTTATGTACCACTTGGGATGGAATCGTTTTACCATCAAATTCGAGATCACAAGTTGTACAAGCATCGTGGATTAATATCGGTTGATAACCTAGTTCGGATGCGTGACGTGTTGTTGAGTCAACACACATATGGCTCATCATTCCACAAATAACCATCTGCTGGATCTGTTCTTGTTGTAATTTTTTTTGTAGCTCAGTTTGATAAAAACTATTAGGGAATGTTTTTTTGACAAGATACTCATGCAAGTTACCAAGCGGTAACAAACTTGGATGAATTTCAGCGCCTAAACTTCCGTTAGCAAAAAAATCCGCATGAGGATCAGACTTTATATGCTGAATATAAAAGATCGGTAATTGTTGTGCTCTAAAGTGTTTTTGTAGTTTTAAGGTATTTTGTAAAGTTAATTCTGTATTGTTTAAAGTAAATTTACCCGTTGGGAAATAGTCATTTTGTACGTCGATAATTATTAACCCTTGTTTCATTGTTTTGTCCTTAAATTATGTTTGAGTTGATAATTATGCGATAATTACGCTATCTGTTACATAACGAATTGAAAGTATTTATTATTACTTACTTTCAAAATGAAAAAGATAAACAAGTATGGATAAAAAAGATCGCGCTATTTTAGATGAACTTAAAAAAAATAGTCGTCAATCATGGAAAGAAATTGGCGAAAAAGTATATTTGTCTGGACAGGCTGTTGGACAGCGAGTTCAAGAATTGTATGATAATCATATTATTGAAAAATTTACTATTAAAGAAAAAACAAATCAGCTTCAGTTTATAACGATTTATATGAATTCAAATCAATTCACCTCGTTCGAAAACATGGTCATGTCGTTTAAAGAAATCATCGAATTTTATAAAATCACAGGCGATGGGTGTTATTTTATAAAAAGTGAATTTACAGACCAAAACTTACCACATTTTTTAGACAAACTTGAGCTCTATTGCCGTTATAAAGTTAGTCATCAGTCAAAAGTGATTAAATAACGCTATTTTAAAAATTTACACCTAAACTTGTTGACTATTTTTTGTATAAAGATTTTTTACATAAAAAACAAAAAAAAGTTGCGAGCAAATAAATTCTGTTATATTTTGTTCAGTAGCTTTAATTATCAACTCAGTTAAAGGTTTTTTATTTTTATGAATTGTTTTTGCGTTTTTATTACTAATGCTATTAGTACACATCATCATCACCATCAATCCTGAATAGTCTTCGGGCGATTGGTGCTGGAAGACTTTGGTCTTCCGGTGATATCGCAAAAGCAAGCAGAAACCCTCGGAAGATCAAACTTCCGAGGGTTTTTTGTTTGTAGTTTGTAAATTTTTAGATAACTTTGGAGAAAGATATGTTGGATAATTCGCGTTTACGCATTGCGTTGCAAAAATCTGGTCGCTTAAGTGATGAATCAAAAAGGTTGCTGGCACAATGTGGTATTAAGATTAATCTTCAAGAACAACGGTTAATTGCTTTTGCCGAAAATATGCCCATTGATATCTTACGTGTTCGTGATGACGATATCCCCGGACTGGTTATTGATGGCGTTGTCGATATTGGGATTGTCGGCGAAAATGTTTTAGAGGAGGAAGTATTAGATAGGCAGGCCGAAGGCGAAGATCCACAATTTAAAAAATTGCGCAGTTTAGATTTTGGTGGCTGTCGGTTGTCGATCGCAGCACCTCGTGATTTTGAGTATACAGGACCAGAATGTTTAAATGATTTGCGTATTGCCACCACTTACCCTCACCTGCTCCGTCGTTATCTTGCTCAATATAATGTTAACTTTAAAACATGTTTGCTTAATGGTTCGGTCGAAGTTGCGCCACGTGCAGGGCTTGCTGATGTAATTTGTGATTTGGTTTCGAGTGGTGCAACGCTTGAGGCCAATGGACTAAAAGAGATTGAAGTTATCTATAAATCAAAAGCCTGTTTAATTCAACGTCAAGGCGAAATATCCCCGATAAAGCAGGCGTTAATCGATAAAATTATGACGCGCATTCAAGGCGTTATTCAGGCGCGTGAATCTAAATATATTATGCTCCACGCCCCTACTGAGGTGTTAGATGATATTGTTGCGCTATTGCCGGGTGCCGAAAATCCAACCATTTTACCGTTAACAGGCGAGCAAAATCGTGTTGCGTTACATATGGTGAGTAGTGAATCACTCTTTTGGGAAACCATGGAAAAACTAAAAGCACTAGGCGCAAGTTCAATTCTTGTATTACCAATTGAAAAAATGATGGAGTAATAATATGAAGCTCTCTTATTGGCAACAATGTACTAACGATCAACGAAATAAACTACTTACTCGCCCTGCAATTAATGCTTCTGATTCAATTAGTAAAGCGGTGGCAGATATTTTGGAACAAGTAAAACAGTACGGCGATGATGCACTAAAAGTATTAAGTCGCAAATTTGATAAAGTTAAAATTGAACAAATAAAACTCACAAAAGAAGAAATAAAAACCGCCGCAAATCGTGTTAATTCTGAATTAAAACAAGCTATGCAATTAGCGGTTGCCAACATTGAAAAATTCCACCAAGCGCAAGCCTATCAACCCATTATGGTCGAAACAATGCCGGGCGTAAAATGTCAGTTAGTAACGCGCCCTATTGATTCAGTTGGGCTTTATATTCCAGGTGGTTCTGCCCCTTTATTATCTACTGTGTTAATGCTTGCAACACCTGCTAAAATTTCGGGTTGTCGTCAAGTTATTTTATGTTCACCACCGCCCATTGCTGATGAAATATTATATGCGGCTGAACTTTGTGGCGTGACCGAAGTTTACCAGCTTGGCGGAGCCCAAGCGGTTGCAGCTATGGCATTTGGTACCGAATCAGTGCCTAAAGTAGCTAAGATTTTTGGTCCAGGAAATGCCTACGTTACCGAAGCTAAACGCCAAGTTAGTCAATGCATTGATGGCGCAGCCATTGATATGCCAGCTGGTCCGTCTGAAGTACTAGTGATTGCAGATAGTTCAGCAAATCCTGCTTTTATTGCTGCCGATCTTTTGTCGCAAGCTGAACATGGTCCTGATTCACAAGTTATTTTGTTAACACCTGATGAAAAAATAGCACAAGCAGTATCGATTGAAGTCGATAAGCAACTTACGCAACTATCGCGCCAAAATATCGCTAAAAAAGCATTACAAGAAAGTCGCCTTATTGTAACTAAAAATTTGGATGAATGTGTTGCTATTAGCAATCGCTATGGTCCAGAACACTTAATTATTCAAACTGCGAATGCGGATGAATTAGTTGAACAAATTACTAGTGCTGGCTCGATCTTCTTGGGTGATTGGTCACCAGAGTCAGCAGGCGATTATGCTTCAGGAACCAATCATGTTTTGCCAACTTATGGCTATACAGCCACATATTCTAGCCTTGGGCTTGCTGATTTTCAAAAACGTATGACGGTGCAAAAATTAACACCAGAAGGATTAAAAGCAATAGGTAATGCCGTTGAGCTTATGGCAGAGGCTGAACAACTCACCGCCCACAAACAAGCAGTTAGCCTTAGGCTTGCGGTATTAAATTCAACAAATCAAAAATAGGTGGCTAAAATGGATATCAATAAATTAGTTCGAAAAAATGTTCAGCAATTAACACCTTATCAATCTGCTCGGCGAATTGGTGGTCAAGGCGATGTGTGGCTCAATGCGAACGAATACCCCGTCGCACCACATTTTGAGTTGTCCGAGCAAACCTTAAATCGTTATCCAGAACCACAGCCTGAAAAAGTAATTCAGCGTTATGCACAATATGCAGGTGTGCAACCCGATCAGTTAATTGTTAGCCGTGGAGCTGATGAAGCCATTGAGCTTTTAATGCGTGCATTTTGTGAGCCTCAGCACGATAGTATTTTATATTGTCCACCAACTTATGGCATGTACCAAGTGAGTGCTGAGACATTAGGTATTAAAACTAAAACCGTGCTAACAACTTCTGATTGGCAGCTTGATCTTGAGGGTATAAAACAAAATATTGATACTGTAAAACTAATTTATGTCTGTTCACCAAATAATCCGACCGGTAATTTAATCGATTCTGATGATATCAAAGCTTTACTTAATATTGCCAAAGATCGTGCTTTGGTCATTATTGACGAGGCTTATATTGAGTTTTCGCCTGAATCTAGTGTCGTTAGTTGGCTTAATGACTATCCTCACTTGGTGATTTTACGGACATTATCCAAAGCCTTTGCTTTGGCTGGATTACGTTGCGGTTTTGCCATTGCTAATAAACCTGTGATCGAAGCCTTACAGAAGGTTATTGCACCATACCCTCTAGCAACCCCAGTTGCTGATATTGCAGCTCAAGCATTGAGTAAAGATGGTGTGAATACCATGAAGCTACATGTGGTAAATTTAAATAATCAAAAGGAAAAATTTACCAAATTACTTCGACAATTGCCAATTGTCGAAAAAGTTTATCCGAGTTATTCCAACTATTTATGTGTTAAATTTCAACATGATAAAGATGTATTTAATATTTTATGGCGCCAAGGTATTATTTTACGAGATCAAAGTAGCTCTATTGGGCAACAAAATATTATTCGTATTACCATTGGTACCCAAGCCGAGTGCGAAGCAGTCATTTCTGCGCTCAAAACAATTAAATAGGAGCAAAAATGTTACAAAAGTACTTATTTATTGATCGAGATGGCACATTAATTACTGAACCGCCGGTTGATTTTCAGGTTGATCAGTTTGAAAAATTGGCTTTTGAACCTAATGTGATCCCAGCCCTACTCAAGCTACAAACTGCGGGATACCATTTAGTGATGGTCACCAATCAAGATGGGCTTGGGACTAGTAGTTATCCACAGGCTGATTTTGATGGTCCACACAATCTAATGATGCAGATTTTTAAATCGCAAGGTGTTAATTTTGAGGATGTCTTAATTTGCCCACACTTTCCAGAAGATAATTGTGAGTGTCGTAAGCCGAAAATCCAATTAGTTTTGCCATATCTTACTAGTGGTAAATTAGATAAACAAAACAGTTATGTTATTGGTGACAGGGTCACGGATATTCGATTGGCTGAAAACATGCAAATCAAAGGATTACGATATCATCCTGAAAATTTAAACTGGGACGAAATCGCCCAACGATTAACCACTAAAGATCGTTATGCAAAAGTTGAACGTAATACCAAAGAAACTAAAATATTTGTTGAAGTGTGGCTTGATCGCCAAGGTGGCAGTCAAATTAATACTGGAATTAGTTTTTTTGATCATATGCTCGATCAAATTGCGACTCATGGCGGAATTAAACTCAATATCCAAGTTGATGGTGATTTACATATTGATGATCATCATACCATAGAAGATACTGGACTAGCTTTAGGAGAGGCACTAAAAATAGCACTCGGTGATAAACGTGGTATTACCCGTTATGCCTCTGTTATCCCTATGGACGAGTGTTTGGCCAAATGTGCAATAGACATTTCAGGACGCCCTTATCTAAAATTTAAAGCAGAGTTTACTCACCCTAAAGTTGGCGATATGAGCACGCAAATGGTAGAACATTTCTTTTACTCAATAAGTTATGCTATGGCTATTACATTGCATATTGAAACAGAAGGCGATAATGATCATCATAAAGTAGAAAGTTTATTTAAAGCTTTTGCTAGAACATTAAAGCAAGCCATCAAAATTGAAAGTGACCGATTACCAAGCTCAAAAGGAGTACTATAAATGAAGATTGTCATCCTAGATACTGGCTGTGCTAATCTATCTTCGGTCAAATATGCCGTGCAACGATTAGGTTATGATCCAATAATTAGCCTTTCCCCAGATATCGTGCTCAGCTCAGATAAGTTATTTTTACCTGGAGTAGGATCCGCAAGTTCAGCAATGAAAAAATTAAAAGAGCGTAATTTAATTGAACTTATCAAAGTCTGTACTCAACCTGTATTAGGGATCTGCCTTGGTATGCAACTTTTAGCCGATTATAGTACCGAAGGACATGTTAACACATTGGGAATTATTCACGAAAAAGTTAGAAAAATTCCTGATTGTGGTTTACCTTTACCACATATGGGGTGGAATCAGGTTTCCCCTAAAGCCGGTCATCATCTATTTCGAGGTATTCCTGATGATGCTTATTTTTACTTTGTACATGGATACGCGATGCCATTATGCTCAGCAACAATAGCAGAAACCAATTACGGCGAAAGCTTTACCGCAGCCGTACAAAAAGAAAACTTTTACGGCGTGCAATTTCATCCCGAGCGTTCTGGCTTAGCCGGTGCAAAATTGCTAAAAAACTTTTTGGAGATGTAACTATGATAGCTTTTCCAATAATCATTCCTGCACTTGATTTAATCGATGGTTCCGTTGTGCGATTACATCAAGGCGATTATGAGCAAAAACGTGATTATGGCAACGATCCACTTTTACGCTTACGGGATTATGAAAAACAAGGTGCTAAACTATTACATCTTGTTGATTTAACCGGTGCGAAAGATCCTCAAAAACGGCAAATTTCGCTAATACAAACTCTGATTAATGGTGTGCAAATACCAGTTCAAGTTGGTGGAGGAATTCGTACTGAAAAAGATATACAATCATTGCTATCTGCCGGCGCTGCTCGCATAGTAATTGGTTCGACAGCTATTAAGCAACCCGAATTGGTCAAACAGTGGTTTTCAAAATATGGCGCAGAAAGGCTAGTATTGGCTCTTGATGTCCGCATTGACAATCAAGGAAATAAATATGTCGCTATTCATGGGTGGCAAGAAGATTCCTGTCAAACACTAGAACAAGTGATTGATGATTACCTTCCTTATGGCTTAAGGCATGTATTGTGTACAGATATTTCTAAAGATGGCACACTCAGTGGCTCAAACGTTAAGTTGTATCAGCAAATCAGTCGTAAATACCCACAGATTGCATTTCAAGCGTCTGGCGGAATTGGTCAATTGAGTGATGTCAAAGCACTGAAAGACAGTGGTGTTAAAGGTGTCATTGTTGGCCGTGCTTTACTTGAAGAAAAATTTACAGTTCAGGAGGCAATTTCATGTTGGCCAAAAGAATAATTCCCTGTTTAGATGTTCGCGATGGACAAGTGGTTAAAGGTGTACAATTTCGTAATCATGAAATTATTGGAGACATAGTCCCCTTAGTAAAAAGATATGCTGATGAAGGCGCAGATGAGCTCGTTTTTTATGATATCACCGCTTCGTCAGATGGCCGTGTTGTCGATAAAAGTTGGATCGCAAAAGTTGCCGAAGTGATTGATATCCCTTTTTGTGTTGCTGGTGGTATTAAAACGGTTGAAGATGCAGGTCAAATATTAACCTTTGGAGCTGATAAAATTTCGATTAATTCCCCTGCCCTTGCTGATCCTAGTTTAATTACACGGCTTGCAGATCGTTACGGAGTACAGTGCATTGTAGTTGGCATTGATAGCTGGTATGACAAACAGTCAAACAATTATCATGTTTATCAATTTACTGGTGACGAAAAACGTACCGTTGCCACAAAATGGAACACTCTCGACTGGGTACAGGAGGTACAAAAACGTGGTGCAGGTGAAATTGTTCTTAATATGATGAACCAAGACGGCGTTCGTAATGGATATGATATTATTCAACTAAACGCCGTTCGAGAAGTATGCAACGTGCCACTAATTGCTTCAGGCGGTGCTGGTACTATTGAGCATTTTTTACAGGCATTTAATGAAGCACAAGTTGATGGAGCATTAGCTGCCTCAGTTTTTCATAAACAAATTATTAATATTGGTGAACTTAAACAATATTTGGCACAGCATGGAGTAAATATTCGATTATGTTAACGCAAAATTGCAATACCCAATTAGATTTACAACAACTCAATTGGCAAAAAGTGGATAATTTAATGCCGGTCATTATTCAGCATTATGTTTCGGGCGATGTGTTAATGCTTGGCTATATGAATCAAGAAGCGTTAGCACAAACACAAAATAGCGGCAAAGTCACTTTTTATTCACGAACCAAACAGCGCCTTTGGACAAAGGGTGAAACTTCTGGCAATTTTCTTAATGTTGTGAGTATTTCAACGGATTGTGATAATGATACGTTATTGATTTTAGTTGATCCAGTTGGCCCAACTTGTCATACCGGCTCAACAAGTTGTTTTGCTTCGACTAAAACCCAATGGGGATTTTTGTTTGAATTAGAACAGATAATTGCAGGGCGCAAAAATGCCGATCCTAAATCATCATATACCGCAAAACTGTATCATGACGGAACTAAGCGCATAGCCCAAAAAGTGGGAGAAGAAGGCGTTGAAACAGCCCTTGCTGCAACAGTTCATGACAGAGAGGAACTAAAAAATGAATCTGCCGATTTAATTTATCATTTATTAGTTTTACTCCAAGACCAGAATTTGTCTTTACAAGATGTCATTGGTATTTTAAAAGCAAGACATAAATAGTTATAATCCATCCAAAGTGCGAGTATGTCGCACTTTGTTTCAATGTTTCAATATTTCAATGTTTCAATTTTTTATTCTCATAAAAAGATAGAATAAATTAGTAAACGGGTAATTTTACCCCGTTAAACATCGTTAATACTTCGGAATTGTTTTCACATAACATAAGTTTATCTACAGCTTGTCGATTCAAATGAGGCGAAAACTGACTGATAAAATCATACATATAACTGCGTAAATATAATGAGCGAGGAAAAACGATATAAGTCGTGCTGTAAGGAAAAATATGCCCAGCATTAAGTACAACTAAATCGTCATCTGAAGTATTGATCACCGCCATTTTTGCAACAATACCAACGCCAACGCCTAATTTAACATAAGTTTTAATTAACTCAGCATCCGTTGTGCTAAAAACAATATTAGGCGATTGGTTAGCACGCAAGAAAGCTTGATTTAAATCTGAACCATCATTAGAAAAATCATAACTAACTAACGGATGTTTTGAAAGCTCTTCAATCGAAATTAATTTACTTTTGGCAAGCGGATGATCTTTCATCACTATCACAGCTTGGTTCCAGTGATAACAAGGTAAGGCAATCATATCATCACTAAGCTGTGAGATATCGGTCACAATAGCAAATTCAGCCAGACCTGCTTGAGTTTGTAAAATACATTGAGTGGATGATCCTTGCTCCATATGCAATGTGATACTTGGATATTGCTGCATAAACTGTTGAATCACAATTGGCAAGGAATAACGTGCTTGAGTATAGGTAGTGGTAATCGTTAATGAGCCTTGATTTGGTTGGCTAAACTCTTTGGCGATAATCTTAATATCATTGGACTTATTGAGGATCTCTCGAGCAATAGCAATGATTTTTTCACCAACAGGTGTGATTTGAGAAAGATGTTTACCTGTTCGAGTAAAAATTTGCACACCAAGTTCATCTTCTAATAGCTTTATTTGTTTGCTAATACCGGGTTGAGAGGTATACAGTTTATCGGATGTCAGCGATACATTAAGATCATTATTTGCGACCTCAACAATATAGCGTAATTGTTGCAATTTCATAACACTCAAACGCTCCTTTAACTGTATACTTTTCTCCCTTTTAATAATGCTTCAAAAGGGAGAATTTAGAAAGTAAGTTTTTTACACATCAGCACAAAAACAATTGTTTTTATACTCAAACGCATACTTTCCTGAAAGTTTTTAACAAAATTTAAAGGTTCTTACTTATTTTTTACCATTAACCCATTTGCCATCCACATATTGCATAATCCAACCTGTCGATTTTCCATTAACTTCAGAAGTGACATATTGTTGTTTATTTTTACGACTAAAACGAACAATAGAAGGATTGCCTTGAGGATCTTTATTTGGAGCTTCGGTTAAGTAAATAAACTTTTCTGGTAAGCGATCTTTAAAACGTTGTAACTCTTCAATCAAAGGGGCACGTGTTTCCCTTGATTTTGGAAAGTTATGCGCAGCTAAAAAGATTCCTGAAGCACCATCACGTAACACAAAATGCGCATCGGATTTACTACATTGAAGTTCCGGTAAATCAACAGGATCTTCTTTCGGTGGTGCAACTTCACCATTTTTTAGAATTTTACGTGTATTTTTACAATCAGGATTAGTACAGCCCATATATAGACCAAATCGCCCTGATTTTAAATGCATTTCTGAACCACATTTTTCGCATTCAATAATTGGTCCTTCGTAACTTTTAACCTTAAAGTTACCTTTTTCGACAATAAAACCATCACAAATCGGGTTATTGCCACAGATATGTAGTTTTCGTTCATTATCAAGTAGATAACTATCCATCGCCGTGTGACATTTTGGGCAACGTTTGCGTGCTCTTAAAGCATCAGTTTCTGCTGTTTCAGCTTCTTCTAGAATATTTAATGTTTCGTGCTCAGGAATTAAGTTAATGGTCTGTTTACAACGCTCCTTAGGTGGCAACGCATAGCCTGAACAAGCTAAAAATACACCGGTACCGGCAGTTTTAATACCCATTTCACGCCCACAATTTGGACATTTAATTTCAGGTGTTAGCACTAATGGATTAAGCTGCATTCCTCCTTTATCTGGCGCTTGTTCAGCAACCTCAAGATGCTGACTAAAGTCGCTGAAAAACTGATCAAGTACTTCCCGCCATTCTTGTTTTTTATGAGCAATTTCATCCAGAGCATGTTCCATACGTGCTGTAAAATCATAACTCATTAGATCATTGAAATTTTCACTAAGCCTATCGGTAACAATTTCACCAATTTTTTCAGCATAAAACCGACGATTATCTAAACGCACATAACCACGATCTTGAATTGTCGAAATAATGGTTGCATAAGTTGATGGTCGCCCAATTTCTCGCTTTTCAAGCTCTTTAACAAGAGATGCTTCGTTATATCTTGCTGGTGGTTTGGTAAAATGTTGATTTGGATTTAAGTTTATAAAATCAAGCTTATCGTTTATTGATAGTGATGGTAATATTTTATCTTCATTATTTTTGGCTAGTTGTGGCTGCACTTTAGTCCAACCATCAAAACGCAATGTCCGACCTTTGGCTTTTAAAGTAAAATCACCTGAATTAACCGTAATTGTTGTTGAGTTATATTCAGCCGATGTCATTTGGCAAGCTACAAATTGGCGCCAAATTAGTTGGTACAATTTAGCGGCATCAGCTTCAACATCACTAAGATTATCAGCTAAGATAGTAACATCTGATGGGCGAATCGCTTCATGCGCTTCTTGGGAGTTCTTTTTACTGCTGTATACATTAGCCGATTTTGGTAGATATTTATCGCCAAAATTTTTACCGATATAATCACGTACCATCACTAGCGCATCCTGACTTAAATTGGTCGAGTCAGTACGCATATAGGTAATGTAACCTGCTTCATATAATCTTTGAGCCAACATCATGGTTTTTTTAACACCAAAACCAAGACGTGTACTTGCAGCCTGCTGTAAAGTTGAGGTAATAAAAGGTGCCGTTGGATTACTCTTAGTTGGCTTTTCTTCAATATTAGTTACTTGATATTGGTTTTTACTAAGTTCAGCTAATGCAATATCAATGGCAACTTTATCTTTAGGTTCGAATGCTTCATTTTTATAATGAGTAACTTGTAAACTTAATGGCTCATTTTTAGCCGTGTTCAAATCAGCAAACAGATCCCAGTACTCTTCAGGAATGAAAGCATGAATTTCGCGTTCACGCTCAACAACAAGGCGTACAGCAACAGATTGTACACGGCCAGCGGATAATCCTCTAGCAACCTTTTTCCAAAGTAATGGCGATAACATAAAGCCAACAACCCGATCCATAAATCGACGTGCTTGCTGTGCATTAACCCGATCCATATCCAGCATTGATGGCTGATTAAACGCATTTTTGATTGCGGTTTTGGTAATTTCGTTAAATACCACACGGCGGTATTTACTATCATCGCCCCCAATGACATCTTTAAGGTGCCAAGCAATAGCCTCTCCTTCTCTATCCAAGTCAGTTGCGAGATAAATCATGTCAGCGTCTTTTGCTAGTTTTTTAAGTTCAGATACAACCCGCTCTTTACCGGGTAGAATTTCATAATGAGCTTTCCAACCGTTATATGGATCGACGCTCATTCGATCAACCAATACCTGTTTTTCTGATCGTTTAACTTTTTTCTCAGCCTTATCTTTTTTGTCTTTTGTTGATTTTTCAGCTCGTTGGCTGCTACCACTCACAGGTAGATCGCGAATATGACCTACACTTGATTTAACCACGAAATCTTTGCCAAGATATTTATTGATCGTTTTTGCTTTGGCTGGTGATTCCACAATAACAAGGGATTTTCCCATAATTAAACCTATTTATCCTGTAATTTACGTTATTTACTGTTTTGCTCTACATCAAGCATTGACAGCAAATCATCTTTAATTGTTGATACTTTTGTTGCATACTGCTCTTTCTGCTCAGCATCTTCAATTAGCTGTGTAATTGTTTGTGACAACGTGCATCCACGGCGTTTAGCTAAATTAGCCAATCGTTGCCAGACTAAAAATTCCAAATCAATGGATTTTTTCCGAGTATATTGTTGTTCTGCATTAAAATGGCGCTTTCGCCTTGCCCGAATAGTTTGCTTCAGGCGATTATCTAAGTCAGGGTTTAAATGCTGTTTTATCCAATCAACAACACCAGTTGGGTTATGTTCTAACAACAATAACTCATTGACCGCATGTTGCGCAGCGCTTTTTTCAATATAGCGTGTAATTAACTCGCCTTCTAAGTGCCTTTTAACTAGATAGTTCCATTTCCAACCGCATTCAAGGTTTTCTAGCTGTTGATATTTCATCCGTTCATCTTGTGACGCTGTAACTAAATAGCTATTTGTAGCATAATCTGCTCACACAATAAAGAAAATTATTGCGTTTGACAAATTTTTTATAAATCTGTTATCGTGAGCCTTTCATTTTGCTCTTTTTATTTAAGGAACCCTACATAATGGCTAAAGCTGATGTTATTTATATTAATGGCTATATTTACACCGCAGATAAGCAAGACAGCGTGTGTGAAGCTATCGCAATTGAAAATGGCTATATTATTGCAACAGGCTCCACGCAAGAAATAAATAACAGTCACTATATTGATAATCATACAATAATTTATGATTTGCAAGGCAAAACAATGATGCCTGGCATTATTGATTCACATTTACACACCTTTTGGGGTGGCATGCAATTATCATCATGTAATTTAAATTACCAAAGTTTAACTATTGATGAGACTTTAGCCATTATACAACAATATTTAGATAAAGATTCTATAAGCGATAATAATCATTGGCTACAAATCCGTGGTTGGTTACGCCAAGAAGTGTTACCAATTGGTACAGATATTACTCGTTTTGATCTTGATAAACTCAATACAAAACGCCCTGTTATTTTGTTTTCAAATGATTGCCATACTTTGGTTGCTAACAGTATAGCATTAGAGAAATTTGGTTTAGATAGAAACACTCCAGAACCATCGGATGGTAAAATTGGTCGTACTGATGACGGCGAATTAAATGGTATATTAGAAGATGCCCCTGCCATGCGTGCTTTTGATAGTATTTCTAAACTAACAGATGAACAAGCACTTAATATTGCTAAATTATCGCAAGCAGAATTAAATAAACAAGGCGTTACTGCTGTTATGGATGCTCGAATTACTGAAACCCAAGCCGATGCCTTTTTAAGACTACAGCAACAAGATGGGCTTTCTATCCGTCTGTTCGGCGCTCGGGAATTGCCACCTGATGATGTGTCATCAATCGCCGATATTCCAAATGTCATTGAGAAAGTAAAGCAGTTTGCTGCTCGTTATGATGATAAAAACTGGCAACCTAAACCAGGGATTAAAATTTCGCATACTAAGTTGTTTGTTGACGGTGTAATGCAAGCTCCATTAATGACTGCTAGGCTATTAAAACCTTATTTGCTAGAAAATGAAAAAGATCGTTATGGTGATCTTTATTATTCTACCGAAATGCTAGATGCTTTAATTCTTGAGTCATCTCGATCTGGATTCCATCCACATATGCATACAGTAGGCGAAGGTGCGATTGAAGTTGTTTTAAATGCCATTGAAAAAATGCGTAAAGCATTGCCTGATGCAGATATTCGTCCAAGTACTGCCCATAATGAGCTTAGTGCGTCACATCAATTTGCTAGATATCAGCAATTGAATACTTGTGTAGTCTTTTCGTTCCAATGGGCTGGCTGTAGCTCGGCGATGATCGAACAGTATAAAACGTTATTTGGCCCTGATCGTTATAATGGTTTAGAAGCTCACGGACAATATATAAATGCAGGTGTAACTTGCGCATTTGGAAGTGATTGGCCAATTGATCCTTTAAACGAATGGTATGATTTCCAAATTGCTATGACTCGACAAATTGATGCTGATCATCCACGATTAGACAGCGATCGTAATTTAACTATTACCGAAGTATTACGTAGTGCCACTATCAATGCTGCATATGTATTAAATCAAGATGAATATATTGGTTCAATTGAAAAAGGTAAATTTGCTGATTTAATTATTTTAGATCGCAACCCATTTACTATTCCAACAACCGATATTCAAAATGTGAAAGTACTAACCACTATCGTTGGCGGAAAAACAGTTTATCAACAATAGTGCAAAATGCACAGTTAACTTTTACGTTTTTAACGCTGTAAATCACTACACTGGCAACTATCGCCAGTGTAGTTACCTGTTATCATTCAACTTCCGTATTTACTTCGCTCTCAACAGCTGTTTTTTTAGTGAAATGTAAAATAGCTGCGATAATAAACGCACCTATAAACATATCAATGACATACCACATTGCACCTTTAGTGACTCCACCTAATGCCACTAAACCACCAAATGCGACAAGCGAATCTATGCCATTTATCATGCCTAACAGACCTGCAACCGCTGTACCAACAACAATTGCAATGATAACGCGTTTAGGATCTTTGGCGGCAAAAGGAATAGCACCTTCGGTTATCCCGGCTAACGATAAGAAAAAAGCTGTTATTCCAAACTCTTTTTCTTCTTTAGTATATTTTGAACGTGAAATAATCAATGATGACACCGCTAAACCTAATGGTGGAATAGCGCAGCACATACGAAACACGCCATTTGGACCATAAACCCCCTCAGCCATTGCTGCTAAGGTAAATGCAGTCGCCGCTTTACTACATGGACCTCCCATATCAAGCGCCGCTAATACTCCGATTCCAATACCTAAAAATGCGGCATTCACCTCTGACATCCCTTTTAAAGTAGCGACCATAACTTTAACAAACCAATCGAGAGGATAAGATAATCCATAAATATAAAGTGGTGCCATCACTAATATCGTCACCGTAGGGATGAGCATCACTGGCATAATCGAGGCAATTACCGGATGGACTTTAATCGTTTTCAACCATTTCACGAAATAGCCGATTAAAATACCAAAAATCATTGCACCAATAAACCCTGTACTGACTTGATTAACACCAATTGGATTATTCACTACATATCCCATAATAAATGCTGGCGCTAAAGCCGCATTTCCTCCAATGGAATAAGCCATGTAGGCCGCTAGTACGGGAACCATCATGGCAAAACCATATAGTGCAACCTGTTTTAAATCGACAAAAAATTGATTGCTTGGTAAGATATCGTCATTAGTAACATCGCCTGTCATTAACACAATTGAAAAAAGTATTCCTGATGCGATGATAACTGGTAAAAATTTACTAATACCTGTATTTAACGCTCTAAATATTTCTTTGCCTATACTATCTTTAACTTCTTTGGTTGATATTTGATCCGCATTATTAAAAATTGTAACGGTATTTTTTACAGCTTCACCAGTACTAACTTTAATAATATTTTTATAAGGTTCCAGTCTATCAGCATTTTCGATTGAAATATCAGTAGCTAATACAATAACATCCGCTGTTTTAAGATCTTGCTCCGTTAATGGGTTATCAATTCCAGCAGCGCCTTGCGTTTCAACCTTATAATCCCACCCTCTTTTTTTGGCTTCATTTTCAATTTTTTGCTTAGCAATATATGTATGCGCCATGCCTGCGGTACACGCGCAAATCGCAACAATTTTTTTTCTACTCATATAAACCTCTAATCTTGTTTGCCACAGATTGAATATCGCTTTTGAGCAAATCTTCGACAAAATCATCATTAGCTAAATTCGATGCTAATTTAGCAATAATGGATAAATGCTCTTTATTGGCATGCTCTGGTGCACCAATTAAAATAACTAATTTAACTTTATTACCATTATTCCAAACTATGCCATCAATACATTTACCGACAACAATAAATGGTGTATTAACTGCGGTACTTTTAGCATGAGGCAATGCAATATCTGGCAACACATCTGTTTCCATTTCTTGCTCATGAGCCATCACATCTTCAAAAAAACTTTTAACATCTATTAAATAAGGTTGGCTAGTTTCAGCCATTAAATTAATGATGGATGATTTCAGATTCGTAACTTCACTGGTTAAATCAACCGATAAAACAGGGATTGACTGCATAAATAGATCCTCTTTATTTATGATAACTGCCCAAGATAAATTAATTTTCATGTCTTTGCATTTAATGTACAACAATTGATTTATGCTGACATTTATTTTGTCTGACAAATAATAGATTTGGATCACAAATATGAAAATTAAAATGCATAATGTGTTTTTTCCAAAATCGTTTTATGCGGTTTAACTGTAATAAAATTTAAAAAATCATTTAAGTTTCTATTTTATATCATTTAAATTGCTAAATATTTTTTGGCTATGTCATATCTCAATTTAAAGTTCGTATCACTCTTATCATTTTTTTAATCTTTAGACGGTATAGAATCCTGAATATTTTTTACAAAAATTTAACCTAAAAAGCGAGCAGTGTGATCCTCACCAATATATTAGACAATGCTCACCTTTATCATTTTTTTATTTGAAAATTTAGCCATTCCAAATATGATATAAAAAATAACGATATAGATTGAAAATAATGAATAAATTTTTAATACTGATAACAAGCCTATTAATAATTTTCTCTTGTAAAGCACAAGATGAGATAACCAATATTTCTAAGTCATGTAATGATTTAAAATTTCGAAATCTAATTTATTATCAAATGTGTTTAGATTGGAATTTAAGTGCAGACAATATCCTGGAAATTATTCAAAATAAGCACGAAGAGTACTTACCCAATGATGTTGATTTTGGACATTTTTATGGTTTTACCCCTGATGGTATCTATATTAAAGCTGAATTAACAAAAAATAATAAACTTTATGATGTTCTGTTAGGCTCAGAATCTTGGTTTTTACTTACCGAAAAGCATACCGATAAATCACAGCTTTTTTCTTGTCGAGATCCTAAAATTTCACAATACTTTATCGGTGACTTTGTCACCGAGGCATTAGTCGAACAACATCCTGAGTTAGAAGAACGGTACAAACAACATGATCAAACAGCAATTAACACTATTTTGCAATATCAACCTACTACCTTAAAAGATTTTAATGGGCATTATTTCTCCACTAATTTAACACTTACTATTAGTGATACTAAGATTAAACTTAATACGCTTGATTATGATTTACCACTATTTCTAAAAGAGGATGATAGTATTCGAGTTTATCAAGGATTAGCAAAAGAACAAACGCAAGGCAATTTTATCTTTACCCTGTTTATTAAGGATAAAAGATATTATTTTCAATCACCGGACATTATGGATAATAAAATCATTGAAGTTCATAAAAGAGATTAAAAAATGATAAAAATCATTATTATACATACCTTACCGTTTACTTAGGATGGTTTAAAAAATTTTTATTCTTATCACGAAAATAAGGATACTTATAAAACAAATGCCCATTTTTTGGAAAATTAAAATGAGAATATTATTACTAATTCTATGGTCTTTGGCTAACCTATCATGCAGTCAAAAAATAGAAAATCAACAAGCAGTTACTCAAACCGCCCCACAACAAGAGTTTGAACCAACGGTGTATCAACTTATTAACTTTTTTAATAAAAAGGATTTTGAAGGAATTAACCAATATATTCATAAAGATATAGGACTTTTCATTGTATATAATGCGAGTACCAGCCCAACAATGAGAAGAATTGAAGAATTGAAGAATTGAAGAATTGAAGAATTGAACAATTTAAAATCTAATAATAAAATAATTGAAAATACTATACCGTCTTGGATAGAAGATGAATTGCTAGGGGTTTCAATATCTGGCAATCCTAAAATACAATATGAACAATATCCTACATTTAATCCATGTAGTGAAAAAGTCACTAAACTAGGTCTGTATGCCAATCCAAAAGAAAAAAATATTGAGGCTTTAAAAATAGCGCTTGATTATTATCATTGGGAATTAAAACACTATCAATTTGAAAAAAGCCCTATTTGGGAGAAGTACCAATCCATTGCCGATAAAATAGCCTCTAAAACAGTTAAAGTTGTATATATAGAAAACTTTCCAGGTATATTACCGAATGATGAAAAAAATATTTTCATATTTTATCTTACACAACTGGATAATAAATGGTATTTAACCATTCTAGATTTTTATACTATGGATTGCAGCGCATAAAAAAGTATTCTGACAATATAAATTTATTAACAATGAAGAAAGAAAAAAATATACTCAATGGATCAAAGAATTTATAGAATATGATAAAAAATGTCCTAACCGATAGCTATATGAAAAATAAAATAATCTATATTTTTATTATTGTTTTACTATCTAGTTGTAGCAATGAACAATTAAATAAAAAAAATGTGGAAGTTAGTTCCTTCAATGAAAAAAAGAATATTCATGAAACGGCTAAAACTATGTCACCCATCATAAAAGCTGATTTCGAAAGTACTTATATTTTGGATACTTTTGATATTTTTTCTCATAAGATAATTTTGCAATCTGATGTTTTTTTAGATCAACTAAATATCTATGAAAGAGTTTTTGAAATCTCTCTGATAAATAAATCGGATTTTGCTATTGTCGAAATACAAAACAGAATAGGCGTAAGCACCTATCAACTATTTATTCGAGAAAGAAATAAGAAATTGGAAATTTTCAAACAAACTGGTTGGGATAGTATAGTTTTTACAATAGAAACAGCAAAAGATGATTATACTGCTGAAAGAGCAAATTTGATCTGCTTAAGTCAAGATATAAAACCAATAAATGGTATCATAAAAATCCCTGATGATTTAAATTTTACCAATGAAAATACAAAAGACTGCTTTGCCTGCCCACAACAATATACTACTGAAGAATGTTTACAAAAAAAACAATCGGGTAAAAAATTTAGTTGGAAAAAATAACAGGAAAGAGATATCACATATATCTAATCCATTTGATGAATTAAAAGAGAAACATTGGAATGGCAACACATTTTCAAACAAAAAAATTAAGGGGTAAGTGTTTTTTAAATTCAACGGGAGGCAAGTAGCCTAACGAAGAATGTAATCGTTTATGATTATACCAATAAGCATAAGCCGAAAAAGCGCGTTGTA
>NZ_FMBA01000006.1 GCF_900094935.1 Gilliamella intestini
AACCAGACGACGTTCACTGGGAATACCGAAAAGATACCCCAATAGCATGATTTTAAACAGTCTGACCGGATCTTCTGCCAGGCGCCCGTTATTAGGGCAATAAAGTGGTGCTACCGCTTCTCGAATAAATTCAAAATCAATGACTTTAGCTATTTTACGAACAAGATGATTTTGAGGAACAAGCGCATCTAGTGAGATTTGCTCTATTTTTTCTGGTGTCGCTGGAGTTGGTTTTTTTAGCATAGAAGAATTCCTCTTATAATGGACTCCTCTCTATTAGATCAAAGAACTCGCCAAAAAGCGAGTTCTTTGTCATCAATCTGAAGGACACAAACTGTGTCCTTCTTAGTATTGTTTGATATTAGTTAAAACTAAAGCGTTTTTAACCAAGTTTTAACATCACCACCTAAGCTTTTATGTCGCATCGCATATTGAACAAAAGTTTGTACATAACCTAATTTATTACCACAGTCATGACTACGGCCTTTTATGCAATAAGCATCAACGGGATCTTCTTCAAGTAACATGGCAATGGCATCAGTTAACTGAATTTCACCACCTGCGCCTAATGGCGTTTTAGCAAGTAAAGGCCAAATTTTTTCAGATAACACATAACGCCCAACAATAGATTGATTTGATGGTGCTTCGTCAACCGGTGGTTTTTCAACAACGCTATACATTTGTGTAACATTCCCGGCAGATAGCGATTCACCATGGCAGTCAACAATACCGTAAGAAGAAACTAATTCTTTTGGCACGGGCTCTACCATGATTTGGCTATGTTTGGTTTCATGGTAATTTTTGATCATTGCAGCTAAATTATCGCTGGTAAGGTCACTTTCGTATTCATCGATAATCACATCGGGTAAAACAACAGCAAAAGGTTCATTACCAACCAAAGGGTAAGCACATAATACCGCATGGCCAAGCCCTTTTGCTAAGCCTTGGCGAACGCTAGTTATAGTGACATTTTTAGGTAAAATGCCTTGTACTTCTTGTAATAATTGGCGTTTAACACGCGCCTCTAACATGGCTTCTAATTCAAAACTAGTATCGAAATGGTTTTCAATTGAGTTTTTTGATGAGTGCGTAACAAATATAATTTCAGTTATGCCTGCGGCAATACACTCTTTAACTACATATTGAATAAGTGGCTTGTCAACAACAGGGAGCATCTCCTTTGGAATAGCTTTAGTTGCTGGTAACATACGAGTACCCAAACCTGCAACAGGGATAACCGCTTTTGTTACTTTTCCATTTACTAAATTTTCTAAATTTGATGTCATTTTATTTCCTTAAAACAAATTAACTAATTATGTCGCTATGAGTAACTTCACTATGGCGACCATTAACAAATGTATTTTTGACTCGCACTGACTTTAACACATAAGCAATCCAAATACTGGTATAAATGATTGCTATCACAATATCTTTTATAAAAGAAAACTCAAATTCGAATGGTAATATGATAAAAAGATACCAACATCTTTCAATTAGCTTAAAAACAATAAAACTGCTACTAAATATAATAAAAAAGTTAGGAAATTTATAACTTTTAGTAAAATATAAAAATATAATATAAGCGTTTAAAAGCAATAATAAACAATTTAGACCCATGTCACCTAAAATAAACAGACCCAAATGAATTGTGTGCATTTTCGAGTAGGGATCCAATAATTGTGTCCATACGTCGATAAAATCAACCACATTTAGTATAGAAAAAATAACATATCCAATGTAAAAAAAATAAGAAAATAATTCAATACCAACTAAAATTAGCCAACCGCCTAAACCTTTAAGTTCTTTTTCCTTGATCATTTTTGTTCCTGCTTAATAATCGATAAATCGTTAGATTCAATGAGTGAAGGATTATCCTTATCTTTAGCTAAAGAATCAATAGCGATATAAACAATTTGGCAATTTTGTAACACGGTTTGTCTTTTAACCCCTGTTAAATTTATGTATTTACCTATTTTTTGAACGACTCTAATTAATAAAAACAAGGTAAATATAAAATAGACAAACAAAAACTAAGAAAATGGCAGCAGGACTGGATAAAAGCATAAAAATGTAGAAAGACTTAGGAAAACAAGCATTCTATCTGAGTATTTTTAGCCAATTCAGCGCTTACTCAAAAGATTTTTTATTTCAAAAAAGCGCTTTTGCTATCTAATCACAAAAGCGCAGCTTTATTGGTTTAACACCCATCTTATGCTAGGGTAGCTTTCTATTAGGATTAATGGCTAAAAACTAAGGTGTAACACAAATCATACGTAGAGAAGTAGAATAATCATAGCCGCCTATATCACCAAAACGTGGCCACACAGTGAGCTGGTACCTGTGGTCATCACTTTCGTCACTCGTCCAGTGAAACCCTTCTCTAAATTCTGCGCCATAAACTGAGAGTAGCCCCCACTCTGTAATAAACCCGGCGCCTATTCGACGCTGATAATGATTACCATTTGAGGACGGCGTAGCGCCAACAGCGCCTTTACACCAAAATCCTGAGTTAAAATTGAAACAAACTGCGTTAGTGACATCTTTTACTTTAATAAGTCGATAGCCTAAACTACGGCACCAACTTACTTGATTAGGAAGAGTTTCGAATTTATTAGGCCCTCCACTGACAAACCATTTCTGCAAAACAAATCCATATTTTACAACTTCATTACCTGAACTATCCCTACCCACTAGCTCAAATGTCTGTGGTAAATTTGGCACAGTAATTTTACCTGGATCTGTTGACTGTTTCTGACTATTATTTGCCATTGGTCCGGTTAACTTAACACGTGCTACAACTTTTCCTTTATCGGCAGGAGTAGTCATCCACCACTCATTAGCAACGACATTCGTTACTGTTGCTGTTATTCCCTCATGTGTGACAGGTTCCCATATCAATCCCCCCTCATATCCGTCTATCAATAAATCAAAATATAACCCATCAGCACCCGTTGTCGGAAAATTTTGACTGTATAACATCGGGTTAATTTGAACTAAGAATCCCTTATATGGATTCCATATTTCAGCTGGACCTGCCAGAAAGTCGCTATCGTGAATATCGTCAAGAACGCCACCACCAAATCGTAGACTCGGCCTTGCGTAATTGATAACTGGCGACGGAATCATTATTGCATCACTACGATTACCCGATCGTTCAATTTTACTTATTGATGCCTGTAAATTCCATGAAGACGACAATAATAATGCTAATACTAGCACGGCTTTTTGAGATAACTTCGGCGATAATGCCGATAATAATTTAAGTGATAACTTCGAGAATATAAACGAGGAAAGCGTAAAAAATTGTCTAAGGGCGTTATTTGATAAATTTAAGAGATAGGGTTGCCAGTGTCGGTGTTCGGTGTTCGGTGTTTAAAATTATACAACATAACATTTCGCCTGTCAATTAATTATTTGTTTTATTTAATTTTTTATTTTTATTAGTTCACTAAGTGAACTGAATTGGTTATGATTGTAACTATAAAAAAAACACTTGGCTAGTTTTTTGTGGGATTTTTTTGAAGACTGCTAATAACCTTCTGATTTATCAAAAGGATTATTTCAGGTATATGCTAGGTGATGTATTTAATAAAAATTCGATAGGTTTGAATATTGGCAATTTTCCATAATTAAAGGTGCAATTCGTAAATTTAACGAACCGCACCCAACAAGTAAAAATATAAAATACAAAACATTTTTACTCTAAAAATAGTTAAAAAACGGATATTTTGCTAGACATAGATAACCTTAGTTACATTTTATCACTCACTTTTTCGGCTGTATGTGAAATGGCTTTTCCGCCAGATTCGACATCTTGACCAACACCTTTAACGGTGTTACATCCAACAACTAGAGTCGTCATTGCTATACCTAATATTAACATTAACATTTTATGGAACATAAAAATACACTCCTTTATTAACATGATTGTTTTAGTGCAGCAAATGCTTCTGCCACACGTTCGATATTATGGTGATTTAAACCTGCTACACACATTCTTCCGCTACCCACCAAATAAATAGCAAAATTATCTTTTAATTGTGTAACTTGCTCTTTACTAAAACCGGTATAACTAAACATGCCTTGCTGTTTTACTAAATAATCAAAATGACAATCAGGTACTGCTTTTTTTAATAATTCAACTAGAGTTGATCGCATGGTTACGATGCGATTTCTCATGGAGTCGACTTCTTTAAACCATTGCGCTTTAAGTTCTGGATTATTTAAAACATAACTCACTAACTGCACGCCATATGCCGCAGGAGAAGAATAATTTTTGCGAACGGTTGCTTGCAGCTGCCCTAATACGCAGTTGGCAACATTATTGTTATCACATAAAACCGATAAACCACCGACACGTTCACCATAAAGTGAAAATGTTTTCGAAAATGAGTTGCTAACAAATCCACACAATCCTGCATCTGCCATTTTTCGAATCGCATAAACGTCTTGTTCAATACCTTTGCCAAAGCCTTGATAAGCAATATCCATAAATGGAATAAGATCTCGTGCTTGTAAAACTGCTATTACTTTATCCCACTGTGCTTGCGTTAGATCAGCGCCAGTTGGGTTATGGCAACAAGGGTGTAGTAAGACTATGCTTTTAGCTGGTAGTTGATTTAATGTTTCAAGCATTGCCTCAAATTTTACGCCACATGTTTGTTCATCAAAGTAAGGATATTGGTTTACTTTAAAACCTGCACCATTAAAAATGGCGATGTGATTTTCCCAAGTTGGAGCGCTGACCCATACTTGTGAATTTGGGAAATAGCGAAATAAAAAATCAGCACCTATTTTAAGAGCACCCGATCCGCCTAAGGTTTGTATCGTTGCGATACGTTTATCTTTATAGGCCGAATGCTCTTCACCAAATAATAAAGATTGGATCGCTTGGCAATAAGCTGGTAGCCCACTCATGGGTAAATACAATTGAGCATCTTGATTGTGATGATAGATATAATCACGCGCCGTTTTAATACATTGTAATTGAGGCACTATGCTATTTTCATCATAATAATAACCAATACTTAAATTTATTTTGTTGTCTCGACTATCATTAATAAATTCAGAAACTAACGATAAAATCGGGTCCCCTGCATACGGCTCTACTTTTTCAAACATTTTTACAATCCAATTGGTACAAATAATAATAATAATAAATAATTGTAGATTATTGCACCAACTCTATTGGCGATCAATCATTAAATATTAGTTTTATAGCAAATAATTAAGTTGATTTTTGGTTGGAAAATTGCCGTTTTTTAATAAGAGGAATAAACAACAAAATAACCCAAAAAGGCATGTTTTTATATTAATTTTATACTGAAACACATAGTTACCTGAAACTTTTTGACAAAAATTAGCACCTATTGGTGCTAATTTGATAAGCAAATTTATTTAGCGGCAATAACTTCGATTTCGACTTTAGCATCTTTGGGAATTCGAGCTACTTGTACGCAAGAACGTGCAGGGAAAGATGCATTATTTTCAATAAAAAAGGCTTCGTATACTGCATTTACCGCAGCAAAATCATTCATATCGGCTAAAAAAATAGTCGTTTTAACAATATTATTTACTTGATAACCCGCAGCGGTAACAATGGCTTTAACATTAGCTAAACTTTGTTTGGCTTGCTCTTTAACACAAGTTGGCATTTCACCAGTTGTTGGATCTAATGGAATTTGTCCTGAGGCAAATAACATATTGCCTAAATCCATAGCTTGAACATAAGGTCCAATAGCGGCTGGCGCTTTATCAGTACTAATTATTTTTGCCATATTTAATTTTCTCCTTTTTAATCTATTGCATTATTTAGTTATCAATATGGTGAATATATTTGGTTTTTCTTTTTTGTTTTATGTTCTCATTTCATCAGGAACACAATTTAGTGTCAAGCTAACGCAAAATTATGATCGTGGGACTTATTGAAATTTTCTGATATTATAAACATAATTTTTTTATTCATTGAGAGTTAATATGTTCGAGAATTTAACCGACCGTTTATCACAAACATTCCGCAATATTAGTGGTCGAGGAAGATTATCTGAAGATAATATCAAAGATGCATTGCGCGATGTTCGTATGGCACTACTTGAGGCCGATGTTGCACTACCCGTAGTTCGTGAATTTATTAATCAAGTTAAAGAAAAGGCTGTTGGATTAGATGTCAATAAGAGCTTAACCCCAGGTCAAGAATTTATCAAAATAGTTCAGGCAGAATTAACAACGGCTATGGGTGAGGTTAATAGTTCGCTCAATTTGGCAACTCAACCACCCGCAGTGATTTTAATGGCAGGTTTGCAAGGGGCAGGTAAAACAACGAGCGTTGCTAAGCTAGCTAAATTTTTAAAAGAAAAACATAAAAAGAAAGTGTTGGTTGTTTCTGCCGATGTTTATCGCCCTGCTGCGATTAAACAGCTCGAAACGTTAGCTAAAGCTATTGATGTTGAAGTTTTTCCATCTGATATTGCTGAAAAGCCAGTCAATATCGTTAATAAAGCTATTTCGCACGCTAAATTGCAATTTTTTGATGTGTTAATTGTTGATACTGCAGGCCGTTTGCATGTTGATAGCGATATGATGGATGAAATCAAAGCGCTCCATCATGCCGTCAATCCAATTGAAACGCTATTTGTGGTCGATGCTATGACAGGGCAAGATGCTGCTAATACCGCAAAAGCATTTAATGATGCATTACCGCTTACTGGTGTAATTTTAACAAAAGTTGACGGGGATGCTCGTGGTGGTGCAGCGTTATCAATTCGCCATATTACCGGTAAGCCAATTAAATTTTTAGGAATGGGTGAAAAGACAGACGCTTTAGAGCCATTTTACCCTGATCGCATTGCTTCACGTATTTTAGGTATGGGCGATGTGCTATCTTTAATTGAAGAGTTGCAAAGCAATGTCGATCGCGAAAAAGCTGAAAAAATTGCCAAGAAGCTAAAAAAAGGTGATAAATTTGATTTTAACGATTTCCAAGATCAGTTAAAACAGATGCGTAATATGGGCGGAATGGGGGCTTTGTTAGCTAAATTGCCAGGTGTTGGTCAACTTCCTGATCATATTAAAGCACAGATGGATGATAAAATTACCATCAAAATGGAAGCAATCATTGGTTCAATGACATTAAAAGAGCGAGCTAACCCTGAAATCATTAAAGGATCTCGTAAACGCCGTATTGCCAACGGTTCGGGAACTCAGGTTCAAGATGTCAACAAGCTGTTAAAACAGTTTGAAGATATGCAAAAGATGATGAAAAAAATGAAAGGTGGCGGCATGATGAAGATGATGCGCCAAATGAAAGGATTAATGGGCGGTGGTATGGGATTACCTCCTCGTTAAGTCATTAATACTAAATTTTCAATTAAATGAGTTATAACTGAGTACTTAGTAACTGTTAACTATAGCTCGCCGTACAACCACTATCGCGCTTATAAACCACTATCCACTTATAAATAGTGCGATAGTGGTTTTAATTGTTTAATTGTTTGGTTTACTCGATTTTATTTTTACTGGACGACTCATAGTTAGCACTGTACCTATCGATGAGGTAATAATAAAAATAATGGCTAACCACTGGTAGTGGGTTAGTTGTTCATGCAAAACAATGAATCCAGAAAGTGCGGCAAAAACAGGCGATAAGCTCATTAATGTACTAAATGTTTGTGCTGGTAATTTTGGTAGTGCAATCATGTCTAATCCATAAGGGATTGCTGATGCTAATAATGAGACCAGAAAAACCATTGGGAGCAATTCCAACGAAAACATGGTACTGCCACTTTGCCAAATTCCAATAGGAAATAAAAAGCACGAAGCAATGACTGATCCAATCGCTACGCTGGCTGAGCCATAAATAGTGCTGGCTTTGCGTCCAAATAAGATGTAACACGCCCAACCACTTCCCGCTAACAACGCAAATAAAATCCCTATAGGGTCTAAATTATCTGAAACTTGATAAAGTGGTAAAAGCATAGATAGACCAATAATAGCAATACCTAACCAAATAAAATCAAGTAGTTTTCGTGATGAGCACATCGCCACTATAATTGGCCCAGTGAGTTCAATGGCAACTGCAATACCTAGCGGAATTCTTGCGATTGCGTTGTAAAACGCTAAATTCATACAACCAATTGAAATGCCATACAAAAAAACGTATTTCAATGCCTGTTTTGTCATTGTTTTACGCCATGGTTTGAATATAAAAATCAACATAATGGATGAAAAAAACAATCGCCAAGCCGTCATCCCTTCAGGCCCTAATACAGGAAACAGATATTTGGCTATTGAGGCACTACCTTGCACTGAAATCATCGAGATAAAAATTAACAAAACAGGCCAAAACCTTTTAAGCATAAATAATTACCTTAAATTTAATTATTGTATATGAAACTAATGACAAAAAGTTTCAGGAAACTATGCGTTTGAGTATAAAAAGCATATATTTAATTGATTTATTGGATAATTAGCTTTCTCTTTTTACTGACAATAAGGCAAGATCTTGTAACGCTTGTTTATAAGGCGAATCAGGTAAAATTGCGATAACGTCAAACGCTTTTTGCGCTTCTTTTTGAGCGGTTTGTAACGTAAAATCTAGCGAACCACATTCGTCCATGATGTTTAAAATACGATCTAATAATTGTCGACCATTACCTTGCTCTATTGCTTGGCGAATTAATGCCGCATCTTGGGCATTTTTTGTGTGGTGCATAGCATGTAAAAGCGGTAGAGTGGGTTTGCCTTCGTTAAGATCGTCCCCTAAATTTTTACCTAATTTTTGATTGCTATCAGCGCTATAATCAAGTAGATCATCAATGATTTGAAAGGCTGTGCCTAGATATTTTCCATATTCTTGTAAGGCGAGTTCTTGCTCCTCACTAGCTCCTGCTAGGACTGCAGCAGAATGCGATGTTGCTTCAAATAGACGTGCCGTTTTGCGATAAATTACATCTAAATATTGTTCTTTTGTGATATCAGGATCATTACAATTAATCAACTGTTGTACTTCACCTTCAGCTATTACATTGGTTGCAGCCGACATGATCGTCAATACTTTAAACGATTCTGTACGTACCATCATTTGAAAAGAGCGTGTGTAAATATAATCGCCAACTAATACGCTCGCGGCATTTCCAAAAAGTGCATTGGCGGTTGATTTACCTCGGCGTAAATCGGATTCGTCAACAACATCATCATGCAATAAGGTGGCGGTATGAATAAATTCAATAAAAGCAGCTGTGATAATATGTTTATCACCTTGGTAGTTGAGTGCTTTAGCAATTAACAATGCAATAACCGGACGAATACGTTTTCCACCACTACTAATAATGTAATTGCCTAATTGATTAATTAAAGCCACATCAGAAGTTAGTTCTGCCTGTATTGCCTCATTTACTTTGACTAAATCATTTTTAACAAGATCGAGTATTTGATTCATTGATGGAGTGTTCATCAGCCTAACCACTACAAATAATAAATATTTGTTTCTATTATCTGATAAATATCTTTATGCAACAAGGTGTCATCTATCTTATTTTAAAATAACACTACAAATGATAAGCATTTTCATTTAGAATAACGGTCATTAAGTTAAATATGATTATTATTATGAAGATTAACTTTGATATAGATCTCAATAATACTAAGGTCCCTTTGAGTCCAATTAAAAAAAAACCTAGAAACACCTATGCATATACATCAGTTTCTGTATTGTCGCATCTTATCTTATTTGCACTGATCTTTAGTTCTGCCTTGTTTGCTAAAAATATTACTGTTGATGAAGGTGATAATGCTATTAAAGCAATTATGGTCGATCTATCGCAATTTGCCGCCCCTGAACAATCATTAGTTGAAAATACCCCAGAAACTCAAGGTGCGGAAAATAGCGAACTGATCGATAACAAACAAATTGAAGAAACACCAATTGATCCTGTTGTTGAACCTGAAGTGGTTAAAGAAGAAAATTCGGAACCTATTATCGAAAAAAAACCTGATAAATCAACCACTTCCCCCCAAAAGGAAGTTGTAGTAAAAAAAGAGAAAAAGCCCAAAAAAAAGCGCCAATCAGTCCAAAAATCTTCTCATAAACAAGTTAGGCAAGAAGTGATTAGTGAAAATTTGGCAAATACCTCTGTTGCACCCAAACTTTCAGATAATCGCCAATATTCAGGTAATCCTTCTCCAATTAGACGAAATCAACCTGAGTATCCACGCCGAGCGCTTGATATGCGCTTAGAAGGTTATGTGATAGCAATGTTTGATGTTAATAGCGATGGTCGAGTTGAAAATATTCGCATCGTTGAAGCAAATCCTAATAATATATTTAATCGTTCGGTAATAAATGCCATGAAAACTTGGAAATACAAGCCAATTCCGGCAAAAAACCTAAAAATTAGAATTATTTTTAATCGTGATAAATCGATTCGTTTAGATAACAATTAGATGCCTAAATAGTTAGGTATTAACTTTTTGATGATTAGCTAACTAATAAGCCATAACTTTAAGCAAAGAGGTTATGGCTTACCATTAATAATTTACTTATTTTTTCCCATTAGCTTTTCAATTTCGTTCGGTTCTTTAGGAACACCGCTGGTTAGAACTTCATTGCCTGATTGTGTGATTAAAATATTATCTTCAATCCGAATACCGATACCTTTATATTGCTCTGGCACATCGGCATCTTGATTAATATATAACCCTGGTTCTACTGTTAAAACCATACCTGGCTCTAATATTCTAGCTCGATTACTACCTACATCATGCACATCAATTCCTAACCAATGTCCTAAACCGTGCATGTAATATTGTGTATAAGCTTTATTAGCAATTAAGCTATCAACATCACCTTGCATAATCCCGAGTTTTACTAAACCTTCTACCATCGTTCTTACAACTTGATTATTGACTTCCATAATTGAAGTGCCCGGTTTAAATAATTTAATGGCTTGATATTGTGATGCTAAAACGATGTTATAAATTTCAAGTTGAGCGTGGTTAAATTTGCCATTGATAGGAAAAGTGCGAGTTATATCTCCTGCATAGTACTGATATTCACAACCCGCATCAATTAAAACTAAATCGCCATCTTTTAACTGCTGACTATTATTTTCATAATGTAGTATACATCCATTATTACCACTACCAACAATGGTGTTATAAGATGGATATCGAGCTCCATGCCAAGCAAATTCGTGTAAAATTTCGGCTTCTAGCTGGTATTCAAACATAGTTGGCTGACATTTTTGCATAGCACGAACATGTGCTTTAGCACTAATTTGACAAGCTTGGCGTAAAATAGCCATTTCAAAGTCAGATTTAAACATGCGCATTTCATGAACTAGCGGTCGCCAATCAATCATGCAATTGGGTGCGAAAAGATTCAATTTATTACCTTTTCGCAACGTTTCCATCGCATTATCAACAATGTCATCAGCATAATCATATTGTTGATCAGCATGATAGATTGCTGTTTTACCATTCAATAAATGAGGTAATACGGTATCAATTTCATCAAATGCATAGGCTTCATCAACAAAAATGGCATCTAACGCTGCTTGTTGTCCTAATCGGTAACCTGTCCAAGTTTCGGCTAACGGATCTTTTTTGCGATTAAATAAAACAAATTTAGTTGAATTATCTTGTTGTTTAACAATAATAAAAACTGCTTCTGGCTCAGCAAAAAGCGTAAAATACCAAAAATCACTATTTTGTCGATAAGGGTAATTTGTGTCATTACTTCGTGTTATTTCAGGGGCCGCAAAAAAAAGTGCAACGCTATTTGCGGTCATCTGAGCTAATAGTTTTTCCCGTCGTGTCAATAGTTCTGTTTTGATATTACTGTTTATCATAGTTATGGCCTTATTTAATGGGATGTAATTATTAATATTGATTAATGAATTGTTGTAGCTATATCGGGCTCGTTAAACTCATCAAAACAGAGCATAGCGGTTATACGAACATACTCTTTAATTTCTTCAAATGCAAAACCAAGTTCTTGTTGATCTTCACTTTCATCATAACCCAATTTAACAATTTGGCGTAGATCATAGATTGCTTCACCAACATCACCTTTAAGATGATTAATTTTTGGCTGTGCAAGTCCAATACCAAGCAAAAAGTGATTCACCCAGCCAACCAAATCATCAATTTGCGTAAACAAATCATGATGGCTAAGTAACAGCTCAAATTCAAAATTATCTTCAGAAAACTGTTGCTTAGTTAACTGATAAAGCCTTGTTATTTGCTCAGCTAATGGTTCAACAATCGCTTGACCATTATTTAACATATCGCTAACTAAAGGACGCCAACTTTCATCATGATTACCACCTGCTAAAATTCCAGAAAGAAAACCATGAAACTCAGCAGCGGTAATACCGATTTTATTTTGGATTAGTTGACGATTAAATTCGTCGTAATTAATAGTATCTTGCATAAATTTCCTCTAATATTATCACATTGCTAAAAATGTACTCTGCACTTTCTTTGATTATTAGTATATAATCCGTAACCAATTGTAAATAATAAACAGGTTACTGTGCTTTATAAAGGAATTATTTTGAACATTGTTAGATTAATTGCCAAATTACCTCTGAAACGATTAAGTCTATTATGTTTTTCAGGATTAGTGTTTTTGTTAGCATCCTGTAGTTCATTTTTACCTAATAAAGGTGTCATTATCCTTGATGTACAGGATAAAATACAGACCAATGTAACCAGTCAAGATTTACCTAAATCATATAAAATAGGTGATGGCGAACAAGAATTACAGAGATTTGAAACTTTCTGTAAAGAAGAAATTCACGCCTCACAACTTGATGGTAGTGAAGAAATTGTGTTTGAAAACATCAAACATGGAATCCATGGACAGGTAGAATTTAAAAAATGTAGTGATAAAATCACTCGCATCTACCGATATTAATAAAATGGTATTAATAAAAGGTAGCTATCTTTATAAATTAAAGCTAATAAGATTGAGTTAATATAAAAGATATATGAAAAATCTTACTAGCCTTTCAGACAGTTTTTATTTATATTGGTCGCTAGAATGAAAATATTTTTGGGAGTAACAATAATATGTACAAACAAGATGTAACCATTACTGCATCTAATGGTCTTCATACTCGCCCTGCAGCACAATTTGTGAAAGAAGCCAAAAACTTTAATGCAGAAATTACTGTCACATCTAATGGTAAAAGTGCAAGTGCTAAAAGCCTATTTAAATTACAAACATTAGGTTTAACACAAGGTACAACCATTACCATCGCAGCCGAAGGTGAAGATGAAAAAGAAGCAGTTGATCATTTAGTAAAATTAATTCCTAAATTGGAATAATAACTCCCGATTAGCTATGAAAGGTTTTGAAATTGAATAAGGATTAAATGTTATGGTATCAGGTATACTTGTTTCCCCCGGCATCGCGTTTGCGAAAGCGTTATTACTAAAAGAAGAACCAATTGTTATTAACAATAGACAAGTTGTTGATAATAAAATTGACTCTGAAATCGAACGCTTTAAGGCAGCTCGAGAAAAATCAAGTGAACAGTTACACGTAATTATGGAGCGTGCAAAATCAACATTAGGCGAAGATAAAGCAGCCATTTTTGAAGGACATATTATGCTTCTTGAAGATGAAGATCTTGAACAAGAAGTGATTTCTCGTATTCAAAGCAAACATTCAAGTGCAGACGCTGCGGTCCAATCTGTTTTTGAAACTCAAGCTAAAGAATTAGAAAACTTAGATGATGAATATTTAAAAGAGCGTGCTGCCGATATTCGTGATATCGGTAAACGATTACTTAAAAATATTTTAGGTATCGAAATTGTTGACTTGAGTGCAATAAGCCAACCATGTGTTTTAGTTGCTACTGACTTAACACCGTCAGAAACCGCGCAATTAAACTTAGACATGGTATTAGGTTTTATTACTGACGCAGGTGGCCGTACTTCACACACATCAATTATGGCTCGCTCTTTGGAAATCCCTGCTATTGTTGGTACATCTAATGCTACTCAAAAGATCAAGCATGGTGATTTTATTATTTTAGATGCAATAAATAATGCCATTTATATTAATCCAAATCATAGCACTCAAGAAAAACTAAAACAAGTTCAGACCAAATACGTTGCCGATAAAGAAGAACTGGCAAAGTTAAAAGATTTACCTGCAGTCACACTTGATGGTCATCAAGTAGAAATTTGTAGTAACATAGGTACCGTCCGTGATATTACTGGAGCTGAGCGTAATGGTTACGAGGGGGTTGGGCTTTATCGTACTGAATTTTTATTCATGGATCGTGAAGCATATCCAAACGAAGAGGAACAATTTAAGGCCTACAAAGAAGTTGCTGAAGCAGCTAATGGCCTATCAATTATTGTCCGTACCATGGATATTGGTGGTGACAAAGATGTACCTTATATGCACCTACCAAAAGAAGAAAACCCATTTTTAGGCTGGCGAGCTATTCGTATATGCTTAGATCGCAAAGAAATATTACACGCACAACTACGTGCAATATTACGGGCATCGGCATTTGGTAAACTTCGTATCATGTTCCCGATGATTATTTCAGTTGAAGAAATTCGTACCTTAAAGTCAGAAATCAATATTCTTAAAGAACAATTAAATGTTGAAGGTAAAGCATTTGATAAAAATATTGAAATCGGTGTTATGATTGAAACACCAGCAGCAGCTGTAATTGCACACCATTTAGCCAAAGAGGTGGATTTCTTTAGTATCGGTACTAACGATTTAACACAATACACTTTAGCTGTTGACCGTGGTAATGAACTTATTTCTCACCTTTATAATCCTTTTTCACCTTCAGTGTTGGCACTGATTAAAAAAGTTATTGATGCTTCTCACAAAGAAGGTAAATGGACTGGCATGTGTGGTGAACTTGCTGGCGATGAAAGAGCAACTATCTTATTACTTGGTATGGGACTTGATGAATTCAGTATGAGTGCAGTATCTATTCCAAAAATTAAAAAATTAATTCGCAATACAAATTACGCAGAAGCGAAAAAATTTGCAGATACCGTACTTGAAAAAGCAACATCCAAAGAAATCATCGAGTTAATTGAAAATTATACTGCTGAAAAGCAAGTTTGTTAGGAGACAATAATGGGTCTATTCGATAAAATTAAGCAATTTGTATCCGATGATAATAAAAACAGCATCGAGATTATTGCTCCTCTAAGTGGCGAAATTGTCAAAATCGAAGATGTTCCAGATGTAGTTTTTGCTGAAAAAATCGTTGGAGATGGCATTGCAATTAAACCATCTGGCAATAAAATTGTTGCACCATTAAATGGTAAAATTGGCAAAATTTTCGAAACCAACCACGCTTTTGCTATTGAATCAGACGAAGGCATTGAACTTTTTGTTCACTTTGGTATTGATACCGTAGAACTAAAAGGCGAAGGCTTTACTCGAATTGCAGAAGAAGGTCAACACGTAAAAGTAGGTGATACGATTATTGAAATCGATTTGCCATTACTTGAAAGCAAAGCAAAATCAGTGTTAACCCCAGTGGTTATTTCTAATATGGAAACTGTCGTTGAGTTAACTAAATTATCTGGTTCTGTTGAAGCGGGTAAAACACCAATAATACGAATTAAAAAGTAACTCCATAAAATATAATAAAACCTTCAGCCAAGGCCGAAGGTTTTATTTTGTCCTCTTATAATAGCTGATTGACTAAAACAATCTAACGCCACTTTTTATATTGGTTGATCAAATTGTTGGTCGAATCATCATGGGAACTCACTGGCTTATCATCAGCTAATTCAGGTAGAATTCGCCCAGCTAATTGTTTACCAAGCTCCACACCCCATTGATCGAAACTAAAGATATTTAAAATAACCCCTTGAGTAAAAATTTTATGTTCATACATCGCAACCAATGCGCCAAGTGTATAAGGAGTGATTTTCTTCACTAATATCGAATTAGTCGGTTTATTACCATCAAAGACTTTAAATGGCACAATAGATTTAACCTCGTTAAGTGTCTTACCTGCGGCAATAAACTCTTGCTCGACTTGCGCTTTTGTTTTACCAAATGCTAATGCCTCGGTTTGAGCAAAAAAGTTAGAAAGCAACTTAGGATGATGATCGCCAACAGGATTATGGCTAATTGCTGGAGCAATAAAGTCACAAGGAATGAGCTTAGTTCCTTGATGAATTAATTGATAAAACGCATGTTGACCATTTGTTCCTGGCTCACCCCAAATAATTGGACCTGTAGTATAAGGCGTTTTATTTCCATTACGATCAACACTCTTACCGTTCGACTCCATATTCCCTTGTTGGAAATAAGCAGCAAAACAATGCATATACTGATCATAAGGCAAAATTGCCTCGGTTTCAGCACCGCAAAAATTGTTATACCAAATACCAATTAACGCAAGCAAAGTTGGAATATTTTTATCGATTGGTGCATTTTGGAAGTGTTTATCCATTGCATGGCCGCCAGCTAAAAATTGCTTAAAGTTATCAAATCCAATAGATAAAACAATCGATAATCCTATTGCAGACCATGACGAATAACGTCCACCAACCCAATCCCAAAACTCAAACATATTAGCTGTATCAATACCAAATTTTTCAACCTCTTTGGCATTGGTTGATAATGCAACAAAATGCAACGCAACCGCTTTATCATCCTTAGCAGCATCAATTAACCATGCGCGTGCTGTCTGTGCATTAGTCATAGTCTCTTGTGTAGTAAAGGTTTTAGAAGCCACTAAAAATAATGTCGTTTCAGGATTTAAACCTTTAAGTGCTTCAACAATATGTGTACCATCTACATTTGATACGAAATGCATGTTCAAGTGGTTTTTATAAGGTCGTAGTGCTTCGGTAATCATTACTGGTCCTAGATCTGAACCACCAATACCGATGTTCACCACATCAGTAATTTTTTTACCGGTATAGCCTTTCCACTCACCATTGATCACTTTTTTACTGAATGATTCCATCTTAGCTAAGACAGCGTTAACATCATCCATCACATTCTTACCATCAACATAAATTGGTGTATTTGATACGTTACGTAATGCAACATGTAATACAGCTCGATTTTCTGTACAATTAATCTTTTCACCACTATACATGGCTTTAGTAGCACCAATTAGATCGCATTCATCAGCTAGCTTATAAAGCAATTCTAGCGTTTCTTGCGTTACTCTATTTTTAGACAAATCAACTAAAAACTCATCTTCAAAAGGAATAGTAAGTTTTTCAACGCGTTTCGGTTCTTCTTTCAAAATTTGTGCAATGGTTTTATTGTGGTGTTTTTCGTAACTAGCTTGAAGGGATTTCCAAGATTGGGTTGTTGTCGGATCAATTGATTTTAACATAATTTATTCCTTAAATAACATTATATTCCTTTCATAATATAACTAAGCCTAAAATGATGCAAGTTAATGATCTTATCAGTAAAAATAAGTTTAATAGGAAATAATAGATACTATATTCTTTAATCAAAGTACATAAAATATGGCATTAAATTAAAATAGAACTTACCCTAAATTTTGTATCTATCAATTAAAGTTTAGCTACAACTAAAAACTATTACCGTTATTAAAATATCTTTCTTATCGGCAATATCATATTTTATGTTCTGAAAATAATGGATTAGCTGTAATAGATAATACCTTAACTAGGTAAATTATTTTTACATCGTTATTTCATCTAATGACAAACTAAAACTAGGAAGAAAAGCATCTAAAAAATAGTCCATTTCAGGGCTGCTGCGTTCAGATAAAGTTTTCTTTAAACGTTGTTCTGCTAATTTAAACTCATTATTACCAGCACTCAATTCTTCAATCGTTTTAAGATAGGCACATAATGCATCAGCCTGTTTTACGATACTTTTTTCTGCTTCGTTATAAAAATCATCATCAATGAGTGTTTTAAAATCTTCCTGTAGATCTTTTGGAAGCATATTAATTAGTTTGTGTTGGGCTATTTTTTCAATTTTTTTATATTCAACGGTAATTTGTGGGTTGTAGTATTTTGTCGGTGTTGGTAAATCGCCCGTGATAACCTCTGAAACATCATGATACATTGCTAACAATGCAATTCGTTCGGGGTTTACATTGCCATTAAATTTTTTATTTTTAATTATAGCCAAAGCATGCGCAATAAAAGCAACTTGTAAACTATGTTCTGATACATTTTCTGTTCTTACATTACGCATTAAAGGCCAACGGTTAATAAGTTTTAATCGCGATAAATGAGCAAAAAAATGACTATTATTCATGTTATTATCTCTTTAATATAAAATAAAAACGCCCCTATTTAAAATAGGAGCGTTTATAATATATAATAATATTTTTATGACTTTATGCTAGAATAAGCTGCTTAGTACCCAACGCAAGTGGTACAGTTTGTTCTTCTGTAAATGTCACATATTCCCACGCACTTTGTTTAGCTAACAATGCTTGTAATAATTGATTATTTAATGCATGGCCTGATTTATAACAAACGACTTCACCAATCATATTATGACCGCTCATATATAAATCACCAATAGTATCAAGCATTTTGTGACGTACAAACTCATCCTCAAAACGCAGTCCATCTTCATTAAGCACTTTATAATCATCAACAACAATTGCGCAATCTAAACTACCACCTAAGCATAAACCTTTAGATTGCAATGCTTCAATATCACGCATAAAACCAAACGTCCTAGCTCGGCTAATTTGACAAATAAATGATTCAGATGAAAAATCCAATTGATAGCGTTGTGAACTACTATCAATAGCAGGATGATGGAAATCAATAGTAAAATCTAATCTAAAACCACTATGAGGTCTTACTTCTGCCCATTTATCACCATTTTCAACTCGAACAGTTTCCTTTATTCGTAAAAATTTTTTAAGTGCATTTTGTTCAGCAATACCTGCATCAAGTAATAAATAAACAAAAGGGCTAGCACTACCATCCATAATTGGAATTTCAGGAGCATTAACTTCAATAATAATATTGTCAATGCCAAGTCCTGCTAAGGCAGAATTAATATGTTCGACTGTTGAAATTCGAACATTATCTTCGTTTACTAAACAAGTACAAAGCATCGTATCACGTACAGATTTTGCATCTACAGGAAAATCCACATATGGATCTAAATCAGTACGACGATAAATAATACCTGTATTTTCAGGCGCAGGGCGTAATGTCAAAGTAACTTTCTTGCCGGTATGTAAACCAACTCCAGTTGCTTGAATAGTTTTTTTTAATGTTCTTTGTTTCACTTTGCACCTACTTTTTATATATACCTATCGATTTTGACAATAAAAAATCAAATAAGTTCATTTTAATTTGCTTGCTTACGTATGAAAGCAGGAATATCTAAAATCTCACGATTATCAAGAGGAGAAACCGTTGGCTCATTAACAACTTTAGCTAATTTCTCTTCTGATTGTCCTAACTCATTATTTTGACCAAATAATGCATTATGTGCTGGAACCGTTTTAGGCATTTTAACTTCTGGACGTTTATCTATACCAATGCCGGTCGCAACCACTGTTACTCGAATTTCATCAGACATATCAGGATCAAAAGTTGTACCAACAACAACTGTCGCATTGTCAGAAGCAAATGCACGAACCGTACTACCAACAGTTTCAAACTCTTCTAAGCCAAGATCTAATCCTGCAGTTACATTTACCAATACGCCTCGAGCACCAGATAAATCAATATCTTCAAGTAATGGACTAGAAATTGCCATTTCAGCCGCTTCTTCAGCTCGATTATCACCACTAGCTCGGCCAGAGCCCATCATTGCATATCCCATTTCAGACATTACTGTCCTTACGTCAGCAAAGTCAACATTGATATGACCAGGTTTAGTGATAAGCTCAGCTATACCTTGCACAGCACCTTTTAAAACACCATTAGCTGCTGCAAAAGCATCAAGTAATTTCACTCCACGACCTAATACTTTTAATAATTTGTCATTTGGAATAGTTATCAGTGAATCAACATGCTTTGCTAATTCAGCAATACCCTGCTCAGCAAAGGCCATACGCTTTTTGCCTTCGAAACCAAAAGGCTTAGTAACAACAGCGACAGTTAGTATACCTAACTCCTTTGCTATTTCAGCAACTACCGGTGCAGCACCTGTTCCTGTGCCCCCACCCATACCCGCTGCGATGAAAACCATATCAGCTCCTTCAATAGCACTACGGATGACCTCGCGATCTTCCTCAGCTGAGTTCCTACCAACCTCTGGATTAGCACCAGCACCAAGTCCTTTAGTTACATTAGTACCAATTTGAATAGTTTGACCTACCTTAATTCTTTTTAATGCCTGCGCATCTGTATTTGCCGCAAAAAATTCAACACCTTCAATATGCTCGGCAATCATATGCTCGACGGCATTACCACCGCCACCACCGACACCAATAACTTTAATGACTGCTGCTGGTTCATCATCTGCAACCATAGGCTCAAACATAACTTATCTCCAAATTTACGATCTTGAAACATTGTACAGATAATCATCTACAATGTCCACGAAGTTCTTGAAATATATTAGCTAAAATTCTTTTTTAAACCAACCGGTCAATCGTTTAGCTATCCCTTTTAATGATGATTTATTACTATCTTTAGCATCATCATTTAATAAACTCTGTTTTCCATAATGTAATAACCCTATAGTTGTTGAACAATATGGTTTTTGTACATAATCAGTTAACCCTGATATATTTAATGGTTGCCCAATACGAACTTGATTTTGAAAAACTTTTTCAGCACACTCAACCATTCCTTTTATTTGAGCAGCTCCACCTGTTAATACAATACCTGCTGCTAATTGGTATTTAATATTTTGTTTTTTAAGTTCATCTTGTAGTGTAATTAATTCTTTTTTCACCAATAAAAGAAGCTCGGAATAGCGAGGCTCAATTACATCAACAAGGGTTTGGCGTTGCAATGAACGAGAAGGCCTACCGCCAACACTTGGTACATCAATAACTTCATCTTTACCAATCAGTGAACCAACAGCGCATCCATAACGAATTTTAATATTTTCAGCATCCATCGGTGGTGCACCAAATGCATAGGCAATATCACTAGTAACAACATTACCAGCATATGGAATTACAACAGAATGACGTAAAGCACCACCAGTATAAACTGTCACATCCATTGTGCCACCACCTATATCAATAACACAAACCCCTAATTCTTTTTCATCATCGGTTAAAACAGCATAACTAGAAGCTAACCCTGAAAAAATAAGTTGATCGACTTTCAATCCACAACGTTCAACAGCTTTAACAATATTTCTAGCCATATCATTATGACAAGTGACCAAATGAACTTTAGCTTTCATTCTTACGCCAGATAAGCCGATAGGGTTTTTAATACCTTCTTGTAAATCAATAGAATATTCTTGTGCAATAACGTGTAATATACGATGCTCATCTAGAATTCTGACCGATTTTGCAGTATGAACAACATTGTCGACGTCTTCTGCTGTTACTTCTTCATCCGCTATTGGCACCATGCCTATTTCATTTTGACAACGAATGTGTTTACCTGAAAGGCTTAGATATACTGAAGATATTTGGCAATCCGCCATTAGTTCAGCTTGTTCAACTGCTCGTTGGATTGATTTTACGACGGCCTCTAGATCGTTAACCCCTCCTTTATCAACCCCTTTTGATGGACAGTGTCCTACTCCAATAATATTAATAATACCATCGGGAAGAACCTCGCCAACAAGAGCAAGTACTTTAGAGGTACCAACTTCTAGTCCAACAACCAATTTTTTTTCTGTTGCTTTCATACTTCAGCCTTAATTTATTCCTTTCTGCACCATTTTTTCTTTTTGCACTGAAATACCATTTTCGTAACGTAAATCAGCGACCATTATTCTTTCATTTTCTGGCAACCGTGATTGAATTTCAGGAAATAATTTAATAAATTGTTGATATCGCTGTTCAATATTTTCATTGCCTAACAATAGCTTTATTTCCTGATTTTCAAGGCAAAAACCAGATACACACGGTTCCACCATTAATTGCCATGCATTCCTTTCATCAGTTATAGCCACTTTAATTTGTAATGCTAACTGATTATTCGCTAGCTTTTTGGAAAGACTCTCTAATTTATAATAAGTTTCTAAAGCCGATTTAGCCTTACCTTCAGGGCCATATAGCCTTGGCAATTGTAGTTTAGTAATACGGTCAAGTGGTACACTAAAAATATTGCCATTTTCATCAAGTAAAAATAGATCATTCCAATAAAGCACAGGTCTATACTCTTCCACATAGACAATTAACCTATTAGGCCACTGTTTACGCACACTTGTTTTCTTAACCCATGGAAATCGCATCACTTCTTGTTGGATATCATTCACGTCTTGTCCAATATAAGTGTTAGGTAATCCTAATCCAAGAATGGCCTCACGAAGATCATTCTCAGTTGTATAAGTATATTCACCACTTAATGTCAATTGTGATAATACCATTTGTTCGGGATCATCCATCCAATTTTTGAAGCTTTGAACAACCCAAATACAAATAAAAATAATTATAATAAAGAACAAAAATCCAATTAATTGTTCAGTATTACGAAAGATAAGCAATCGCCTTCTATTTTTATCTTCTCGTCTATGCGCTGCCTGCCTAACTTGCTTCATAAAATAAGGTCAGTTATAGTGTTGCCAAATTTAAAATTCTGTCCACAAGTTCATTAAATGACCAACCATATTGTTTGGCTGCCATTGGCACTAAACTATGATCTGTCATACCTGGCGCTGTATTAACTTCAAGCAAATACGGATTTTGATTAGTATCAAATATAATATCTACTCGTCCCCAACCTCTACAACCCACAGCTTTATAAGCCTCTAATGCTAATTTGCTAATCTCTTGTTCTTTATTATCTGGCAATCCACTTGGACAAAAATATTGCGTTGAGTTCGATAAATACTTTGCATCATAATCATAAAATTCAGTAGTCGGTTGGATGCGAATTGTAGGTAAAACATCTTCGCCTACAATTGCAACTGTAAATTCTGGACCTGCTAAAAATGACTCAACCATTACAATGCTATCATATTTGAAAGCTACATTAATAGCAGACTGTAATTCAGATGCTTCATTAACTCTGGTCATTCCCACACTTGAACCTTCATGACTTGGTTTTACAAACAATGGTAAACCAAGTTGTTTAACAATAGCATCTGTATCAATTAATTGTGATTTTTCTATTATAACATAATCAGCAACAGGTAAATTAAGTGATTTCCAAACTAATTTAGTTTTTAACTTATCCATTGTTAATGCAGATGATAAAACATCACTACCTGTATAAGGAATATTTTGATAAGTCAAAATCGCTTGAATAATACCATCTTCCCCACCACGTCCGTGTAAAATAACGAAAGCTTTTGTATAACCTTGTTCTTTCAAATTGGTAACAAGAAGCTCTTTTGTATCAATAAGATGAGCATCAATACCATTTGCCAACAATCCTGCATGCACTGCTTTACCTGACTTAAGTGATACTTCTCGCTCAGCAGAAGTGCCGCCGTACAATACAGCAACTTTATCAACCATTTTTATAAAACCTATTTTGAGAATAATTGAGTTTGGGTTAATTGGCGCGCAATACGGCCAACACTACCAGCCCCTTGTGTAATTAATAAATCACCACCTTGTAATACTTCTTGCATAATTTCAGGTAGCAAATCTAAATCCGAAACATAAATTGGGTCAACTTTGCCTCGATTACGTATTGAACGACATAAAGATCGGCTGTCAGCCCCAGTAATAGGCTGTTCTCCCGCTGAATAAACATCTAACATTACAAGCGTATCGACTTGAGAAAGTACTTGTGCGAAATCATCAAATAAATCGCGAGTCCGTGTATATCGATGGGGTTGAAATAACATTACAAGCCGTCGATCAGGCCAACCATTTTTTGCGGCCTGAATTGTTGCATTAACTTCACTAGGATGATGACCATAATCATCAACCACCATAATATCACCACCATCAACATGCGGAAAAACACCTAATAAATCAAAACGTCGACTAGTACCAGCAAATTTAACCAATGCATTGATAATTGATTCATCATCAATACCGTCTTCAGTCGCCGCAATAATTGCAGCTACCGAATTTAAGGCGTTATGTTTACCTGGTGCATTTAGTTCAATCTGTAAATCACGATAGCCAGGACGACAAACCGTGTAATAACTTACACCTCGTTCTTGATGATAATTTTTAATGACAACATCAGCATCTTCACTAAACCCATAAGTAATTATTTTACGTCCTACAATCGGTAATAATTCGCGATTAATAGGATCGTCGTAACACATAATAGCTAAGCCATAGAATGGAAGATTACGTAAAAACGAAATAAATGTTTGTTTAAGATTATCAACACTTCCTTGATACGTATCCATATGGTCTGGCTCGATATTTGTTACAATAGAGACCATTGGTTGCAAATGAAGAAATGATGCATCGCTTTCATCTGCTTCCGCAATAAAATAACGACTATTACCTAATCTAGCATGTGTTCCTGCCGCCTTAACTAAACCACCATTGACAAATGTTGGATCAAGTTTGGCTTCGGCATAAATAGCTGTAACCATTGCGGTAGTGGTGGTTTTGCCATGAGTACCAGCAATAGCTATTCCGTAACGAAAACGCATTAATTCTGCCAACATTTCTGCACGTTGAATTACAGGTATACGCGCTTCGCGTGCAGCAATCACTTCAATGTTATCTTGTGAAATAGCCGAAGATATAACAACAACACTAGAGTTAAGCACGTTTTCAGCAGCATGACCAATAACAATTTTTGCACCTAATGTTTCAAGATGTTGAGTGACCGCATTTTCAGCAATGTCTGAACCACTGATTTTGTAACCTTCATTAGCTAGAACTTCAGCGATTCCCCCCATACCGGCGCCACCAATTCCCACAAAGTGGATATGCTTGACTCGTTTCATTTGAGGAATAATTACTCTTAACTCCGCTAATTCCCTTGTATTCACTATTGGACTCCTAAATTATTCTTTTTATTGTATAGTGCCTTATATCATCATGGCTTATTTGTATCGCAATTATTTTTCTTAGCTTACACAAATTATTCCGCCAACTACATAAGATGTATATCTAAATTCTACTATTTTATCACTGACTCAAGGTTTTTAGCTACTTTTTCAGTGGAATTTACAATAGATAGGCTTTTAGCTTTAATTGCCATTTCAAGTAACTTATTGCGATGCAAATTTAATAACAAATTTGATAGTGATTCAACGTTAAAATCTGGTTGCTCTATAATATGGGCAGCGCCTATATCCGCTAATGATTTTGCATTCCAAAACTGCTGGCGATCTTTATGCATAAATGGCACAAAAATAGCGCCAATACCTACGACCTCAATTTCACTAACAGTTAATGCACCACTGCGACAAATCACAATATCGGCCCAATTGTATGCATCTGCAATATCAGATATAAATTCCGTCACTTTATTATTGGTCATATCACAATTTTGATAAGACTGAGTTACCGAATCTAACATTCCTTTACCTGTTTGATGCCATACCTCATATTTATCGGACAATTTTGCCATCACTTGAGGTACAATATCATTAATAATTTTAGCTCCTTGACTTCCCCCCATGACCAACACTCTAATTGATCCATTACGATTTTTGAATCTTTCTTCAGGTTTTGCAACCGTTAAAAGATCACTTCGTACAGGGTTACCAACTACTTCAGCCTTAGAAAAAGCGGTAGGAAATGCCTGCAAAACTTTAGTTGCAATTTTAGCTAGCCACTTATTGGTTAAACCAGCTATACCATTTTGTTCATGTACTACAATTGGTATGCTTAGTGTTTTAGCTGCGATTCCTCCAGGACCAGAAACATATCCCCCCATTCCTAAAACAACATCAGGACGATAAGCTTTCAATATTTTTCTAGCTTGTAAAACTGCTTTTAGAATTTTATAAGGTGCTTTTAATAATGCCATAACACCTTTTCCTCGTAGCCCTGATATTTCAATAAAATCAATATCAATACCATTTTCAGGAACTAGCTGTGCTTCCATTCGATCGGCGGTACCTAACCACCTGACTTGCCAACCTTGCTTCATTAAATAATGCGCAACAGCAATACCGGGAAAGACGTGTCCGCCAGTTCCACCTGCCATAACTAATAACTTTTTCATTATTTTATTAACCTTATTCGTGCTTGCGCTTGTTGTTGTCTAAATTCAAAATCTATTCTGAGTAGTATTGCAACTGCAATACTACTCAGAATAAGGCTTGAACCACCATAACTGATAAATGGTAATGTTAATCCTTTAGTTGGTAACATACCAGATGTAACTCCGACGTTAACAAACGTTTGAAAACCAAACCATATACCTATTTCACAGGCTAAATAACCTGAAAACAGTGAGCCTTCATTCAACGCTCGATAACCAATTGCTAGAGCTTTAAATGTCAAAAAGAAAAGTAATGACAATAAAGCAACTACCCCTATATATCCATATTCTTCAGAAATAATCGAAAAAATAAAATCAGTATGACATTCGGGCAAATAACCTAATTTTAAGATAGAATTCCCCATACCTTGCCCAGTAATACCGCCACTACCAATTGCCATTAATGATGCAACTAGTTGATAACCAGAACCTGTTGCATCTTGCCAAGGGTCAAGAAAAGTTAACAGCCTTGTTAAACGGTATGCTTCGTATAAAATCAAACAAATTACAACACCAACCCCCGTTAACAAAATAGCAATAAATTGCCACAATTGTGCACCAGCAATAAATAAAATACCGATAGTTACCATAAACAAAACGATAACTGTACCTAAATCAGGTTGTTTAAGTAACAAAACTGAGAGTATGGCCATAACAACCATTGGTTTAAAAAAGCCCCAAAAGCCATTTTTTACTTCTTCACATTTACGTGATAAATAACCAGCTAAAAATAAAAATAAAGCTAACTTTGAAAGCTCTGCAGGCTGAAAATTAAACACACCTAGAGGTATCCAACGAGATGCTCCATTAATCGAAGAACCAATACCTAACACAACGATTAACATAATAATAGCAATAATAAGTAAAACAGAAGCAAACTGTTGCCAACGTTGCATCGGAATATACAATGTAATAAACATTAAAAATAACGATATTCCTAACTGAATAAGCTCTCGTTGTGTATAAAAAAAAGGGTTGCTTTCATTAAATGACATCGAAGCTGATGTCACCATAATCAAACCAAATATCATTAAACCTAGCACAGTCCAAAGTAGTTGGTTATCAAATGGTACATGTGGGTTAACTTGTTTTTTTAACCAAAAAAATGTCATTTTTTACCCCTTTGAACATATTTTTTAGCTAATTTTGCAAATTGATTTCCTCGTTCGATATAATTTTTAAATTGATCTAAACTTGCGCAAGCAGGCGAAAGCAAAACCACATCATTTGATATTGCTTTTTGAGCAATGATTTGCATCGATTCAGCCATTGTTTCAGTTATTGTTGTTATATTAGGAGCTAATTTACCAAGCAAATAACGATCTCGCCCAAAACAGAAAACCTCAAGATTGTTATTTTGTAAGTAAGGTAATAGAGGAGAAAAATCAGCTGATTTGCCATCACCACCTAATAATAAGTATAGTTTACCGTGGCAAATAACACTTTTTAGCGCTGCTTCCGTGCTACCTACATTGGTCGCTTTAGAATCATTAATCCACTTTACACCATTTTGCTCAAAAACCAGTTCAAAACGATGTGGCAAGCCTTGAAAGGAGGCTATTGTTGCTAAGCTTGATTGTCGTGGAATATTTAATTTATCTGCAATTGCTAAAGCAGCTAACGCATTAAGATAGTTATGACACCCAATTAGTTTTATCATTTTAGTATCTAACACGCTTTGTTTTTGTGCAATTAGGTGTTCATAATGGACATCTAAATGATAATCACCTTTATTCACACCGAATGAAACACAGTTGCTTTGTTTATCAGTTGGAATAGTTAATTTATCATCATGGTTAATTACACAATATTTTGCATTATGATAAATACGTTGCTTAGCCTCGACATATTGCATTAAACCAAGAGGATACCGATCCATATGATCTTCTGAAATATTTAAAATTGTTGCAACAGTCGCCTGCAAACTATATGTTGTTTCTAGCTGGAAACTTGATAATTCAAGAACATATACATCATATTCCTGCTTTAAAAGGGATAATGCAGGTTCGCCTATATTTCCACCAACACCCACTTTAATACCGGATGATTTAATTATATCACCAACCAATGTTGTCACCGTTGTTTTACCATTAGCTCCAGTGATCGCAACAATTTTTTTATTTGGTTGCAGATTAACTTCACGACAAAAAAGTTCTATATCACCAATAATTTCGATACCTTTTTCAGCTGCTTTTTTCAATTCTGGAGTTGATAATGCAATGCCTGGGCTAGTGATAATTAAATCAGCTTTTAACAACCAATCAATATTTAAGTCACCTAAATGATAATTAACACGATTATCTAATTGCTCTAATCCTTGTGGTTTTAAACGAGTATCAATTACCTTTGGGATAACGTTTTGATCAAGAAAATAATCAACACAAGAAAGACCTGTAATGCCTAATCCAATAATTACAACATTTTTGCCCTGATAGCTAACCATGATTCAATCCTGATCTATGTTTAAATTAACGTAATTTTAGAGTTAATAATCCAATTAAAACTAACATTAATGAAATAATCCAAAAACGCACAATAACTCTAGGCTCTGGCCAACCTTTTAATTCATAGTGATGATGAATCGGTGCCATCTTAAATATCCTTTTACCTCGTAATTTATATGAGCCTACTTGTAAAATCACGGATAAAGTTTCGATAACAAAAATTCCACCCATAATTAGTAATAAAAATTCTTGTCGTAATAAAACAGCAATAATTCCAAACACACCACCTAAAGCTAATGAGCCAACATCCCCCATAAAAACCATAGCAGGATAGGTGTTAAACCATAAAAAACCAAGTCCAGCACCAATAATTGCAGTACAAACAATCATCAACTCTCCGCTGAATTTGATATAAGGAATATTCAAATAAGCCGCAAAATTGACATTCCCTGTAGCCCAGGCTACAAGCGTAAAACCAGTGGCTACAAAAACAGTTGGCATAATTGCTAATCCATCAAGTCCATCTGTTAAATTAACGGCATTACCAGCCCCAACAATAACTACGTAAGTTAACAAAATAAACCATAGTCCCAATTGAGGCATAACGTCTTTAAAAAATGGCACAACAAGTACTGTTACCGAGCTATCTTTGCCATAAACATAAAGACCAAAAGCAACAATTAACGCAATAACCGATTGCCAAAAGTATTTCCATCTAGCAATTAATCCAGCACTATTTTTACGAATCACTTTTAAATAATCATCAGCAAAGCCAACAATGCCATAACCAATTAAAACAAACAAAGTTACCCAAACATAAGGATTGCGTAAATCTGCCCATAACAATACCGATAAGGAAATTGAAGCTAAAATTAGCGTCCCCCCCATAGTCGGTGTTCCTTTTTTACTTAAATGAGACTCAGGTCCATCATGACGAATAACTTGGCCAATCTGTAATTTTTGTAGCCAATCAATGACTTTTTGCCCCAAAAATAATGAAATTGCTAACGAGGTTAATAAACCTAAAATAGCTCTTACCGTTAAATAAGAGATAACATTAAAAAAGGTAAAATGTTTAACTAAATATTCTGATATCCAAAGCAACATAATCTTAATCCTGACTCATTTTGAGTTGTTCAATTTGAATTTTTTCGATAACTTCTTCCATTTTTGCACTACGTGAACCTTTAACTAAGATTGTTAAACTTGGTTGTTGACGTAACAGCATTAATAGATAATTCACTGCATCTTGTTTGTTATTAAAATGGTGACCCTCACCACTATACTGACTAATAAATTGACTTAATTTGCCAATACTTACTACACAATCAAGCTTTTGATCGCGGGCAAGTTCTCCTATTTGTCGATGATATTTTTCAGATTCAGGCCCTAGTTCCCCCATATCTCCAACGACCAAAACTCGATAGCCTGGCTGTTTTGCCAAGACTTTGACTGCCTCTGACATTGATCCAACATTAGCATTATAAGAATCATCCCAAATTAATTGAGTATGATTCAATTTTATTGGAAATAACCGCCCTTTTACAGGTGTTAAAGAGGTTAAGCCTTGCTGGATCTGATCCAAAGTTGCTCCGACAGAAAGCGCTAAAGCTGATGCTGCGATCGCATTTGAAATATTATGTTTCCCAACTAGCGATAACATAATCTCACATTCACCTTTAGGTGTATGTAATGTAAATGTTGTTTTTTTATCGTGTTGAATATTGCTAGCATAAAATTGAGCGGAAGGATTCGTTAACGAAAAAGTCCAAACTGTTTTGTTTACTAACTGGGTAAACCATTTATCTGAACAACTATCTAAATTAATAATAGCAATACCACCATTAAGCAATCCTTGAAAAATTTCACCTTTAGCTTTTGCTACACCTTGAAGCGATCCAAAACCTTCTATATGTGCTTCTGCAATATTATTAATTAAAGCGCTTTGTGGTTTAACAATATTCGTAGTATAGGCTATTTCACCAATATGATTAGCGCCTAATTCTATAACTGCAAACTGGTCTTGTTTAGTTAAGCGTAACAGTGTTAATGGCACCCCGATATCATTATTGAAATTGCCTTGTGTAGAAAGAGTCTGTCCACAGTGTTGTAATATTGCCGCAGTCATTTCTTTAACTGACGTTTTACCTGATGAACCTGTAAGTGCAACAATTTTAGCTGTGCTTTGCTGCCGGATAAAATTAGCGATTACCCCTAAAGCCAAGCGAGTATCCTTAACAACAATCTGTGGTATAGTCTTATCAAGTTTATGATCGACGATCACGGCTATAGCACCATCTTTAATAGATTGTTCAGCAAAAGCATGTCCATCAAAATTATTTCCAACAAGTGCGATAAACAATGATTGTTTTATTATTTTTCGTGAATCAGTACAAATAGTATCAATCACAGCACTTTCATCATGAATGTAATAAGATTCACCATTAACTATTTTTTTTATTTGCTCAATTTCTAATGGAATCATGATTGATTCTCTACTCCTAGAAGTTTTTTCACTGTTTCTTGATCTGAATAGTGATATTTAGTTTTACCGACTATTTGATAGTCTTCATGCCCTTTGCCTGCAATTAAAATGACATCATTAGGCTTAGCCTGCTTTAATGTTTGTGTAATAGCCTGCACTCTATTGGTAATTATGTGTACATTATCGGTGTGATATAAACCTTGTTGAATATCATGAATGATCTTCATTTCATCTTCAGTGCGTGGATTATCATTAGTCAAAACAATTTTATCGGCAAATTGTTCTGCTATTTCAGCCATTAAAGGTCTTTTTCCAGTATCCCTATCGCCACCACATCCAAAAATCACCCATAAAGAACCTTTACAATGAATTCGACTAGCTTGCAAAGCTTTCTGTAACGCATCTGGAGTATGCGCATAATCAACAATAACCGTTGAGCTATTTTTTACATGTAAAACCTCCATTCGTCCACAGATTGGAGTCAAAAAAGAAGCCATATTAACAACAGCAAAAAATGGGTAGTTCAATGTTAAAAGTGTAGCTATAGCCAATAGCAAATTAGAAACATTAAATTCACCTAGCAATCGGCTATTAATAATGGCGTTTCCCCAACTTGACTCCATATGAATTTGGGCACCTTTATCAAGATATTCGATCATTGATACACCAACGTAAGGTATATTTAACGCTTTGAGTCGACGTAATGATTTTGTTTGACATGATACAGCTGTCACTTGTGGAAGTTTTTCAATCCATCTTTTACCATATTTGTCATCATAATTAATAATTGATTTACCCGTAGTTAAAACTTGTTTTTCTTTTTCATCGGGACTAAATAACGACCATTTTGCTTTTGCATATCTACTCATTGTTTTGTGATAATCAAGATGATCTCTACTTAAATTGGTAAATACAGTAGCAGCGCAATTTAGCCCTTTAACCCGATCCATCGCAAGCCCATGTGAAGAAATTTCCATCGTGACAGCTTTGACCTGTTTCTCTACAAATTCAGCTAATAAGGTTTGCACATCAACCGCCGATAACGTTGTATTAACTGATGGCTCAAGTTCATTATAAATCCCATTACCAATAGTTCCCATTAATGCTGTTTTTTCATTCAATAATGTTAAACATTGGGCAATAAGCTGACTAACAGTTGTTTTCCCATTGGTTCCTGTCACACCAATAACGGATAATTTTGTTGATGGGGAATAATAAAACTCATTAGCAATCAGAGATAAGCGTTGTGAAAGTTGGAAAACACTAATTTGTGGAATTATCGATTTATTTTCACGCTTAATATAGTCAATTTTTAAGTCATTTGATTTTCTACTTGCTTCTACTAAGATAACAACCGCCCCCATTGAAATAGCTTGAGGAATAAATGCTCGACCATCAACTGTATGACCTTTAATTGCGATAAACACATCATTTTTTTTCACTTTACGACTATCTATACGCAAATGATTAAGTGGAAAATCATCTAATTTTAAATTACATCTTCCACCTAATAATTCAAATAATGTTTTAAACGAGTTTGTTGCTAACATTTTCACCTACTAATAAATAATCATTTGCCTATCAACTTGGCGATCAGGTTTTACATTCATCGTTCTAAGCACACCACCCATAATGCGACTGAAAACAGGCGCAGAAACCGAACCACCATAATATTGTCCTGCTTTAGGGTTATCAATAACAACAACAAGTGAATACTTTGGCGCTGTTGCTGGAGCGATACCTGCGGTATAAGCTAAATATTGATTAACATACCGTCCACCAGATAATTTTTTCGCCGTTCCTGTTTTAACTCCAACACTATAACCAGGAACCGATGCTTTAGTTCCGCCACCGGTAACAGCTACAGCTTCCATTAATTGAACGACTGTTTTAGCATCTTTTTCAGAAACTACACGTTTACCCTTAACAGGTTCCGTAACTTTTAAAATTGATACAGGTCGGTAAATTCCATAACTACCGATGGTGGCATAAGCTCTTGCTAATTGTAATGGGGTAACACTTAATCCATACCCAAACGCAAATGTTGCTCGCTCAATATCAGCCCATTTTCTGGTTCTATCAGCTGCAATTGAACCACTAACTTCACCGCCTAAACCTAATTCCGTTGGTTGACCTAATCCAAACCGGCTATAGAACTCTACCAGATCATCCTGCTGCATTTGCAAAGCGAGCTTACTTACGCCAACATTACTTGATTTTTCTAAGATACCAGCCAAATTTAATGTTTTTTGATATGACACATCTTTAATTTCATAGCGATTAACATAAAACGGTCTAGTATCGATAATAGTATTTAAATTAGCAATTTTTTTTTCTAAAGCAGCCATTACAACTAGCGGTTTAACCGTAGAGCCCGGTTCAAACGCATCAGTAACAGCTCTATTTCTCAATAAATTATAATCAATTGATGAACGGTTATTAGGATTATAAGATGGACTGGTTGCCATCGCTAAAATCTCACCAGTATGTACATCAATCAATACAGCTGTTCCACTGTCAGCTTTGTTAAATTTAACTGCTTGACTAAGTTCACTATATACAAGTGATTGTAAACGCTCGTCTATACTTAATGTTAAGTCTGATGCCTTTTCGCTTTCTGTACGTTGCAATTCCTCAATTACACGACCTACTCGATCTCGGCGAACTATTCTTTGCCCTGCTTCACCAATTAACCATTGATTAAAGCTTTTTTCGATCCCCTCAGAACCTTTTTCTGTTCCATTTTCATCTATTTCTGTTAAACCTATTAATTGAGCAATATTTTCTGCCGCTGGATAGTAACGTTTAGATGTTTTTGCAAATGATATTCCGGGTAATTTCAACTTTTTCAGATAGTCAGATATTGTTGGCGTTACTTGCTTAGATAAATAAACAAATCTCATTGATGGGTTGTTTAATTTTTGTTCTAGCGTTGACATTGGAATATTTAACGTTTGAGCTAATCCTTGCCATCTAATATCATCCGCTTTAACCCCTCCTTTTTTTACAACAATTTTGGGATCGGCCCAAACGTCGAACATTGGCACACTTACTGCTAATGCACGACCGTTACGGTCGGTAATCATTGCTCTTGGTGCATCCATTTCTTGGTGACGAAGTGAACGTTTATTACCTTCAGCAATAAGTTTATCAGGCTCAATAATTTGTAACAATGCCATTCGAACAATAAGGCAAATAATCGCAAAAATAATTAAACCATATATAATATAAAAACGATTGGGTGTAAAAAATTTCTTTTTACTGTTATTCAACTTATTGGCTTTAGTTGTTTTAGTAGCCTTTTTTACTTTATTGTTTTTATATTTAGTGACAGGTTTCATTATTTACTCTTTATCACAATAACTGTTTCATTTTGCGGTGTGACATAAGACATACCTAATTGATTCTTAGCTCTTTCTTCCACTCGTTTGGGATCGGCTAAGACATTTTCTTCAATAACTAGATTCCGCCATTCGCTTTCTAATACATCTTGTTCTAATAAAAGTTGCTCACGCTCAAATAACTGCTTACGAACCTGCTGAGTTGTTATTAATACCGCACCAGCAGACATAACAATCATTACAAGTAATAATAATGAAAGTTTTTGATGACCAAATAAATCACTAATAATTAAGCCACATAAACTTCTACTTGGCCTTTTTTGAATCTCTTTATCAATATAGGTGTTATTTTGAAAATTATCATTGTATTGGTTGCTATTCATTTTTCCTTTCTGCTACCCTTAATATTGCACTTCGAGAGCGCGGGTTATTTTTGATTTCAATAGTATTTGGCTTGATTTTACTAATAGATTTTAATTTAGCACTACCATATTGTTTAATTTGCTGCTCTGTTAGTGGTAATCGAGCAGGTAAATTAGGACCTTTACTATGCTTACCAATAAATTGCTTTACAATTCTATCTTCTAGTGAATGAAAGCTGATAACCGCTAATCTTCCTTGACCTGCAAGTACGGATAAACTGCTATTTAGTGCTTGCTCAACTTCTTCCAATTCGCTATTAATATAAATACGAATAGCCTGAAAACTACGTGTAGCAGGGTGCTTATTTTTATCTTTTCTTGGTGTTGCTCTTTCAATTAAATTAGCCAACTCTAAAGTACGGGTGATTGGCGAAACTTTATTTTGCTCCACGATCGATCGAGCAATACGTTTGGCAAATTTTTCTTCACCAAATGTTTTTAACACCCATGAAATATCATCTTCATCACTGCTAAGTAACCATTCGCTTGCTGTTAAACCTTTATGGTTATTCATGCGCATATCAAGCGGTCCATCTCGCATAAAAGAAAACCCTCTTTCAGGATCATCAAGTTGTGGGGATGAAACACCAAGATCTAACAAAAGTCCATCAATCTTACCTAATAGTTCAAAATTATTAATATATTGGTAAATATTTGAAAATTCGCCCCTAATAAAAGTAAATCGAGGATCTGTTATTTGTAAAGCAACTTGCTCAGCACGCTCATCACGATCAATCGCAATTAATCGACCTTGTGGACCAAGTTGTTCAAGTATTAAACGAGAATGACCGCCTCGCCCAAAGGTACCATCAACATAAATGCCATCTTTTTTTATATTTAGTGCGTTTACAGCTTCGTTTAATAAAACCGTTTTGTGTTGGTAATCCATCAATCTTTTACTCTTATTAAATAGTTAAATTTTTTAAATTATCTGATAAGTTTTCAATATCCGTTGGTAATGCGGCAATATCGTCTTTAATTTGTTGATACCAAATTACCTCATCCCAAATTTCGAATTTATTAGATTGACCAACAAACATTGTATTTTTTTCTAATTTAGCATAAGTACGTAACGTAGGTGGTAATAAAATTCGACCTGAATTATCCATTAAACACTCAGTTGCATAACCCAATAATAGTCTCTTAATTCTACGTTCAGCTTCTACAATCGTTGATAATGTCGCAAGTTGCTGCTCTATACATTTCCATTCAGATAAAGAGTAGAGAGTTAAGCAAGGATGGTATAAACCAATTGTGCAAACCATACCTTCAGATAAAGATTCACGGTAGCGAGTAGGAATAGCTAACCGCCCTTTATTATCTAAATTGATTGAAATTGCACCACTAAACATAAAAGAATTGTTATTTATAAATTTTTTGTCATTTTTTAATTAAAAAAATCAAAGTGTTAATTAAAAGTTCATTTTCACCACTTACTCCCACTTTTTACCACAAAATCTCACAAAATAATAGGTTGTTAATTAATTATTTATAATACATTGATTTTATTACCAAAATAAACAAAGTCTATAATAAAGTATAGCAGAGGGAATATATAAAAATTCCTCGTGTTGTTTACAGTAATTTGAGAAATGGCTGTAATAAATATTCATAAAAAAACAAAATTAACGCTCTATCACAAATAAACGATAGAGCGCTGATATCATAAAGAAAATAACCGTTACTAATTTGGCTAGGCGCGTTATGGTTTCCCGACCATTTATAGCGTACTAAATAAAGCCCAATTAGAGTTTTTGTCTTTTTAAGTAGTAAAAATGAATGTTATAAAACCATCAGTTAGGGTATTAACTATCTGGTTAAATTCGAAAAATCTATTGAAAATAAATTAAGACGGTAAGCTAAAGGCGATAACAAAACCTCTCTGAGCGAAATACTACAGGTTGATACTAAAGGTTTACCTTTACTTAAAAATCAAACTAAACGGCAAATTAGAGAATATTTATTTTTAAGTAACATAATGATTTTTTTATTTTTTTACATAAACGTGGTGCGTTCCTGAAACTTTTTGACAAAATGGAGCAGCTTTTATTTGTTTAGATAAACAGCGTATCAGAATCGACCCTGTAAATAAATTTGTGTATTTACAGGATCAACATTAAAAGTATTTATTTAAACGAATAGGTTTTCGTACCTTTATTTGTTGCAACTTTAACTTCAAGAACTGAACATCCAATAATTGGTGTTACCCGTACACGTTGCCCGTATTTTAGTGTAACTCTATACTCTCTAGGTGACGTACCTATTCTACAATTTCCTTTATTGATTGTTACGCCCTTTATTGCAACCGAATTTTCCATAGAGGTAATATAAACATGTTGGCTATACATTCCAGCTAAGCTATTGTAGTAGTTTTGAACATTCACTTTTAATTGAACAGCAAAAGAATTGAATGTACTTCCAACTAATATTAGCAGTAATAATATCTTTTTCATCATTGTTTTCTCTTCATTTTATTTATAGATAGATTTAATAACGTTACTAATTGTGCCACCAATAGCAGCCAATACAACAAAACTAGTTATTACTCTAGCCGCTATATTTTGGTTTGTTGATAATGCATATTCATTGCATTTTTTCCCTACAACTTTTTGAGCTTCATAAATAGAAGAAACGGTTAATATAAGTCCAGAGGTAATACTAATAATTCTAAAAATAGGCATTTCTATCCCCTTTAAATGTTATGTTTGTTAATTTTGTGAAGAATCTTAGTTGTATAATTAGGAAGTGATTGTATAAAATCATCTTCCTGAATTGTTTCAGAAATATTCAAATCAATCTTAAAAGAAGCCTCAATTTTTTTTATTTCTTTAATAACGTCATACGCTATAACAAGGATATGTTTCTCTAATTCTCCTACTAAATACCAATGACGTTTAAAATGAATAAGTTGATAAGGAGCGAAGTTATTACATACTTCATTATTCGTTTTTATTGTAATTAACGTTCTATCAATGATAGATTGAATAATAGTAAGAAAAGGTCCATACATACTAGGTTGATCATCTAACGAATCAGTATAAATAATACAAGGTGAATGATTTTTATTTGAAAGTAGAATATCAATAAACTTATGATCAAAAGCATGTTTAGGGAATAATTTATCAATATCAATTATTCGACTAAAATGTAATATTTCTCTATAAGTTTTTAATGAACCTGCAGAATACTTAGATAATTTAAAATATCCTTTTTTAACGTCTTTAATTTCTATATCAGGAATCATCTTTATGCGGTCATTAAAATCTCTACGTATTGTTCGTTTAGAGACGTTAAATTCATGAGCTAAATCTGTTACTGAAAGTGTTTCCCCAAGAAATAAACGCACTAATATCGTATAAATTCTCATACATAATGGATCATGTTCAGACATGTTATATTCCCTAAATTTGTGCCTCAATTCTTATTAATAATTTCCTTATTTAGATACTTTTGTCGCATATATGCGACAATTACACATGCAGGAACTGTGACCCTAAAAGCAGGAGAAGCAAAATCACTTGCTAGCCAAGATGCAGTTATTCCCCAACCTATTGGACCTGCTAAAATGCTCATTGCTGTGGTTAATGAAGTATAAACAAAAAAAGGAACCTTCATACCAATTTGCCTTAGTACCATAGCAAGAGTACGAGTAGCAAAAGTATAGGCAGCAAAACCGGAAAGATTAATAGCAGATTGAATCGACATCAAAATTAACTCAGGAGTAGGATTCATTAAATCCATTTGCATATCTTTTGATACTTGATTTAGTTGTTCTGTTGTCATTTCTTTTAATGACTCTTCTAGAATTTTTAAAAGCAAATTCATTTCAATAACTTCTATTGAAGAATTTTTATTAAAATTCACTTTTTTCTTTTCACAAACATCTATTAAAATCTCACGATAAGAAACACCTTTCCCCCCTCTAAATAGTTTTGTGACAAATGTATTAGCTCCATAGGTTTGTAGCTCAGCAGCAATACTTTCCCAATATCGGTTATGATTGGGATAATGTCTTTTATACATCTCACATCCCGTTAATTCTTCTGTATATCGAGGTCTATTATCAGCAGGATCAACGGTTAAAATAGAAACCAACAATTCTAAATCGTCATTGCTACAGTGTTTTAAAAAAGCAAGATCTGTGTCAGAACGGTAAATAGCCATTTTTATCTCCTCAATATTGATATAATAAATATTCAGGGATAATTTAATGGATGTTATGGACAGGTTATGACCATTGTTAAAAATAATTAAAAATTTTTTTATTTCCAAAATAACAATAAAACATAAAATGTATTATGTTGATTTTTAATAAAATTTATCAATAATGAAAAAGTGAGAATATCAGCATTTCAATATAATTAATACTGAAATAAAGAAACACAAAAAAGACATGCTTTAGATAAAATAGTGCTAAAATCCTTTCAAAGCTGACTAGTTTTAACAAAGTGTAAATAAGAGAAATAGCCTATCGTTCAAAAACAAGAATGGAATTGTTGCTTTGCAAACAGGGCTATTTGATAAGTGATAATTTATTTATTGGCATTGATGATTTTTCATGTGAGCTTTATGCCGGTATTTACCCTGATAAATCCCAATTTAGTGCAGCACAATTTTTACAAAACGATGTGTTAGCCCAGTGTCCTTATACCACTACATGTATTTATTCCGATAATGGACGTGAATATCAAGGCGCCAGTGAACACCTATTTGTTAAAACGTGCCATAGCCATCGTATTAATCAAAAATTCACCAAGCTCACCCTGCCCACAAACGAATGGGAAAGCCGAAAGAGTGATATGAACTTTGAATTGCGATGTACATAATCAGCATATATTTAACGATTCAAAAGATAGAAAACAAAAACTGAAACGCTTTATTAATTTTTATAATACTGTTAAACCACATAAAGCGATTTTTGGAAAAACGCCTTATGAGTTTTTAGAGGATTATTTTAACCATGAAGTGTAAACAACTCGGCGTTTTCCTACATACGTAAGCTGTACTATTGGCTATTTACTCAACTATTTGCTTTTTCAGGTAAATATTTTTGTAAAAAATATTCAGGAGTCTATACCGTCTGGAGATTAAAAAAATAATAATATTGAGGCAAAATTTGAATTAAGGTTTGGCATTATCGCAAATATTCAACAAGTTAAAGAATTGAAAACAAATATTAAGCCATTTTGGGAAAAACGGGTTATGCCCGTTCTAAGAATTATTTAATCATGAAATGTAAACAACTCGATGTTTTCCTACATGTTGTATCGCTAGATTATTTTTAACTGAACTATCGGTCTGGAAAGCCTGTGTTTCTTGATGCTATAGCGAATAAAAATGTTTAAATCCTCTTTTACATTTATCATAGAGAATTTTCTACTTTCGGGTCGTATTATTTAGGGGATAGTTAAAAATAGAATAGTACGATTTGGTTTTTAAATGATCTTTGTAGGAAGATGGCGGAAGCGCAGAGATTCGAACTCTGGGAGGGTCGCCCCTCGCCGGTTTTCAAGACCGGTGCTTTCAACCGCTCAGCCACACTTCCGCAATGGCTGTGAATATTAAAGGAGACTTGCTTATTTGTAAATAGCTATTTTAAGATTTTTTATTGTTTGCTTTAAATTTCATCAAATTTTATGAGGATCAGGCAAGCGATGGTGCATTAGTCATCAAAATTAGTGTTGGTTTTTGATTAATTGAGTATAATATAACGCAAATTAAATAATATGCTTTAAAAAATGTTAGATCAGATAGAAACCGATGATAAAGGTTATTTAAATAATTGGCAGGATTGGACTGTTGAGTTGGTTCCTGAATTGGCCACCAAAGAAGGCATTGATTTAACCGATGCTCATTGGGAAGTTATCTTATTTGTTCGTGATTTTTACTTAGAATATAAAACCTCACCGGCTATACGTGCATTAGTTAAAGCGATGGAAAAGAAATTTGGTGCAGAAAAGGGCAATAGTCGTTATTTATATAAGTTATTTCCAGATGGTCCAGCCAAACAAGCAACTAAACTTGCTGGTTTACCAAAACCCGTTAAATGTATATAGATAAAGGATAATATTAAGCTAATGATAAGATGGAAGCTCCCTTTATTATTACTAGTCGTGTTTGGTTATCTGCAATATGCTTTATGGTGTGGTAAAAATAACGTGTACGATTATCGAGATAATGTCGAAATGTTAGTCAATTTGCGTGCTGATAATGAAAAATTAAAGGCTCGTAATGAGCAAATGTTTGCTGAAATTAATGATTTACAACGAGGTTATGAAGCAATAGAGGAGCGTGCACGTAGTCATTTAGGGATGGTTAAAGCTAATGAATCTTTCTATCGAATTATTATTGATTCGGATACAAAAAAACAATAATGCATAACGTAAATAATCTTAATAATATTATTGCTATTGTGCCGGCAGCAGGAATTGGTAGCCGTATGAATAGCCAAATTCCCAAGCAATACCTAAAAATCGCTTCAAAGACGATTTTAGAACATACGTTACATAAATTATTAACGCATCCTCAAATTACTCAAGTTATTGTTGTAATCAGTCCTGAAGATCATCTATTTAACACCCTTTCGATCGCCTTGCATGATAAGATTAAAATGACGTTAGGCGGTGAAACTCGTGCTGATTCTGTTTTAGCCGGATTAAAATTGCTGAATGATGAACAGTGGGCATTAGTTCATGATGCTGCAAGGCCTTGTGTTGATCATGATGATATTACGCGCTTGATTGAAACGGTAACAAATAAAAAGCAAGGTGGTATATTAGCTACTCGTATTAGCGATACGGTTAAACGAGCTTATCGAAATAATGATACGGTTATTGATTATTCTGAAGACCGAACTTATTTATGGGGCGCTGCTACTCCTCAACTGTTTAATGCTGGCGAACTAAAATCATGTTTGCAACAAGCTCTAAATGACCATGTTGCCATTACTGACGAAGCTTCAGCCATTGAGTATTGTGGTGGGCATCCTTTATTAGTTGAGTGTCGTGGGGATAATATAAAAATAACCCGTCCTGAAGATTTAGCTTTAGCAACTTTTTATTTAACTAAGCAAACTCCAAATAGGTAAAAGTATGAGAATAGGACAAGGTTTTGATGTGCATAAGTTTGGTGGTGAGGGTCCTATAACTCTTGCTGGGGTAAAAATTCCTTATCAATATGGCCTTGTTGCTCACTCTGATGGTGATGTTGTGTTACATGCAATAACCGATGCTTTAATTGGCGCATTGGCATTAGGTGACATCGGTAAGCTATTTCCTGATACAGATCCTAAATATAAAGGTATAGATAGTCGAATATTATTGAAAGATGTGTATACCCTTGTTCAAGCTAAAGGTTATGAATTAGTTAATTTAGATACTACTATTATTGCCCAAGAACCTAAAATGCGACCTCATGTTGATCAAATGCGAGTTAATATAGCAGAAGATCTGAAAGTTCATTTTGATCAAATTAGTGTAAAGGCAACAACAACTGAACAATTAGGCTTTACTGGGCGTAAAGAAGGCATTGCTTGCCAAACGGTAGTGTTATTAAGTAAAAAATCCGAAACAGTTTAAATTATACAATAGGCGATAATAGTGTTAGCACAACTTAATTATTTATATGGTAAACCGACCACTAAAGGACAATACAAGCAACAATACGAAGATTTTAATGTGACAGAAGATCTTGGCTTTGAATTGACTGGTGAAGGTGAACATGTTTTAGTTTTTTTGCAAAAACGTGATTGTAATACCCTATTTGTGGCCGAACAGTTGGCTAAATATGTCGGTATTTCGCCAAAGTTAGTAAGTTATGCAGGATTGAAAGATCGTCACGCAGTAACTCAACAGTGGTTTAGCTTACATATGCCTGGTCAGCAAACACCTGACTTTTCGGCATTTGATTTAGCATGTTGTGAAATATTAGACGTTACTCGGCATAATAAAAAATTAAAAATTGGTGCTTTAAAGGGAAATTATTTTAAAATTATTTTAAGAGATTTAAGTAACCAACCCGAAATCGAATCTAAATTAGCATTAATCAAACAACACGGCGTACCTAATTATTTTGGTGAACAGCGTTTTGGTCGTGATGGAAATAATATTACTCAAGCCATAAGTTGGGCTAAAGGTGAAATTTCGGTAAAAGATCGCAAAAAACGCAGTTTTTATCTTTCAGCAGCACGAAGTGCAATTTTTAATGATATTGTCAGCCAACGAATTGCACAAAACTTACAGCAAACCGTGCTTGATGGCGATATATTACAATTAGCACAGCGCAATAGTTGGTTTGTTGCACAGAATGATGAATTAACACTGTTACAACAGCGCTTAGATAGCGGTGAACTTAATATTACAGCACCTATGATAGGCGATTCCCCACTCGGTACTTTGTGTAAAGCACTAGAGTTTGAGCAAAAATGTTTAGAAACTTGGTCTGAATTTAATGATTTATTTAAAAAAGAGCGAGTAGAAACAGCAAGGCGATCCATATTGTTACGAGCACATCAGCTTAATTGGCAATGGTTAGATGAGCATAGTCTCGAACTCAATTTTTATTTGCCATCAGGTTGTTATGCAACAAGTGTGATACGTGAACTAATAATAGAAAATGAGTAGCCCAAATGCAAAGTTTAAAAATGCAATCCTTAATTAAATTCTTGCGTCAACAAGGCATAAAAGATGAGCGCGTTTTAAATGCTATTGCCAGTGTTCCTCGGGAACACTTTGTTGATGAAGCGCTTTCGCATCAAGCTTATGATAATCGTCCATTGCCAATTGGCAGTGGTCAGACCATTTCTCAACCTTATATTGTAGCAAAGATGACAGAGCTATTAAGATTAGAACCACACTCCAAAGTGCTTGAAATCGGCACAGGGTCAGGGTATCAAACTGCCGTTTTAGCTAAATTAGTTGAAAATGTCTGTTCAGTAGAACGAATAAAAAGCCTACAATGGAATACTAAGCGCCGTTTAAAGCAACTTGATATTCATAACATTGCAACGCGCCATGGTGATGGTTGGTTAGGTTGGCCTGAGCGTGGACCATTTGATGGCATCATTGTTACCGCCGCCGCATCTGAAGTACCACAAAGCCTATTAGAACAGCTAGCCGATAAAGGTCGATTAGTGATTCCAGTTGGTGAAAATAAACAATTTTTACAACTAATTGAACGTGTTGGCAATAGCTTTTTAGCTAAAAATATGGGCGAGGTCATATTTGTACCTTTGGTTAAAGGCGATATAGAATAATGATTTCTCATCACAAATTAAATAGTTACTCATTTTAGCGGATAGTTTGGTTAACTTATTATTTCATTTATAAATTGAAAGAATAATGATTTATCTAACTACCCACTAAAATGGTACAACTGGTTATTTATAGCTTTTATTAGTTTTTGCCTTAACTTCTTGCATTGACTGCAAAATTCGATGATAGTTATCTAACCTTGATTGAGCAATTTCACCATCTTGCACGGCTTTTTGTAGTAAACACCCTGGCGTATCAAAATGGTTACAATCACGAAAATGGCAACCGCCCAAATAATTATTAAACTCTTTAAAACCACTAATCACTTGCTGTGGCTCTAAGTGCCATAATCCGAATTCACGGATCCCTGGAGAATCAATAATATCACCACCGTTTGGTAAGTGATAAAGCCGAGAGGATGTGGTTGTATGTTGACCAAGTCCTGATATTTCTGAAATATCCCCTGTCATGGCTGATTGTGATTGATGCGGTAACAGCAAATTAATAATACTTGATTTACCCACACCAGACTGACCCACTAAGATAGAAATCTTACCTTGCAAAATATCTTGTAATACCGCGATACCTTGTTGATGCTGGCATGAAACATACAACACTTGATAACCAATTTTAGTATAAATAGCCAACTGGCTTTCAATATTTTCTCGCTCGGCATCGTTTAACAAATCAATTTTATTTAAAACAATAATTGGTCTTATCTCTGTTGCTTCACAAGCAACTAAATAACGGTCAATAATATTAAGAGATAACTCTGGCAATACTGCCGATATAATCACAATTTGATCCACATTTGCCGCAACGGGTTTAACGCCATCATAAAAATCAGGCCGAACCAATTCAGAATGCCTAGGATGAACCGCTTCAATCACACCATTGGTATTAGGCTCTAAACTTTCACGCCACACCACTTTATCGCCAGTGACTAACGAAGGCAAAGTTCGACGAATACTACAGCGATAAATATTGCCGGTACTATCTTCAACATCAGCCGATTTACCAAAACGACTAATAACCACACCATCGCGCGGTGATGAAAAGTTAGATAAACTTTCATCTTGCTTTGTTGCTAACCGTTGTTGATGTTTATCTGCCATGCGTCTTTTTTGATTATTGGATAATTGAATTTTTGCCATAGTACTCATTTTTTACTAAAACAGATTGCCAGTTATGCTACACTACTCAGTATCAAAAAGAAATTATCTATCACATATTATGACCAAACAAACACAAATTAATAGCAACAATCTAATTTGGATTGATCTTGAAATGACTGGCCTAGATCCTGCCGTTGATCGCATTATTGAAATTGCAACGATCGTCACCGATTCCGACCTTAATATCCTTGCTGAAGGACCTGTCATTGCCGTTCACCAATCTGATGAGCAATTAGCACTAATGGACGAATGGAACCAAAACACACATGGCAAATCAGGATTAATTGATCGTGTTCGCCAAAGTACCATCGGCGAACAACAAGCCGAATTACAAACCATTGAGTTTTTAAAACAATGGGTGCCAGAAAACAGCTCACCAATTTGTGGCAACACCATAGGGCAAGATCGACGCTTTTTATTTAACTATATGCCTAATTTAGAAAGCTATTTTCATTACCGCTATTTAGATGTCAGCACAATTAAAGAGCTAGCCAAACGTTGGAATCCCGAAATATTAAAAGGCATCAGCAAACAAAGCTCACACCAAGCACTTGAAGATATTCGTGATTCGATTGCTGAATTGGCTTATTATCGCCAACACTTTTTTAACATAACCATTTAACTCGTATGCAAATTTTATATACTATTTTATTGTATTTGCTACAACCCTTTGTCTGGCTAAGGCTACTCTGGCGTAGCCTTAAAGCGCCAGCTTACCGCAAACGTTGGCTTGAGCGTTATGGTTTTTGCAAAAACAAAGTCAAGCCCAACGGCATTTTAGTTCATGCTGTATCGGTAGGCGAAACCATCGCCGCAATACCACTTATCCAAGCACTTAAGCAACAGTATCCGCATTTACCCATTACTGTCACCACCATGACACCAACAGGATCTGAACGAGTCAAATCGTTACTTGGTGATAGTGTCAGCCATGTTTATTTACCTTATGATTTACCTTGTGCAATTCATCGGTTTCTAAAAACAGTACAACCAAAGTTAGTAATTATTATGGAAACCGAACTTTGGCCTAACATTATTAGCCAATGTCATAACAAAAACATCCCCCTAATTATTGCCAATGCTAGATTATCTGAGCGATCAGCCAACCGATACCGAAAACTCGGTTCAGCCATTAGCTACTTATTATCAAAAATCAGCACTATTGCCGCACAAAATAAGCAAGACGGCGAACGGTTTATATCATTAGGCTTACCGCCTGACCACTTAACCGTCACAGGCAGTATTAAATTTGATATTGAGTTAACCGAACAACAACAGCAAAAAATTGCTACGCTAAAACAGCAATGGCCATTAAATCGCCCAATATTTATTGCCGCAAGTACCCATAATGGTGAAGACGAAATTATTTTAACGGCCTTTCAACGGTTATTACTCAAACATCCTGATTTATTATTAATTATTGTTCCTCGTCACCCTGAGCGCTTTAAAACCGTCGAAAAATTAATTAATGATTGCGGATTAAATTATATAAACCGCAGTAGCGGTCAAACTCCTGCTAAACAAACACAAGTCATTTTGGGCGACACAATGGGCGAACTGATAGAACTTTATGGCATTGCCAACATCGCCTTTGTTGGGGGAAGCTTAGTAGAGCATGGCGGACATAACCCACTAGAGCCAGCACTCCATCACATCCCAATTATTAGTGGTAAACACTTTTTCAATTTTAAAGTGATTGGTGAACAACTCATTTCAGCGCAAGGAATGCAAGTTTGTCAAAGCTCGGCTGATGCAATTTATGCAACGATTGATGCATTGTTAAACAACCAAAATAATCGCCAACAAATGGGTGAAAACGCCTATCAAGTATTAAAACAAAATCAAGGAGCATTAGGTCGGCTTCTTGCTATTATCAACCAATATCTTAAAAATAAGGATTAATGGTGAACCAAAAAGAAGGGCTATTACTCGTTAACCTAGGCACTCCAAACGCCGCAACGCCAAAAGCCATAACGCAGTATTTAACTGAATTTCTGCTTGATAGGCATGTTGTTGATCTACCTAAACTACTTTGGTATCCGCTTTTAAAGTACCGCATAATCCCCAAACGGGTACCTTATATTATTAAGCATTACCAAAAAATCTGGATAGAGGGTAGCTCGCCATTATTGCATTATAGCCAATTATTATGTAACAAGTTACAGCAGCGTTTACCCAATGTGCAATGTGAATTAGCCATGACCTATGGTGAACCCTCTATGCAATCGGCATTGAATAATCTTAGCTCATGTACCAAAATTACGGTATTACCTCTTTTTCCGCAATACTCAACCACCACAACACTTGCGGTAATAGATAAACTTAACCAACTGATCACCCTAAATCAAATTATTGCTGAGATTAACTACATTCGTGATTATGCTGATCATCCAAGTTATATCAATGCGCTTTATTTACAAATTAAGCAAGCTTTTGAAGATCAAGGCGAGCCTGAAATGCTCGTGCTGTCTTACCATGGTATTCCTGAACGTTATATTCACAAACGAAAAGACGATTATATAAAACGCTGTAAACTAACCACGCAATTATTAATTGAAAAGTGCCAAAAAAATGACATAAATCTGCCGATTGAAATGGCTTACCAATCCAAATTTGGCAAAGGCAAATGGGTCGAACCCAATACCAGTGATGTATTAGAACAGTTAGCCAAGCAAGGCATAAAAAACGTGAACGTTATTTGCCCGGGTTTCTCGGTAGACTGTATTGAAACCCTTTATGAAATTGATGGAGAAAATCGAGAACTGTTTTTTAATGCAGGCGGAAAAACATTTTATTATATTCCTGCATTAAATGATACGGATTTGCAGGTTGAGTTGGTAGTGGATTTATTGGTTAATAATTAGGGAGTAAGGTGTTCATAAGTTGAATTGCCCATGCTTTATTCATGGTAAGATATTGGCTTGGGCTTTTTTATATAGATAAATTTAGTGTTCAGTCATCTTTTTCATGTCTAAATTTTCTTTTATTTTTATTATAGATAATTTTCTACTTGTTGGCTGTACTATTTTAGAAGGGAGTTATTGTTCCATAAACCACCTTTAAGTACTGTAAAATCAACTAACGTTGATCATCAATGGTTACGCCTGCTGGCGGGGTAAATTTAAATTTATTTAGATCGACTTTACCTAGTTTTTGATGAGACAAGTCATAAAAGCTACGCTGACCATCTTCTTCAATTATCGTAAAATTTGAGATCATTCCAGTTGGTAAAACCGAAATCACAAAGTCTTGATTAGAACCATCAGTCGCTTTAAGTGTAAATGAGTTTTGCTTACGTGTAACGTTATAAGCATTCCATATGGAATTGTGGCTATCGGTAATAAGTAACATTAATCGGTTATCGATCGCTTTTTTCAAGTCCATTACACTAACTTGTTGAACTGCTGGTGTGTATACCCACATATTCTTTCCATCAGAAATAATCGATGTTTCATCAGGTTCATTCATCGTCCAATTAAAATAGTAAGGTCTACTAACCCATAAATCGCCTTTACCTTCTTGTACTTGTTGATTATCGGCCGTTTTCACATCTTGCGAAAACCTTGCATAAAATCCGTCAATTTTATCTAAACGTTGTTGTAATACTTCTTTATCGCCTGCCCATGCTGATAAACTAACTAATGCTCCAATTAAAAGTAAAAACTTTTTCATAACCAATCCTTATGTATTTTTTCTATAAAAATATGTTAAATATATTTTGATTACTATATATGATCGAAATATTACCGTTTTTATTCTAGTGGGGGAAGATATTTTCTTTTCTTTTTTCACTTGCAGAATAACAAGTATATAATAGGTTTTATTTTATAAATGCGGATAAATACCTGCCATGCCGAGTATGTCTTTTGAATTTACTACTGATGAATTTAAACCATTAGCAGCTAGAATGCGCCCACGTGATCTAGCTGAATATATAGGTCAATCTCATCTATTAGGTAAAGATAAACCGCTATCCAAAGCGATTGAGGCTGGAAATTTACACTCAATGATCCTCTGGGGGCCACCAGGCACAGGCAAGACAACTTTAGCTGAAATTATTGCTCATCATGCTAATGCTAAAGTTGAACGAGTTTCTGCCGTTACATCTGGCATAAAAGATATTCGTGAAGCAATTGAACGAGCTAAAATTAATCAGCAAGCAGGGATCCGCACTATATTATTTGTTGACGAAGTTCATCGTTTTAATAAAAGTCAACAAGATGCGTTTTTACCTTATGTTGAAAACGGTACTGTTACGTTTATTGGGGCAACAACTGAAAATCCATCATTTGAATTAAATTCTGCGTTATTATCTCGTGCGAGAGTTTATTTGCTCAAATCATTAACCAACCATAACATTGAGCAAATTTTACAGCAGGCAATGAACGATCCTAAGCGTGGTTATGGTAATAAAAACATCAATCTACCCGAAGAAACAAAAAAACAAATTGCTGAATTTGTTGGTGGTGATGCAAGGCGAGCACTCAACACACTTGAACTATTAATTGATATGTCAGATGGGCATGAACTTACACCTGATTTACTCAAAGAAGTTATGGGAGAACGTAGTGCGAGATTCGATAATCAAGGCGATCGTTTTTACGATTTAATTTCCGCAGTACATAAATCAATACGTGGTTCCGCACCTGATGCCGCTCTTTATTGGTATGCAAGAATTATCTCAGCTGGGGGCGATCCGCTTTATGTTGCACGTCGATTATTAGCCATTGCCTCGGAAGATGTTGGTAATGCCGATCCTAGAGCTATGCAAGTAGCGCTTGCCGCATGGGACTGCTTTACAAGAGTTGGTCCTGCCGAAGGTGAACGTGCAATTGCACAAGCAATCATCTATCTTGCTTGTGCACCAAAAAGTAATGCGGTTTATCTTGCATTTAAACAAGCAATGACTGATGCCGAATCAAAACCTGATTACGATGTTCCTGAGCATTTACGCAACGCTCCAACAAGCTTAATGAAAAACTTAGGTTATGGCGCTGAGTATCGTTACGCCCACGATGAACCCAACGCTTTCGCCGCAGGTGAAAATTACTTTCCGCCAGAAATGGCTAATACAAAATATTATCGCCCAACAACTCGTGGTGCTGAAAAAAATTATACTGAAAAATTAGCATGGATAGAAGAACAAAACCTCTCAAGCTCTATTCAACGTTATAAGTCTAAAAAATAGAGGCTATGATTATTTTTATAAAAATATTTTGAAGAAATCTGATCTAAAAAAATACTAAATCGATAAGCTTCAACTAAAAATAAAAGAAGATAACAAAATGCTTGTAAAATAGAGAGTAGTATTTCTACGTACTAATTTGCGTACCCTACTTTCAAATCTTAAAATGATGTTAAAAACTTTCAGAAAAGTATGTGTTTGAGTATAAAACATTAAATAATAAAGTACTATTTATCTAAAAATAGCAATCAAATTCTTGTACAATAAGTACATTTTATCCTATATAAGTTTTACTTTGCTGATAACCAATTGAATGATATCCACTGCATGGCGTAACTTGCATGAATTCTTTCTTTCATTTTTTAGACAAAATAAACTTTAACTATTTAAATCAATATCGTTTTATTTAAATCAATAAATTTGAGCTATTGATTAATAATACTACATATAGTGACAAATTCAATTAATAGGTACTACATATTGTATGTTTTAATAAATATGAATTATCATAACTAAAAATATATGTTAATGTTGGAATGAAAGAATGAATAAATCAATACTAGTTACTAAAAGAAATGGAAAGAAAGAACCTATCAACCTTGATAAAATCCACAAAGTTATTACGTGGGCCGCTGAGGGGTTAGACAATGTCTCGGTGTCGCAAGTTGAATTACGTTCTCATATTCAATTTTATGATGGCATTCGTACTTCCGATATTCATGAAACAATTATTCGAGCCGCCGCCGACCTTATTTCACAAGATGCACCAGATTATCAATACTTAGCTGCTCGTTTGGCCATTTTTCATTTACGTAAAAAAGCTTATGGTCAATTTACTCCACCACCACTTTATGATCATGTGAAAAAACTAGTTGATAGTGAACGTTATGATAGACATTTGCTTGAAGATTATACCCAAGAAGAGTTTGAACAGATGGACAAAATTATTGACCACTGGCGTGATATGTCGTTTTCGTACGCTGCGGTTAAACAACTTGAAGGTAAATACTTAGTACAAAACCGTGTTACAGGTGAAATATACGAAAGCGCACAGTTTTTATATATTTTAGTTGCGGCTTGTTTATTTGCCAACTATCCCAAAGAGACACGCCTTAACTATATCAAACGCTTTTATGATGCTGTTTCAAATTTCAAAATTTCGCTACCAACGCCAATTATGGCGGGGGTTCGTACTCCTACTCGTCAGTTTAGCTCTTGTGTATTAATTGAATGTGATGATAACTTAGATTCAATTAATGCAACGGCAAGTGCTATTGTGAAATATGTATCACAACGAGCAGGAATTGGGGTTAATGCAGGGCGAATTCGTGCGTTAGGAAGCTCAATTCGTGGTGGTGAAGCTTTTCATACAGGCTGCATTCCATTTTATAAATATTTCCAAACAGCGGTTAAATCTTGTTCGCAAGGTGGGGTGCGCGGAGGAGCTGCTACTGTTTTCTATCCGCTTTGGCATTTAGAAGTTGAAAGTTTATTAGTTTTACGTAATAACCGTGGCGTTGAAGAAAACCGTGTTCGTCATTTAGATTATGGCGTACAAATTAATAAATTGATGTATCAACGACTAATTAAAAACGAAAATATTACTCTATTTAGCCCATCAGATGTGCCAGGGCTTTATGAAGCCTTTTTTGCCGATCAAAATAAATTTGAAGTACTTTATTGCCAATACGAACAAGATCCAAATATTCGCAAACGAGTAGTTAAAGCTATTGAACTTTTTGCATTATTGATGCAAGAACGTGCATCAACTGGCCGTATTTATATTCAAAATGTTGATCACTGTAATACTCATAGCCCATTTAATGCGCAACTTGCTCCAATACATCAATCCAATTTATGTATGGAAATCGCGCTACCGACTAAGCCACTTTATAATATTAATGATGAAAACGGCGAAATCGCACTTTGTACTTTATCAGCATTTAATTTAGGCAAAATAGAATCACTTGATGATTTTGAAGAATTAGCTGACCTAACCGTTCGTGCACTCGATTCTCTATTAGATTATCAAGATTATCCTGTTCCTGCAGCTCGTAATTCTTCATTAAATCGCCGCACATTAGGTATTGGTGTTATTAACTATGCCTATTATTTAGCAAAACATGGGGTTAAATATTCCGATGGCAGTGCCAATAATTTAACTCATCGTACTTTTGAAGCCATTCAATACTATTTGCTAAAAGCCTCTAATAACCTTGCTAAAGAAAAGGGTGCATGCCCACTATTTAACGAAACAACCTATGCGCAAGGCATTTTACCAATCGATACTTACAAAAAAGATTTAGATACTATTACCAAAGAGCCTTTACATTATGATTGGGAATCGCTACGAGCATCGATTAAAAGCTATGGACTTCGTAATTCGACATTATCGGCATTAATGCCATCAGAAACTTCATCACAAATTTCCAATGCAACAAATGGTATTGAACCACCACGTGGTTTTATTAGTGTAAAAGCATCAAAAGATGGTATTTTAAAACAAGTAGTTCCAGAGTATAACCATCTGAAAAACTTCTACGAGTTACTTTGGCAAATTCCAAATAACACAGGGTATTTACAATTGGTGGGTATTATGCAGAAATTTATTGATCAATCAATTTCGGCTAATACAAACTATGATCCGACCAAGTTTCCAAATGATAAAGTACCAATGAAACAATTATTAGCTGATTTATTAACGGCTTATAAATTTGGCGTAAAAACACTCTATTATCATAATACTCGTGATGGTGCTGAAGATATTCAAGGTGATATTGTTCCAACAACCCATGGGGATGATGGCTGTGAAGGTGGAGCTTGTAAGATTTAACCTTGATTAAAACCAAACAGTTATACGCTAAAATTTAATTTTTTATTGGGGAAAACTAGTAATTTCCCCATTCAATTAGCCTTTTACACTGTCGAAAGGTAGCAGTAAAAGCAACAGTGAATGAATAGGAGCTTTTTTATGAGTATGAATTACAGTACCTTTTCGCATGTGCATAATGACCAGCTTAAAGAACCAATGTTCCTTGGACAATCGGTCAATGTTGCGCGTTATGATCAACAAAAATATGAGATGTTTGAAAAACTAATTGAAAAACAACTTTCCTTTTTTTGGCGCCCTGAAGAAGTCGATATCTCGCAAGATCGCATTGATTATGCTGCGTTACCAGAACATGAAAAACATATATTTATCAGTAATTTAAAATATCAGACGTTACTTGATTCAATCCAAGGTCGTAGTCCTAATGTGGCTTTACTGCCACTCATTTCAATACCTGAACTTGAAACATGGGTAGAAACTTGGTCATTTTCTGAAACCATTCACTCTCGTTCATATACTCATATTATTCGTAATATTGTTAACGATCCCTCAGTGGTCTTTGATGATATCGTTACCAATAAAGAGATCCAAAAACGGGCTAGTGATATTGCAGGTTATTATGATGATTTAATTAGCTACGCAAGTTATTATAACTTATTTGGCGAGGGTAAACATAATATCAATAATCGCACTGTTTGCATTAATTTACGCGAACTCAAAAAGAAGCTTTACCTGTGTTTAATGAGTGTCAATGCACTTGAAGCGATTCGTTTTTATGTTAGTTTTGCTTGCTCGTTTGCATTTGCCGAACGTGAACTAATGGAAGGTAACGCAAAAATTATCAAGCTTATTGCTCGCGACGAAGCGCTACATTTAACTGGCACTCAGTTTATGATCAACACACTGCGCAGTGGTGAAGACGATCCCGAAATGGCAGCTATCGCTAAAGAGTGTGAACAAGAGTGTTATGACCTCTTTTTGCAAGCAGCAAATCAAGAAAAAGAGTGGGCACAATACCTGTTTGAAGGCGGATCAATGATTGGTTTAAATAAAGATATTTTATGCCAATATGTCGAATACATCACCAATATCCGTATGCAAGCAGTTGGTCTAAAATTGCCGTTTGAAGCAAAATCCAATCCAATTCCATGGATCAACAATTGGCTAGTGTCTGACAACGTACAAGTTGCGCCACAAGAAGCCGAAATGAGCTCTTATCTGGTTGGGCAAATTGATGCTGAAATTAGTGAAGATGATTTAAGTGATTTTAAATTATAATTTTATACTCAAATGCATGCTTTCCTAAAAATTTTTTATAAAAGAAATAAATTATTGTTGATAAAGTTATCTAATAACCGCTTGTTGTTTTAGACAATAATTTGATTTTATAGATAAAAATAATCTTTAGTTTCTATTGTTAATTTATTTACTTTGGTGGGAACTACATATTGAAGCTTGTAAGATCTGCATCGTAAATGTTTTTTTTAAATAAAATCCACGTGGGCGAGTTAAAATAATTTGTCCATTTTCACCAATTGCTTCGGTAAGGGCTTTTCCGTTGGCGGCTTTAGGTCTAATTTGTAAATAAGTACCATATCGAGCAGTAATTTTTTCAACTTTGCCAAGCGTTACCATATCCATTAATTCTTCCCAGTCTTGTTTTAGCTGTTGTTCTTGTTCTTGATTTGGTTCCCATAAAATCGGTTTTCCAACTTTTCGCTCTACAAGAGGAATTGTTCTGTCACCTTCAATTGGAATCCAAAGTACCTTGGCAAGTTTGTATTTAACATGACTTGTTTCCCAAATAACGCCATGATTAGCCATTAATGGCGTAACACTGACAAACGTTGTTTCTAATGGTTTTCCTTGTTTATCAACAGGGATTGTTTTTAACTCTATACCTAGTTTAACAAAGTCTCGTTCGGCTTTACTGCCTGCATTTGCGCCTAAAAAAGTTTCGATGAGGTTACCAACCCAGCCTTTTTGTTTGTTTAAATTAGCAGGTATGGGAATGTTTAAATATTGTGCTATTTCACCAAAGCTATAACCTGCAACTAACTCTGCCCGATTTAATAATTCTTGCTCGCTTGTTGGAATAGATAAAATCATTACAAAAAATCTGAATTAGTTATTAATAAAAAAACAGCCAAAAAATTTGGCTGTGAATATAAAAATCTATATCAATTAGCTTAACTTTTCAACCCAAGCAGCATAACTATTGATAAATAATGATAAAAATTCTTTGCTTTTTTCGGTAATATTGCCTTGTTCATCAAAGGCAGTACTTACTCCACCAAAATAAGCTTCCGGTTGCTGTAAGGTAGGCATATCAAGAAACACTAATGATTGACGTAATTGATGATTTGCACCAAATCCACCAATTGCGCCCGGAGAAACAGAAATAATAGCCGCTGCTTTTTTTGACCAAACACTTTTACCATAAGGACGTGAGCCTACATCTATGGCATTTTTAATAACAGCAGGTAAACCTCGATTGTATTCAGGTGTGACAAATATAGCACCTTGGCATTCAGCTATTTCTTGGCGAAAACGAGTATACGAGGCAGGAGGGGTATCAATATCAATATCTTCATTATATAAAGGTAGATCCCCAATTTGAATAATTTGTAACGAAAGTGATGGTGGTGCAATTTTCTGAAAAACTTTTGCCACTTTTAAGTTATAAGAGTCTTTACGTAAACTCCCAACTAATACAGCAATTTTTTTACTCATCTTAAATCTCCACGTAGTTTTAATAAGAGGCATTGAATATACCTCTTATTATTGTCATTAATAATTAGTTATTAATGTCCTGATGAGTCGACTTTTCGGCCAGCTTCAAATAAGAACCATGCACGCTGTTCAGTTTGATCTATCCACTCTTCAATTAAACTTGCAGTTGCAGTATCGTTATATTTATCACAGATATCATGGGCAACACGCATACGTTCAGTGAGCCTTACATTATCTTGACAAAGTTCAGCAAGCATATCTGATGGTTCGACAAAATCAGCATTATTATCTTCAATGCTTTGTAATTTAGCAATATGACCGATTGAACGTAGTGTTGTGCCACCTAATTTACGTACTCGCTCTGCAATTGGATCTGTCATAGCAAATAACTCATCACCATGATCGTCTAACATCAAGTGGTAATCACGAAAGTGAGGGCCACTAACATGCCAGTGGAAGTTTTTAGTTTTTAAATATAAAGCAAATACATCTGCTAAAACAGAATTCATTGCTCCAGAAATATCTTTTGATGCCTGTTGACCTAAATCAGTTGGAAACAAAATCGCTGATTGCTGTAACTTTTTAGCAGAAGTCGTACTTTTAGCCATGATATATTCTCCTTTAAATTGAATAATAAATACCCGTATTGACAAAATTACGCCAACTTAATGTTAATGTCCAATGAAAAAAGTTATTTTTTTACTATTATTGCCATTACAGTAACCTATGACTTTTTTATTTTTTCATTATTTTTATTTAAAATATTTTCTTTCAAAATAAAAGAAAATATTTTAAATTGTGATCTAGTTAAAAGTTTTATTCTTTCTTAATTGATAATATTTTCTCGAACTTTAACAAAAACAGGAGGAAATATGATCGACGCTATCTCATTTGGTGCCGAATGGTTTATTGGTTTATTTCAAGAAGGTGGAAAAGTCTTTGTTGGGATGGTAACAGGTATTTTACCTTTGTTAATTTCACTACTTGTTGTAATGAACGCTGTAATTAAATTTATTGGGCAAGATCGTATTGAGCGTTTAGCTCAAGCATGTGCAGGTAACCCTATCTCTCGATATCTTTTATTACCATTAATTGGTACCTTTGTTTTTTGTAATCCAATGACATTAAGCTTAGGGCGTTTTATGCCTGAGTTTTACAAACCAAGCTACTATGCGGCAGCTTCTTATAGTTGCCATTCAATGAATGGATTATTTCCACATGTTAACCCCGGTGAGCTATTTGTGTATTTAGGTATTGCTGCTGGTTTAACTAAATTAGGCCTGCCACTTGGTCCCCTTGCTGTGAGCTATTTTTTTGTTGGTTTAGTCACTAACTTTTTTAGAGGTTGGGTTACTGACTTTTGTACAGCCATTTTTGAAAGAAAAATGGGCATTAAATTAGAAAGAAAAGTTCATCTATAACAGTAATAAGGAATATAAAAATGACTAAATTTATTCGAATTGAAAAAGGTGAAGCGGGTTGGGGTGGTCCATTAGAACTTCCTGTTATTGAGGGTAAAAAGATTGTTTATATTGCAGCAGGTACTCGTCCAGCAATAGTTGATACCTTAGTTGAACTAACAGGCTGGCAAGCTATTGATGGTTTTAAAGATGGTGAACCACCTAAAGATGAAATCGGTGTTGCCGTAATTGACTGTGGTGGTACGTTACGATGTGGTATTTATCCTAAAAATCGTATTCCAACTATCAATATTCACGCAACAGGTAAATCAGGCCCACTTGCTCAATATATTATAGAGGATATTTATGTTTCTGCGGTTAAATCAAACAACATTAAAGTGATAGAAAAAGAAGGGGATGCAATAACCGAAGTTCAATTAAATCATAAACAACAGCAAACCAATAAGACATCATCTGAATATAAAGAATATGATACTAGTAAAAAAATCACTGAACAAAGTGATGGATTATTGGCAAAAATTGGTATTGGGATGGGATCTGGCGTTGCCGTTTTCTTCCAAGCTGGTCGTGACACTATTGATACTGTACTTAAAACCATACTTCCTTTCATGGCGTTTGTCTCTGCAATTATTGGAATCATTATTGCATCAGGTTTGGGTAACTTTATTGCTCATGGTTTAGTTCCGCTAGCGAATAACCCAATTGGGCTTGTTATCTTAGCTTTAATTTGTTCTTTTCCATTACTTTCACCATTTTTAGGGCCAGGTGCTGTTATTGCACAAGTTATTGGTACATTAGTTGGGGTACAAATTGGTTTGGGTAATATTCCGCCTCAATTAGCATTACCTGCACTTTTTGCGATTAATGCCCAAGCTGCTTGCGATTTTATTCCGGTAGGTTTATCGCTTGCAGAAGCAAAACAAGATACGGTACGTGTTGGCGTTCCCTCTGTGCTTGTTGGGCGTTTTTTAACAGGTGCACCAACCGTGTTGCTTGCATGGGCTATTTCGTTCTTTATTTACCAGTAATCATATTTTGTTTGCTAGCTAGTGTTTGCTAGGAACGAAAACCTTAAAACTATATAAATATTTAAGCAGGTTAAATAATGTCAAAAACTATTTATCAATCAAAAATTAATCATATTGGAGAATTTGCTCAAGAAGCCTTAGCCGATGGCATGTTAATTCTATTTAAGGAAGGTGCTCCATCAGACTTAGCGGATTATTGCTTTATTCACAGTCATGATGATTTTCAACTAGAACTATTGGTTGGGCAAACACTTCAATTAGGTAATCAAAGTTATCTCATTACTTCGGTTGGTGAAGTTGCTAATGCTAATTTTCGTCAATTAGGGCACATCACATTAAAGTTTGATGGTAACCATCAGGCTGAGTTACCTGGAGCGGTTCATCTAGATGGGCAATGCCCGAACCAACTTTCTATTGGTGATGAAATTAAAATTTTAAATTGATGAGGAATCTAAAAATGAAACAAGTCGCAGTCATTATTGGTGGGGGACAAACCCTAGGTGAATTTTTATGCAATGGTATTGCTGATGCAGGATATCATGTTGTTGTTGCTGATTTAAATATTGACAATGCTAATAAAGTCGCAGAAGCAATTAATCAAAAACATGGCGTTGGCACAGCCAAAGGTTTTGTTGTTGATGCTACAAACGAAGAAAGCGTGATGCAATTAGCTCAAGATGTTGATAGTGTATTTAAACGTGTTGATTTAATGGTGTATAGTGCCGGTGTTGCAAAAGCATCACCTATTACCGATTTTACATTGAGTGATTTTGAATTATCCGTCAATGTTAATCTAACAGGTTACTTTTTATGTGCGCGTGAGTTTGCTAAACTAATGATTAAATACAATATTAAAGGTCGAATTATTCAAATTAATTCAAAATCAGGTAAAGTAGGTAGCAAACATAATTCGGGATATAGCGCTGCCAAATTTGGTGGGGTTGGATTAACGCAATCTTTAGCTTTAGATCTTGCTGAATATGGTATTACTGTTAACTCGTTAATGCTTGGTAATTTGCTTAAATCGCCTATGTTTCAATCATTATTACCTCAATATGCCAAAAAACTAGGTATTCCTGAAAGCCAAGTTGAACAGGTCTATATTGATAAAGTGCCACTAAAACGAGGTTGTGATTATCAAGATGTGTTGAATTTATTGTTATTTTATGCAAGTGATAAAGCTTCTTATTGCACTGGGCAATCAATTAACATTACAGGCGGACAAGTAATGTTCTAGTTAAAACAAAGTGCGAAAATTAATTTAAAATTTATCGCACTTTGTGCTTCTAATTTAAACTAACTGGAAAATCACACATATGACGACCACTCTAATAGCTATTGCTCTAATTGCTTGGTGCATTCAGATTATTTTTAGTTGGCTTCAAATTCGTCGTTTTAATCGAGCCTTTTTAGCAATGAAACGAGGAACTTATCTAGGTATTGGTCGTAATGAAACAACACGATTTAAGCCAAGAGTATTAATTGCAATTTCATTAGATGAACATCAAGTAGTTATTGATTCTGTATTAATGAAAGGTATTACTGTTTTTGCGTTACCAAAGCCAATTGCTCAACTGCATGGATTATCGGTTGCTAATATTATTCCTGAAAATATTTTCCCAAATGATTCTGCCTGCCAAAGCGCATTGATTGTGGCATTATCTGCAAAAAATAATAACTAGCAAACTTTTATTTTGAAAAATATTCCCTTTCATTATGAAATAATATATTTTAAAGTAAGATAGTTTATTATGCGTATCAATAATCATGGTGGATCTAATAATGAAAGTGAAACAACGACAAACAGCGATTTTGGAGTATTTGCAAAAAAATGGGCAAATTAGTGTTGAAGCATTAGCAGAGCATTTTAAAACAACAGGTACAACAATTCGTAAAGATCTCACACAACTGCATGAAAGTGGTTTAGTTTTACGCACATATGGCGGTGCTATGCTCAACCGTGAGGTTGGAGATAGAGCCATTGATCACAAAACTTATATTAATACGGCACAAAAAAAAGCCATCGCAGAAGAAGCAGCTAAACTTATTCATGAGGGCGATTCTATCATTTTTGATGCAGGAAGCACAGTTGCACAGATGATCCCTATATTAGCAAGGTTTAATAACTTAACGATTATGACCAATAGTTTACACATGGTTAATGAGCTAGTAGCAAATGATAATGATCAAACCATTATTTTAACTGGTGGCACATTTCGTCGAAAATCAGCCTCCTTCCATAGTAATAATGCTTTAGCTATTGCAGCGTTTGAATCTTATACGTTTGATAAGTTATTTATGGGAGCCGATGGAGTGGATCTAGTCGGTGGAGTGACCACTTTTAACGAAAGTTATCATGGTAGTGTAGCTATGAGTAAAGCTGCTGCGAAATTAATTTTATTAGCAGACTCATCAAAATTTGGTCGCCGTAGCCCAAATGTTGTGTGCGATTTAAGTGCTGTTGATACAATTATTACTGATGATAATTTAGATAATAAATATTATGATGCATTAACCCAAAAAGGAATTAATGTTATTAAAGTAAAAACTAACGAATGTGATTAGCGCAAATAAAATAGATTTTGTAGTTTATTTCATTAAATAAAAAGAAATGAATATTTTGCAACAAGAATTAGGTTACGGTAGAGCGATAAGCATTCTGTTATTAACGCAGTAGAATAATTATCGGATGGAGACTAGATAGGACTTACCACGATGAAGAAATAACTGCACGTGTAAGCCCTTAAAATCAAACAATGTCAGATTTGCTTTAACTACTATCTCATTTAAATAATAGTGATTAGCCACTTATCAAAAGATTGGTGGCATTTAACACATGTAACTTAAAACAACAACCTTGCCCGAATTGTGCCAAGTACACATTTTAATTTTGCAAGTAATTCTTCAGCTTTACTTTGTTCAACTCTATCAATATCAATCACAACATAACCAATTTTAGTATCGGTTTGCAAATACTGTGCTGAAATATTTAATCCTTGCTCGGCAAATAGCGTGTTTATGGCTGTTAACACGCCGGGTTGATTATGATGGATATTAATAAAACGGCTTGAGCCTTTAGCTGGAATAGGTAAAGAAGCTTCAGGAAAGTTAACGGCTGAAAGCGTTGCGCCAGTATCTGAATATTTAGCGAGTTTTGTGGCAACTTCAATACCAATATTTTCTTGTGCTTCGCTAGTAGAACCACCAATGTGTGGGGTAATAATTACGTTATCAAATTGGCACAATGGTGATTCAAATGGATCGTTGTTACTAGCAGGCTCTGTTGGGAAAACATCAATAGCTGCCCCACTAAGTTTATTGGTTTTCAGTGCTTTAGTTAAAGCATCAAGATCGATAACTTTACCACGCGAAGCATTAATCAAAATTGCACCTGATTTCATCGCATCAATTTCTTTATCGCTGATCATTTTGATAGTAGTTGCGTTTTCTGGCACATGCATTGAAACAATATCACTTATAGCTAGTAATTCTTCCATTGTTGAAATTTGTTTAGCATTACCTAAAGGTAGTTTTGTTTCGATATCGTAAAAATAGACATTCATCCCTAATGACTCAGCCAAAATACTTAACTGGCTACCAATATGTCCATAACCAATGATACCTAAATTTTTACCACGAGCCTCGTGCGAACCTGTGGCAATCTTATTCCATTTTCCTTGGTGTGCTTTAGCATTTGCTTCGGGTACTCGGCGCAATAGCAAAATAGCTTCAGCCAAAACAAGTTCAGCAACTGATCGAGTGTTTGAAAATGGCGCATTAAATACAGGAATACCTTTTACAGTAGCAGCATCAAGATCGACTTGATTCGTACCAATACAAAAACAACCAATGCCAGCAAGCTTTGGTGCTGAGTCGATGATCTCTTTGGTTAATTGCGTTCTTGAGCGGATACCAATAAAACGGACATCTTTTAAGGCTTGTTTTAGTTCTTCGGACGATAGTGCACTTTTTTGATATTCAATATTCGTAAAACCAGCGGATTTTAATACATCTATTGCACTAGAATGAACACCTTCAAGTAACAAAAACTTGTTTTCATCTTTGGTTAAAGTCTGAACAACCATTATTTCCTCTCTTTCCTTTTTTCTTCAAAATGCGAATGGATACCTATTGTTATACAAAATGATAAGTTGATTCTAATTAGCTAATTTCAGCTCTTTTACACCAGAGCTACAGCCAACTAGAGCAATATCCGCCCCTTTATTAGCAAATAGGCCAACAGTAACCACCCCGGCAATGCTATTAATTCGATTTTCTAACTCTATTGGATTTGAAATGACAAGATCATGAACATCCAAAATAACATTACCATTATCAGTAACGACACCTTGACGATATATTGGTTTGCCTCCCAATTTAAATAATTCGCGAGCGACATAAGATCGCGCCATAGGGATCACTTCAACAGGTAATGGAAACGAACCTAAAACATCAACAACTTTGGATTCATCAACAATACAAATGAATTGCTTAGCTATGGCAGAAACAATTTTTTCGCGCGTTAAAGCTGCACCACCACCTTTAATCATTTGTAAATGATGATTTATTTCATCAGCACCATCGACATAAACATCTAAGTAATCGACTTCATTACAATCTAATACAGTAATACCATAGTTTTTTAATTTTTGTGTTGATGCTTCTGAGCTTGAAACAGTGCCTTTGATTTGATCTTTAATTGTTGCTAATGCATCAATAAAATGAGATGCCGTTGAGCCAGTGCCTACACCGACATAAGAATCGGGTTTGATAAATTTTAATGCTGACCAACCTACGGCCTTTTTTAATTCGTCTTGAGTCATGGTACCGCCCTAATTTAAGGATAATTTTCTAAAAAAATAAAATTTTGAAAGAAAAATTATTGAAGATATGGCATAGTACCCAATTAGAAAATAAAAATCATCAGTATTTTAAGAAATATATCAACTTTTTGATATATTTAAAACTTATTGCGATATCCAATTAGCTTGAACATTCAAGCAATGATCAAATCATAGTAAAGAGATTATGAAGCGTCCAGATTATAGAGCATTACAAGCGTTAGATGCAGTGATAAAAGAGCGAGGATTTGAGCGAGCAGCAGATAAACTGTGTATTACACAGCCTGCCGTATCGCAACGCATTAAGCAATTAGAAAGCTTTTTTGGTCAGCAATTGTTGGTAAGAACTATACCTCCGAAAGCAACTAAACAAGGTAAACACTTACTTGGTTTATTACATCAAGTTGAATTATTAGAACAGCAATGGTTAGGTGATAACGATAAAAATGCCACACCATTATCACTATCTATTGCGATTAATGCAGATTCCTTAGCAACTTGGTTTTTACCTGCATTAAAACCAGTTTTGAATAAAAATATCTTACGTTTTGATATTCAGGTCAAAGATGAAGAACATACTTTAGAATTATTGCGTTTAGGAACTGTAGTTGGTGCAATTAGCATTCAAGCTACCCCATTACCAGGTTGCCTGTCTGATTTATTAGGTGCTTTAGACTATATTTTTGTGGCTTCGCCCGATTTTGCTAAAACATACTTTGCAAACGGTGTAAGTCGAGCTTCATTATTAAAAGCGCCAGCGGTTGCATTTGATCATTTAGATGACATGCATCAAGCCTTTTTGCAAGAAAACTTCAACCTTACGCCTGGCAGTGTCATTTGCCATATTACTAGTTCATCTGAAGCATTTGTGCAACTCGCTAAGCAAGGTTCAGCTTGTTGTATGCTACCTAAATTACAGATTGAACAAGAATTAAAAAGCGGCGAACTAATTAATTTAACCGAAGGATTATATCAAAGACGAATGCTCTATTGGCACCGTTTTGCACCAGAAAGTTGTGTAATGCAAAATATCTCTGAGACCTTGATTAATTATGCGCAACATACATTATCACAGCCTCAGGTTTTAAATCACAAAAAATAGATAAATTAACTGATTTTTATACTGAAACACATGCTTTCCTGAAACTTTTTAACAAAATAAAGTCTATATTTAAAGGCTGAAAATATGAGTCAATTAAAAAATGATCGTTATTTACGCGCTTTGCAATGTTTGCCTGTTGATTACACACCAATTTGGATGATGCGCCAAGCTGGTCGTTATTTACCTGAGTATCGTCAATTAAGATCAAAAGCGGGTGATTTTATGACAATGTGTCAAACGCCAGAATTAGCTTGTGAAGTCACCTTACAACCATTACAACGATTCGAGCTTGATGCGGCTATTATTTTTTCGGATATTTTAACTATTCCTGATGCTATGGGGCTTGGCTTATATTTTGAAGCTGGTGAAGGTCCTAAGTTTACACAATCGATCACTTGCATGTCCGATATTGAGCAATTACCGATTCCCGATCCAGAGCAATCACTTAGCTATGTAATGGATGCAATTCGTTTAACCAAAAAAGAACTTAATGGCAAAGTGCCATTAATTGGATTTTCAGGCAGCCCATGGACATTAGCTACCTACATGATCGAAGGGGGAAGTAGCAAAGCATTTACTAAAATAAAAAAAATGCTTTATAGCGATCCTAAAGCGTTACACCTATTACTGGAAAAGCTCGCAGACAGTGTGGCATTATACTTAAATGCCCAAATCGAAGCTGGAGCGCAATCTATTATGATTTTTGATACTTGGGGTGGCGTATTAAGCCATCAAAGTTATCAAACATTTTCACTGCATTATATGCAATTAATCTTATCAAAATTAAAGCGTGGCCATAAAACTCAAGATATTACTTCATATGTACCTGTTACGTTTTTTACAAAAGGTGGGGGATTATGGTTAGATAGCATTGTCAATACAGGTTGTGATGCCATTGGTGTTGATTGGACAGTTAATTTAAGTGCTATCACGCAAAAAGGGTACATTGCCGTACAAGGGAACTTAGAACCATCGGTTTTATATGCCGACAAACTAACAATAGAATCTAATGTAGAGAGTGTTTTGAGTGAATTTGGTATTTATAATGGTCATATCTTTAATCTAGGTCATGGTATTCATCAAGACATTCCTATCGAACATGTGCAATATTTAATTGAAGCAGTGCATCAACAGTCAAAAAGGTTTCATCAATGATTAAAAACCCCGTTCAATTAAGAATAGAAAAATTACCACAATGGCAACAACGTTTATTTATGGCTTGCCTATGTGAAAGAATGTATCCTAATTTTGTTTTTTATTGCCAACAACAACAAAATGATGAAGATCCCAAAAGCTACAAAAAAATACTGGACTTAGTTTGGGAGTCATTATTGTTTGAAGATGCTAAAATCAATTTTGATTTACAGCTTGAAAAATTAGAAGCTATTATTCCTACAGTGACTAACAATAGCCCTTATATGGTTTACCCTGCTATAGATGCGTGTCATGCGCTTAGCGAAGTTTTACACTCCTATTTAAGTGGCGAAATTACCGAACATAGCGCTAAAGTAAGTAGTATATCAGCCACGACAGTTGCTGAATTTGAAATGACCAAAAATAATGTTTCATTAACAGAAGATGAACAACAAGCTTTATCTAGTGTAATTGATGAATTTGATTTACAGTGGGAATTATTTCGCTTATTGCGTGATGAAAACAACGAAAAAAATGAATTAATAAAAAGTTTAAAAGATGAAATTCGAGTAACGAAAACAAGTAATATTGGTGTTTTTTTAGGCGATTAGCTAGCCTAAAGTATAATTTTTTTATTTTTTATTAAATTTTTCTTTAATATTATGCAAATATAGACTACATTTAGCAACAATGTAATCTAAATAACGTTTACAGTAACGGCGCTAAATTTTAAGTTTAGCTTCGTTTATAATGTTAACTTTAACAATAAAATAACATGTAAGGATATCCCCCATGAATAAAACAGAACTTGTCGACGCTATTGCTAGCAAAGCTGATATTACTAAAGTAGCCGCTAAAACAGCGTTGGAAGCTACATTAGCAGCTATTACTGAATCATTAAAAGCTGGTGAACCAGTTCAATTAGTTGGTTTTGGTACATTCAAAGTTAATGAGCGTAAAGCACGTACTGGCCGTAATCCAAAAACGGGTAAAGAAATTAAAATTGCAGCAAGTAAAGTACCAGCATTCGTATCTGGTAAAAGTTTAAAAGAAGCAATCAAATAAGTTGTGTTTCTTTCTGTCGATGATTTTTGATGGAACACTTAAGGGCATAAGGCGGCGTCTTATGCCTTTTTATTGTACTAAAATAACATGTGTTATAAAAAAATAGATACCTACCTAATATTATATTGATTTTCTAACTCATTGGCTATATTCAAACTTGATTGCCATTAACCATGTTAGGTCGTTATTTCTATTAATTTGGCTTGTAATATGCTAGCTAAATCGTGAGGTGATATTTCAATTTCTAGGCCTCTTTTACCACCAGATACAAACATAGTGTTGTACTGAATAGCACTTAAATCTATAAGTGTTGGGAGCGTTTGTTTTTGGCCTAAAGGGCTAATTCCCCCAATTAAATATCCGGTTACTTTTTGTGCTAAATTAGGATCAGCTAAATCTATTTTTTTACATTTTAATGCTTTTGCGGCTTTTTTAAGATCTAAATAACCATCAACGGGTAACACACAAACAGCTAGAGTTTTAGAGTTACCGTTCAAACATACAACTAACGTTTTAAAAACTTGATCTGCAGTAATATTTAAGCTTGGATCAAGCTTATCGACAGCTTCTTGCCCATAGTGGGTTTGGTTTGGATCGTGTTTATATTGGTGGATATTAAATTTGAATTTTAACTTTTTAAGTAAATCAATTGCTGGAGTCATAGCTTTTATCCAATAGATTTAGTTAAATCAAAATAGTATATGGCAAATAATATCCTTACCAAAATAGAGTTGGTAAGGATATGAATAACAATTAAAGAATTAATTTGTGGTCTTCTTTATTTTTATCATCATTGTTAGGTGGTGCTGCTGAGTTAGAGGTAGTATTTGCTAACGTATAAAGACGATAGAAAAAGCTAGTAACAAAGATATCAAAAAAGATACTACAGAAAGAAAAGAGCGTATCAAGGATAAAATTGTCATTATCAAACGCAATAGCTAATTGAGCAAAAACCATCACAAATGCTAGGCAGATTAATACCATCAAAATAGCTGGGCGCCACTGTGTTTTTGATAACTGAATGCTTAATGAAAGTGAGTCAAGAATATTGTTTTGACTAGGTTCAACCAGCGAAGCCAAAAAGAAGTTACAAAAGATAATTAAAATTAGGATTGGAATCAGTAGTACTAAAAAAATTAATATAAAAATAAGTTCTTTAGGTAAAAGCAAAGTTAAAATAATAAGCACTATAGATAACATAAATAAGATAAAAAATATAAAGGCTCCAATGATAAGATAAAAAAGAATAATTTTTAATGTATTTGATAACGCTTTAGACAGTAATAGATTTAAATTAAGTTTATCGCTGATATAAAAGTTAGAAATTGTTGCTATACTAATTGCTTTTAAAATAATGCTAATTAGTAATGTCAGCATCATGAATAAAATATAGTTAGTTAAATTTCGTGAAACATAGATTTGTTCAGCTAGATTTTGTTTGTCAAAGAAAGAATTAAAAAACGCATAAAATAAAGCTAGCGTTAGACTAACAAGAGTAAATTGCGTAATACGATTACGAATAAAATTGCGAGTTTGTGTAAAAGTTAAAGGAAAAGAGATTTTTTTTTGCATTTCTATGTAAGTTCCTTATATGTGGTAACTGGTTTAGTTACCACTATTATTTTGAATGATTAAATTCGTAAATTAAGCTTGCAATAATGAAATATCAGCCACTTTTAAAAATAGATTTTGCAGTTTTTCTAAAAGAGCTAATCGATTTACCTTAATTTGTTCATCATCGACCATCACCATCACCGACTCAAAAAAAGCATCAATAGGCGTTTTAAGCGAAGATAATTCGACTAAAGCATCTTGGTAATGCCCATTATTAAAATAAGGGACTAGTTTGTCGGTTAAAATGGCAACTTGTTTAGCTAATTCACCTTCTGCGCCTTCTTCTAATAAAGCAACATTGATTTTTTCAGGAATTGCAATATTCGCTTTAGATAGAATATTTAACACTCGCTTATTGGCTTCAGCTAAAGAAGCGGCTTCAGGTAGCGTTCTAAAGTGAGTAACTGCCTTAACGCGTGCATCAAAATCAGCAGGCTTGGTTGGATTCAACGCTAAAACAGCTTGAATTGTATCAATGGCAAAACCTTGCTCTTGATACCAAGCTCGGAAACGACCTTGCATAAAATTAACAATATCTTCAACCACGTTTTTATTATTAAGCTTATCTTCATATAATGATGCGGCATAACCTGCCAATTCAACTAGATCTAAAGGCAGTGCTTTTTCAACAATAATACGTAAAACACCAATAGCAGCGCGACGTAATGCAAAAGGATCTTTATCACCCTTAGGATGCTGACCAATACCAAAAATGCCGGCTAAAGTATCCAATTTTTCAGCGATAGAAACTGCACAAGAAACAGCAGTACTTGGTAATTCATCGCCAGCAAAACGCGGTTTATACTGTTCTTCAATGGCGGTTGCAACTTCAATATTTTCGCCATCTTTAAGAGCCAAATAACGCCCCATAATACCTTGTGTTTCAGGGAACTCAAAAACAGTATTAGTCACTAAATCGCATTTTGTTAATTTGCCTGCTCGTTTGGCTTGCTCAACATCAGCACCAATTTTATCGGCAATAAAGCCTGATAACGACTCAATGCGAATTGCTTTATCCCTAACTGTTCCAAGTTGTTGTTGAAATAAAACTGTTTCAAGGCGAGGCAAACGGTCTTCTAAACGTTGTTTTAAATCAGTTTGATAAAAGAATTCTGCATCAGCAAGGCGTGGGCGAACCACTTTTTCATTACCCGAAATTACAACTTGTGGATCTTTTGACTCAATATTAGCCACAAAAATAAAGTTTGGTAATAATTTGCCTTGTTTATCATAAACAGGGAAGTATTTTTGATCGCCTTTCATGGTATAAACCAATGATTCAGCAGGAACCTCTAAAAATCGCTCCTCAAATTTAGCAGTTAACACAACAGGCCATTCAACCAGAGAGGAAACTTCTTCAAGCAAATTATCTGTTAAATCTGCTTTACCATTTAATTTTGCGGCTTCTTCTTCAGCTTGTTGTTTAATGATAGATTTACGTTTATCGTAGTCAGCAATTACTTTACCACGTTGTTCTAAAATTTCAGGATACTGGTCTGCATTATCAATAGTGAACTCTTGCTCACCCATAAAACGATGGCCACGAATAATGCGATCTGATTTAATCTCTAAAATCGTGCCAGGCACAAGCTCATCACCATACAACATGGTAACAGTATGACATGGACGAATAAATTCAACTTGGCGAGCAGCCCAACGCATTGGTTTAGGGATAGGTAATTTACTTAATGCGGTTTTAACCATATCACATAACAAATTAACAACTGGTTGGCCTTTTTGATTTTGAGTATAAGAAAGCCATTCACCTTTATCAGTTTGTATACGCTCAGCCTGATCAACCGTAATACCACAACTGCGCGCCCAACCTTCAGCAGCTTTAGTTGCATTACCATTGGCATCAAAAGCAGCACTGACCGCCGGACCTCGTTTAACTATTTGGTTATCGGGTTGCGTATCATTCAAATTTAAAACTTTTAATGCTAAACGACGGGGCGATGCATACCAAAGCACCTCACCATGTTCTAAATTGGCATTATCAAGCTGCTGTATAAAATTAGCCGCAAAGCTTTCTGCTAACGTGCGGAGTGATTTTGGTGGTAACTCTTCGGTACCAATTTCCACTAAAAATGTTTTTTGCATAATCTTCTAATTCCTACTTTGATGCACTTTCGTTAGATTGTGAATTTTGGCACATAGGAAAGCCAAGAGCTTCGCGAGATGCGTAATAGGCTTCTGCCACCATTTTGGTTAATGTTCTGATGCGCAAAATATAACGTTGTCGCTCAGTTACTGAAATTGCTTTACGAGCATCAAGTAAATTAAAACAGTGGGCCGCTTTTAAGATGCGTTCATAAGCAGGTAGTGGTAGTGGTTTTTCTAACTCAAGTAAAAAATTGGCTTCTTTTTCGTGTTGTTCAAAACAATAAAATAAAAATTCAACATTTGCATATTCAAAATTATAAGTGGACTGCTCAACTTCGTTTTGATGAAACACATCGCCATAAGTTGTTTTACCAAATGCACCATCACTCCAAACCAAATCATAAACACTATCCACGCCTTGAATATACATTGCTAAGCGTTCAAGTCCATAAGTGATTTCACCAGTAACTGGTTTACATTCAAGCCCACCAACTTGTTGAAAGTAAGTAAATTGGGTTACTTCCATACCATTTAACCAAACTTCCCAACCAAGCCCCCAAGCACCAAGGGTTGGGTTTTCCCAATTGTCTTCAACAAAACGGATATCATTAACAGTGGGATCAAGACCTAATTGTTTTAACGAACCTAAATAAAGCTCTTGAATATTGTCAGGAGAAGGTTTTAAGATAACTTGAAATTGATAATAATGCTGAAGCCTGTTTGGGTTCTCGCCATAACGACCATCGGTTGGGCGACGTGATGGTTGAACATAAGCCGCATTAATAGGTTCTGGTCCCAGCGCTCGTAAACAAGTCATCGGGTGAGATGTCCCTGCACCGACTTCCATATCTAAAGGTTGAATTACGGTGCATCCTTGATTAGCCCAGTAATCTTGTAACGTAAGGATTAACCCCTGAAAGGTTTTGACATTAAACTTTTGCATGATGTTATCTTTATGGTTGAATTGATATTTCGATAATTTAAATAGTGCTATATATTATACTTTTTATCAATACTTGTGAAATGTCTAATTTTACATTGTTTGCTATATTACCTAATTAGGTTATTTGTAGGAATGCTTCGCGTTGTTTACACTTTATGATTAAACTAATCCACTAAAAACGCATAAGGCGTTTTTCCTAAAATTGCTTTATGCGGTTTAACGGCATTATAAAAATTAATAAGGCATTTAAGCTTTTGTTTTCTCTCTTTTGTATCACTAAATATTGGCTGATTGTGCAACTTCCCATTAACGTACCTATCACTATTTCGGCTGTTCTATTCGTTTGTGGGCAGGTGGGGTTGGTAGATTTTGGCTTGATATGATGGTTATCAGGCAGTTTATCTAAACAAACATTTATCTAACAAACAAAAACAGTATTATTTTTGTCAAGAAATTTCAGGAAAATAATGTATTTAAGTAAAAAAATCAACAAAATCAACATTAATTCCGAAAAATGAATGTTCTCTAGCTTATTTTTTAGTTTGATTTTTAATCAAATGCAAGCCTTTGGTATCAACGTGTAGTATTTCATCCGGGTAGGTTTTGTTATCACCTTTAGCTTGCCGTCTCAATTTAGCTTCAATAGATATTTCGACTTTAACCAGACGTTTAATACCCTAACTGGTGATTTTATAACGTTCATTTTTACTACTTAAAGGGACAAAAGCTTCAATCGGGCTTTTTTAGCTCGTTATAAATGGCTAGATTACTGACCATAAAGCGTTTATCCAAATTGGTGACTGTATTTTTCTTTATGATATCAGCGCCCTATCGCGTGTTTTTGGTAGGGGGGATAGCTTTGTTTTTTATGTATATTTGACTTTTCGCAAATAACAGCAGTTTCTTTAATTATTGTAGAAAGCGCAAATTATTTCTATATTTAATAGTATTTGAGTAATATAAAAACAAATAAAAATAGGTTATACTCTAAAATAATATAAAAAAAGTCATGTTTTTAATGTTTATATGCTAATTTAAGACTTAGTAAAACAAAAAAACATCTTTGATTATTTTATATTCGATTAACATTGATTTTGTTTTGATAGATAAATAAAAATAAGCGATAATAAAGATTAAAGATCTTTATTATTGTTGTTTAAATAATTGACGCGATTTTTAATTGATAAAAATTAACTTTAATAATCTATATGCTGATTATTAATAATAAATAATTGAGAAATAAATATGAAACAAAATATAAAGGATTATCCGAGCTTTTTTACAAAATATTATTTTTTTAGTAATATCCATTCTCGATTGACTTTGGGTTTAAATAAGGATTTCTTAGGTGTATCTTCTGTATTTAATACTCAAAGAAAAATTACGAAAATAACTTTTTTTTCTGCTATTTTTGCATTAAATAGTTTTAATGTGGCTAATGCAGCAATTTCATCCACAACTTCCCATACAATTCAAGGAACTAAGCCACAATTTTTTGCAACCGAGACTGCAATAAATAAACTTGGATTTAACTACAAAGGAAACGATTATAGTGAAATAAAGGGAAATATAAGAAGTGATACTACTAAGTATTTTGATGAAAATACTAAACTTAGTGAATTTGTAATAAAAAGTTATTTTATACCTAGAACTACAAAAGATGATCTAGATGGTGATTATTTTGATTTTGATGGTGATGCTTTTGATCCTGTCATGCCGATTACAAGTACACTTGAATACGTTTGGAAAGATAGTAGTGGTAAAACTATTGATAAAGCGGATTATGATGATATTGCGTGTACTCATAATAAGTACACAATGCCTTTACAATTAGAAATTACAGCAAAAGATATTCAAGTTAAAACAGAATATGGCGATCCTAAAGAAAGTGATCCAGTAAGCAGCATTAGCAAAACGTATCAAATCGCGGTTGCTAAAACATGTTTTGCTAAACCAAATGGAATCAATCTAGATCCTAAAACTCAATGGCGTTCAGTCAGAAATGATAGTGCCGAAAATGATGCTCAATGGAATCTCACTGGAGCAGGCTTAAACGGTATAGATAAAGATAAACCTAATCCTAAGGTGGGCGGTGGTCATACTGATGATTATGTAATAAACCAAGGTTTTAAAGTTGAACCTAAAGTGGCTAACAAACATTTTCCAACCACTGGATTTCCTGGTGCGCAGTTCCAACTGGTTATGGGCGGAATACAGCAAGATTATACTTTTACAAGTAGTAGTGATCAAGCATCCGTGGATAAAGATGGTATTGTTACTTTAAAAAGCCCAGTTAAAGAGGTCACTATTTCTGCAACGCTAAAATCAGACAGTAACATTCATTATGATTATAAGTTTACATTAGATCTATGGGTTGAACCTCAGTCTGAATATGTAGCTAACCAAGCAGAAGCAAGATCAAAATGTACTAGCCCTATGCAATTATTAGAGCGCAAAGATTTAAATAATGCTTCCAGTTTTGCAAGTGCGAATTTAAATAATCATCAAGGACGTATATATAATATATTTACGCGAGGTATTGGTTTAGGTGTTTTGAGCGAGTGGGGAAGACCGTTAAGAGCAGCATATGGAGTTATACCAGCTACTTATCCACAGTCAAAATGGAATTTTGGTTGGTATTTCACAAATGAAAATCACCCAACCACTGATAGCGAGAATCAACCTATTACGGAAGGAATAGTTGTTGCTAGTCATGATGGCATGATATCATTTCCAAGTGCATGGGGACGTGATGAACCTAAATGGGCGGTTTGTGGTAAGCATTTATAGTTAACCCTTGTTTAACTAGTAAGAAAGGTATTTCAAGAACCTTTTAAAAAATCTTTATAATTTCTAATATAAAAGACTTCTCTTTGGTCTTTATATAAAAAGAGGAGTCCTAACATTTTGTTTTCGTTATACTTAATAGTACGATGAGTTTATTCTAAGGTAGAAAAACATCGGGTTGTTTACAATTACTGATGAAAATAACCTTCTAAAAATCCATAAGGTGTTTTATTGAAATTACTTTATGTGGTTTTAATCCTATTATAAAAGTTAATAAAGCAGTTAAAATTTATTTTTATAAGTATTTATTACAGTAACAAGTTTGAATAATTTCTAAAATTAAAGCGTAGTAATCGAAGAAAATATTTGATTAATTTTTATATCTAATTTGTGTTAATTTTGTTCTTTTTGTCCAGAAAAACAGTCAATAATAGAAAACGAGAATTAAATATGAAACAAGATAATAGAAGATGTCATTCAGGCTTTTTAAGTGGAATAAAATATCATTTTTTAGAAAAGTTCAACTCTCACTTAACTTTGGATTTAAGTGAGAATTACAAATACACATTTTTTTCCTTAAATATTAAACAAAAAATTGCAAAAATAAGTTTTTTTTCTGCTATTTTTGTATTTAATAGTTTTAATGTGGCTAATGCAGCAATTTCATCCACAACTTCCCATACAATTCAAGGAACTAAACCACAATTTTTTGCAACCGAGAGTACAATAAATAAACTTGGATTTAACTATAAAGGAAATGATTATAGTGAGCTAAAAGGCAATATAAAAAGTGATGCTATTAAGTATTTTGATAAAGATACTAAACTTAGTGATTTTGTTATAAAAAGTTTTTTTACACCTAGAACATCAGAAGATGACCTTAATGGTGATTATTTTGATTTTGATGGTGATGCTTTTGATCCCGTTACAGCAATTACAAGTACGCTTGTACCTGTTTGGAAAGACAGTAACGGTAAAGTTATTGATATAGCAGATTACGATAATGCTGCTTGTAACCCTAATAAATATACCATGCCTTTACAATTAGAAATTATAGCAAAGGATATTAAAGTTAAAACAACATATGGTGACCCTAACGAAAGTGATCCTGTAAGTAGCATTAAAACTTCATCCCAAGAAAAACCAATAACCAAAACATATAAGATAATGATTGCTAAGGCCTGTTTTGCAAAACCAAATGCAACAAAGTTAGATTCAGGCACTCAATGGCGTTCAGTTAAAAATGATAGAACTGAAAATGATGCTCAATGGAATCTAACAGGACTTGGTTTAGGCGGTATAAATAAAGATAAACCGAATCCAGCTGTTGGTGGTGGACATACTGATGATTATGTAATAAACCAAGGTTTTAAAGTTGAACCTACTGTGTCACACAAGCATTTTCCAACAACTGGCTTTTCAGGTGCGCAGTTCCAACTTGTTATGAGTGGAATGCAAAACGATTATAATTTTACAAGTAATAATAGCCTTGTAGAGGTTGATAGGGAGGGAATTGTTACTTTAAAGGCCCCAGTTAAAGAGGCCACTATTACAGCAACGTTAAAATCAGATGCTAATATCCGTGATAATTATACATTTACATTAGGTTTATGGGTTGAGCCTCAGCCTGAATATGTAGATAATCAAGCAGATGCAAGATTAAAATGTACAAGCCCTATGCAATTATTAGAACGTAAGGATTTAAATAGTGCTTCAAGTTTTGCAAGTGGGAATTTAGATAGCTATCAAGGCCGTGTATACAATGTATTTACTCGAGGTATTGGTTTAGGCGTTTTTGGCGAATGGGGAAGAATGCTTAAAGCTCAGCATTATGGTCTATCGCCTACTTATCCACAATCAAATTGGAATTATTCTTGGTATTTTACGAGTGAATCGCACCAGACCACTGATCTTAATCACCAACCAATTACAGAAGGAATAGTCGTTTCTAGTCATGATGGCATGATATCATTTCCAAGTGCGTGGGGACGTAATGAACATAAGTATGCTGTTTGCGGTAAAAAAATTTACTAATGCCTGATAAGTAAGGGCTTCTTTTTTAGCGTTATAATAAAAAAGTAGCCCTTACTTGTTTTATAAAACACTAAATAATATTAAACATTAGGATTTTTGAATTTCGCTGATAATTATAAAGTTGTTTCTTTTTAATTGGTAAATCATCTACTTCAGCAGGGCTAAAGCCTTTTTCGCGAAACCAATGAATGCTACGTGTAGTTAAGACAAAAATTGTTTTAAGTCCTAACTGCTTTGCTTGTTCTATTAACTTTTCAATAAGAATATTTCCTCGAGATGAGTTTTGATAATTTGGATGAATAGCCACACATGCCATTTCGCCCATTTTTTCTTCTAGGTAAGGGTAAAGTGCAGCACAACCTATCGTCATATTATCGCGTTCAATAATAGTAAATTTATCAATTTCCATCTCTAATTGTTCACGTGAACGTTTAACTAAAATACCTTGTTCTTCAAGTGGCCGAATAAGTTCTAATATTCCACCGATATCGTTAATTTTTGCCGAACGAACTTGTTCAGAGTGTTCCATTGCAACTTGTGTTCCAATTCCATCACGAGAAAATAATTCTTGTAAAATCGAACCATCAACCAAATAACTTACCAAATGGCTTCGCCTAACACCATTACGGCATGCTTTTGAAGCTGCTCGCAAAAAACGTACCTCACTGGATAAATGCTTACCTTGCTGTTCTTTTTGTTTAATATAATTATCAGCATCAATAGGATAAAGGTCGGTGATAACATGGCCATATTCATCTAACACACCTTGTTCCGCACAAAAACCAATCAATTTATCGGCTTTTAAGCGAATAGCTACTTCAGCGGCAACATCTTCAGAAGCTAAATTAAAACTTTCGCCTGTAACTGAAACACCAACAGGGCCTAACAATACAATAGAATCTCGTTCTAATTGTTGTTCTATGGACTCTTTATTAATACGCCGAATTTTTCCTGTATGGCAATAATCAACACCATCATCAACCCCCAAAGGTTGTGCAATGACGAAATTACCACTCACAACACTGATATGTGCACCTTGTAATGGTGTATTATTTAAACTCATTGATAAACTTGCTGTAATATTGAGTTGTAACAATCCAGTGACCTGTTTAACAATATCTAAAGTGCTTGCATCAGTAATTCTAGTATTTTTATGATATTTAGGTTGGATTTTATGGTTTATAAGAGATTCATCAATTTGATTACGTGCGCCATGAACAATAACCAGTTTAATACCAAGGCTATATAACAGTCCAATATCATTGATGATACTTGAATAATTATTACTTTTTAAAACAGCACCAGTGAGTAATATAACAAATATTTCACCATGATGTGCATTGATATAAGGTACTGAATGCCGTAATCCTTCAACTAATTCCGTTGTTCGCTCTTTCATTTTGCACCCTTTTAAAATGAATATTTATTCACATTTTATATATTTTTATTTATTTTGGATTTAAACACAAGATGTTTTTATAAAAATTTATTAAATAATCAATAGTTATTGCAAGTCATATACAGCTTATCCTTTTGTTTGTTGTTTTCTTTTGTGTTAAGTAAGGTTAGTACATTAAACGCAGACAAATTTCTTATAAAACTTTAGCTGATTAAATTTTTATTATAAATAACTTATTTAATAAATAATGGTTTTTTGGGTTTATAATTTTTTTTAATAAAAAAACGTGATCTGCTTCAAATTTTGAGTATACTATGCGTCTCATAAAACCCTAGTTTTTTTGAGGATGTTAGTTTGAGTACAGATAAACTTGTGGATTCATATTCTCCCGCACAAATGACCCAAATTGCCGAAGACCTTGGCAATTACAAAGTAAACAAACACCCATGTAGTACAATTTTATCTGCGATGCTTGCTGGTGTTTATATTTCTATCGCTTTTGTATTTTATATTACTGTAACAACAGGAACAGCAATCGTTGCTTTTGGTTTGGCAAAATTAGTAGGCGGTATTTGTTTCTCTTTAGGGCTTATGCTTGTTGTGTGTTGTGGTTCTGACTTATTTACTTCAACAGTATTGACCATTTTACCTAAAATGACCCATAAAATTGGCTGGACTAAAATGATTCGTAATTGGATTTTGGTCTATGTTGGTAACTTTATTGGTGCTATACTGTTTGTCACAGTTATTTGGTTTTCAGGCCAGTATATGGTAGCCAATGGTTTGTGGGGATTAAATATTTTACAAACCGCTGATCATAAATTACATCATACCTTTATTGAGGCAGTATGTCTTGGCTTTCTAGCTAATCTAATGGTTTGTTTGGCCGCTTGGTTGAGTTACGCTGGTCGTAGTTTACTTGATAAAATGCTAATTATGGTTTTACCTGTTGCGATGTTTGTTGCCAGCGGTTTTGAGCATAGTATTGCAAATATGTTTATGATTCCTATGGGAATTGTAATTAACAACTTTGCTTCCCCTGAGTTTTGGCAAGCAGTTGGTGTATCGGCAGATGCCTTTAAAGAGCTAACTGTATCGCATTTTATATTTAACAATTTAATTCCAGTTACAATCGGGAATATTTTAGGTGGTTTAGCGGTCGCGCTACCTTATTGGGCTTTATATTTACGTAAGCCACATTGATTTTATGATATTTGCCCTAACATATATGAGGGTAAATAGATATTTTTGTAAACCTGAGGTGAAAATTATGAGTAATTTAAACGAAGTACAAGCAGCTGCTTGGAAAGGATTTAAAGATGGTGATTGGCAAAATAATGTCAATGTCCGCGATTTTATTCAAAAGAACTACACGCCATACGAGGGCGATGAGTCTTTCTTAGCTGGTGCAACAGAAGCTACAACTAAGTTGTGGGATAAAGTAATGGAAGGCATTAAAGTTGAAAATGCAACCCATGCTCCTGTGGATTTTGATACAAGTGTTATTTCGACAATTACTGCTCATGATGCAGGTTATATCGAAAAAGATTTAGAAAAAATTGTTGGTTTACAAACTGAAAAACCACTAAAACGTGCGATTATTCCGTTTGGTGGTATTAAAATGATCGAAAATTCTTGTAAAGCTTATAACAGAACGCTTGATCCTTTAGTCAAAAAAATCTTCACTGAATATCGTAAAACTCATAACCAAGGTGTTTTCGATATCTATACTCCTGATATCCTTCGTTGTCGTAAATCTGGTGTTATCACTGGTCTGCCTGATGCTTACGGTCGTGGTCGTATCATTGGTGATTACCGTCGTGTGGCACTTTACGGTATTGATTATTTGATGCAAGACAAATTTGCACAGTTCAATTCATTACAAGCTGATTTTGAAAATGGTGTTGATTTAGCAATGACTATGCAACGTCGTGAAGAAATCGCTGAGCAACATCGTGCACTTGGTCAAATTAAAGAAATGGCTGCTAAATACGGCTTTGATATTTCTGGACCTGCAAAAACAGCACAAGAAGCGGTTCAATGGACATACTTTGGTTATTTAGCTGCAGTTAAATCACAAAATGGTGCGGCAATGTCTTTAGGTCGTACTTCAACTTTCTTTGATATCTATTTCCAACGTGATCTTGCCGCTGGTTTAATCACTGAAAAAGAAGCACAAGAAATTGTTGACCATTTCGTGATGAAATTACGTATGGTTCGTTTCTTACGTACTCCTGAATATGATGAGTTATTCTCAGGCGATCCAATTTGGGCAACTGAATCTATCGCTGGTATGGGTGTTGATGGTCGTACATTAGTAACTAAGACTTCTTTCCGTTTCTTAAATACTTTATATACAATGGGACCTTCACCAGAGCCAAATATGACTATCCTTTGGTCTGAACAATTACCAAGTGGATTTAAAGAGTTCGCATCAAAAGTATCTATCGATACATCATCATTACAATATGAAAACGATGATTTAATGCGTCCAGACTTTAACAACGATGACTACGCTATCGCATGTTGTGTAAGCCCAATGATCGTTGGTAAACAAATGCAATTCTTTGGTGCACGTGCTAACCTTGCTAAAACACTTCTATACGCAATCAACGGCGGTGTGGATGAAAAATTAAAAATGCAAGTAGGCCCTAAAGAAGATCCAATCACTGATGAGTATTTAGATTTTGATACAGTGTTTGCTCGTTTAGATCACTTTATGGATTGGTTAGCAAAACAATATGTAACTGCATTAAATGCTATTCACTATATGCATGATAAATATAGCTACGAAGCGTCATTAATGGCATTACACGATCGTGATGTTATTCGTACTATGGCATGTGGTATTGCTGGTCTTTCTGTTGCTGCTGACTCACTTTCTGCAATTAAATATGCAAAAGTGAAAACAATTCGTGATGAAGATGGTTTAGCTACTGACTTTGAAATCGAAGGTGAGTACCCACAATTTGGTAATAATGATCCACGAGTTGATGATATCGCTGTTGATTTAGTTGAACGTTTTATGAAGAAAATTCAAAAACTTAAAACTTATCGTAATGCTATTCCTACTCAATCAGTACTTACTATTACATCAAATGTTGTATACGGTAAGAAAACAGGTAATACACCTGACGGACGTCGTGCTGGCGCACCATTTGGACCAGGTGCTAACCCAATGCACGGTCGTGATCAAAAAGGTGCGGTTGCTTCATTAACTTCTGTGGCAAAACTACCATTTGCTTATGCTAAAGATGGTATTTCATATACTTTCTCTATCGTTCCAAATGCATTAGGTAAAGATGATGATGTGCGCAAACGTAATTTAGCTGGCTTAATGGATGGTTATTTCCATCATGAAGCGACAATTGAAGGTGGTCAACATCTAAATGTTAACGTGTTAAATCGTGAAACATTATTAGATGCAATGGAACACCCTGAAAAATATCCACAATTAACAATTCGTGTTTCTGGATACGCAGTACGTTTTAACTCTTTAACGAAAGAGCAACAAAAAGACGTAATTAGTCGGACATTTACCCAATCAATGTAATGTGTGATAAATGAGCACTAGCTTGAAGTCAACTTATTGATTTTAATAATAAGTTGACTAGATTGGATGGTTATTTTTATTATCTAATCTTTGATAATAGCCTTGTGGAAAATTATATAATGTCCACAGGGCTATTGTATAAAAATCAAAAAGAAGATGTAGCCTTTAACTATTGAAAGTAAATCATAGTCTAAAAGAGCCTATTTTTTAGGATTTCTTTTTTAAATCGATCACAAAAATTCTTTTTTATCCAAAAACGTATTTATACTGAAACCTAGTTTTTTCTGAAACTTTTTTACATTAATATCATTTTTTTACCAAATGTGATATAAATTAAGCTGTTGAAGATTTATTTTTTGACATATATCAAACTTTGTGAATTCATACCTGTTTTTCCCTTTATTTCCATGCCATTAAAGATTATCATTACAACTTGTAGGGATGTTAATAGCTTCCAATATAATAAATCAAATAATGTAATGTCAGCTTTCTAAGGAGCCCATATGCTATTTAACCGTAGGCAGTTCTTTAAGATCTGCGCTGGTGGTATGGCAGGAACAACGGTAGCCACACTAGGATTAGCGCCTAATTTGGCGCTTGCACAAACTCGCCAATTTAAATTACTCAAATCTAAAGAAACTCGAAATAATTGTACTTACTGCTCTGTTGGCTGTGGTATGTTGCTATATAGCCGTGGCGATGGGGCTAAAAATGCCGAATCGTCTATTTTCCATGTAGAAGGCGATCCCGATCATCCTGTTAGTCGTGGTTCTCTTTGTCCTAAAGGTGCTGGTGTACTTGACTTTATAAAAAGTGAAAATCGTGTTAAATACCCCCAATACCGCGCGCCAGGTTCTGATAAATGGCAAAAAATAAGTTGGGATGAGGCTATTGACCGTATAGCTCGTTTGATGAAAGCTGACCGAGATAAAAATTTTATTGAGAAAAATGAGAAAGGCACAACAGTTAACCGCTGGACAACAACAGGGTGGCTTGTTACATCTGCTGCAAGTAATGAAACAGGTTGGTTAGCATTTAAAGTTGCTCGTGCATTAGGTATGTTAAGTCTTGAAACTCAAGCACGAGTTTGCCATGGCCCTTCTGTATCTAGCTTAGCAGCTACATTTGGTCGAGGAGCAATGACTAACAACTGGAATGATATCAAAAACGCTAATGTTGTTATTGTCATGGGCGGTAATGCCGCAGAAGCCCATCCAGTTGGTTTTAAATGGGCAATTGAAGCTAAAATTAATAATGGCGCAGAACTAATTGTTATTGACCCTCGTTTTCAGCGAACGGCTTCAGTTGCCGATCACTATGTACCGATTCGTTCAGGATCTGATATTGCTTTTTTACTTGGTATTATTAATTATCTGATTACTCACAACGAAGTTAACTTTGAGTATTTGGTAACACACAGTAATGCTAGTTTAATTGTGCATGATGATTTTAATTTTGATGCCAATAGCGGATTGTTTAGTGGATATGATGCAACTAATCGTCAATACGATCAAACTAGTTGGGCATATCAAAAAGATGAAAATGGTTACGCACTTCGGGATAAAACACTAAGCCATCCTCGTTGTGTTTGGAATTTATTAAAACAACACGTTAGCCGTTATACACCCGAAATGGTCAATAAGGTAACTGGTAGCCCAATTGATGGCTTTTTACATGTCTGCCGCTCACTTGCTAGTACCAAAACCAATGATAGAGCCGCAACCTTTTTATATGCATTAGGTTGGACTCAGCACACTTATGGCTCACAAATTATCCGTACTGCAGCCATGATTCAGCTTCTTTTAGGCAATATTGGTGTTATGGGTGGAGGCATTAATGCACTGCGTGGGCATTCAAATATTCAAGGTTTAACCGATGTAGGTTTGTTGTCAAATCGCCTGCCTGCTTATCTTGATTTACCAAAAGAGTCTCAAGTTTCACTTGCTCAGTATCTAGATGAAAAAACACCAAAACCACTTGGCCCAAGTGAAGTGAATTTTTGGGGAAATTATCCAAAATTCTTTGTTAGCTTTATGAAATCAATGTACGGTGATAAATCGACTCAAGATAACGATTGGGGATTTGATTGGTTACCAAAATGGGATAAAACCTATGATGTTTTAAGATTTAGCAAAATGATGCGTGATGGTCAAGCTAATGGCTTTATTTGTCAGGGCTTTAACCCACTTGCTGCACTTCCCGATAAAAATAGTATTCGTGAAGGTTTATCTAACTTAAAATTCTTAGTTAGCATCGATCCTATGCCGACCGAAACCGCGGAATTTTGGAAAAACCACGGTGAATCAAATGATGTGGATTCTAGCAAAATTCAAACCGAAGTATTTAGATTACCATCAAACTGTTTTGCTGAAGAAAACGGAACAATTGTTAACTCTTCTCGTTGGCTACAATGGCATTGGGCAGCAGCTAGACCGCCTTACGAAGCATTATATGATCCTGAAATTATTGCGCGTATCTTTTTAAGAATTAAAGAGCTATATGCCGAAGAAGGAGGCGCTTATCACGAGCCAATTGATAATTTAGTTTGGGATTATCAAAATCCTGAAGGTCCAGCAGCCGAAGAGCTAGCCAAAGATTATAATGGACGTGCGCTTGCAAATATCACTGATACAAATGGAAATGTTATCCTTAAAAAAGGTCAGTTACTTAGTGGTTTTTCGCAATTAAAAGCAGACGGAACAACTTCATCAGGTATTTGGATATTCTGTGGTTGTTGGACAGAACAAGGTAACCAAATGGCAAGGCGTGATCCAAGCGATCCATCAGGAAAAGGCGTTCATGCTGGTTGGGCTTGGGCATGGCCAATGAATCGACGTGTACTTTATAATCGTGCATCAGCAGATGAAAACGGCAAACCATGGGATCCTAAACGAGTTCTAGTAAAATGGAATGGCTCAAGCTGGGTTGGTAATGATGTTCCTGATTTTACTGCAACGTTATCGCCAAGTGTTGGTGCAGGTGCTTTTATCATGAATAACGATGGTTTAGGTGGATTATTTTGTTTAAATCGATTAGTCGATGGGCCATTCCCTGAGCATTATGAACCATTTGAAACACCTATTACCAATAATCCATTGCATCCAAATCAAATAAGCAGTCCAGTTGCACGAGCATTTAAAGAAGATTTGGCTCGCTTAGGGAATGCTAGCGAATTTCCTTATGTTGGTACGACTTATAGCATCACAGAACATTTCCACTTCTGGACACAACATGCAAGGTTAGCATCGATAACTCAACCAGAGCAATTTATTGAACTAAGTGAAAATTTAGCCAATAAAAAAGGTATCAAATTAGGTGATACGGTTAAAGTGACTTCATATCGGGGCTATATCAAAGCCAAAGCTGTTGTGACAAAACGTCTTCCGACATTAACCGTGGATGGTAAAGAGATTGAAACCATAGGAATTCCGATTGTATGGGGATTCACAGGGCAAACAAAGAAAGGATTTTTGGTTAATGAATTAACACCTCATTTAGGTGATGCTAATTCACAAACACCAGAATATAAATCATTCTTAGTCAATATCGAAAAAGTTACCAGTGCGGCATAAGGAGGAAGAGCAATTATGTCATTACAAACACAAGATATTATTCGCCGCTCAGGAACCAACTCATTAACCCCTGCACCACGAGCGCGCGATTATCAACAAGAAGTCGCAAAATTAATTGATGTAACAATATGTATCGGCTGTAAAGCGTGCCAAGTTGCCTGTAGCGAATGGAACGATTTGCGAGCTGAAATTGGCAATACTGTTGGTGTTTATGATAATCCCGCTGACTTAGAGCCCAAAGCTTGGACAGTAATGCGTTATTCGGAAGTTGAAATTAATGGTAAATTTGAATGGCTGATCCGTAAAGATGGTTGCATGCACTGCTCAGATCCTGGTTGCTTAAAAGCTTGCCCTGCAGAAGGTGCTATTATTCAATACGCAAATGGTATTGTGGATTTTCAATCCGAACATTGTATTGGTTGTGGTTACTGTATTGCTGGTTGTCCGTTTAACATTCCAAGAGTTAGTAAAGAAGATAACCGTTCTTATAAATGCACTTTATGCGTAGATCGCGTCGCTGTTGGACAAGAGCCAGCGTGCGTAAAAACCTGCCCGACGGGTGCTATTCATTTTGGCACAAAACAAGACATGATTCGCCACGCCGAACACAGAATTGCCGATTTGAAAAAACGAGGGTTTGACAATGCGGGGCTTTATGACCCACAAGGTGTTGGTGGCACGCATGTGATGTATGTTTTACACCATGTAGATCAACCAGAACTTTATCATGGTCTGCCTAAAGATCCACAAATTAGTGAAATTGTTAAATTTTGGAAAGGTGTTTGGAAACCACTTTCAGCCGCAGCATTTGTTGCCACTTTTGGTGGCTTACTATTTCACTATATGGGTGTTGGTGCAATTGATATCGATGAAGATGATATTGAATACGAAAAAGAAGCAGATAAGCAAGCACGAAAAAAATTAGGCTTGCCAGTTGCTGAATGTAAAAATAGTGATAACTTACCGCAACAGGAGAATCATCATGAATAAAAAAAGCATGATATTAAGAACACCACTTATTGTTCGCTTCTGTCATTGGTGCATGGTGTGCCTGTTTATTTTAACGGCATTATCAGGTTTGTCGCTGTTTTTTCCATCAATTAAACTGTTTGGATTATTTCTTGGCACACCTCAATTAGTCAGAGAATTACACCCTATTTTAGGCTGTGTTGTTTTTATCTTACTAATGTTTATGTTTTTAAAATTGGCTCATCATAATATTCCTAATAAAGATGATCTTTTATGGATTAAAAACTTTAAACATGTGATTTTAGGTAAAGAAAGAGGCATTCCAATAGGTAAATATAATGTGGGTCAGAAATTTTTATTCTGGTGCATAATGGGATTAATTTTTGTCTTATTTGTCACAGGAATAATTATGTGGCGTCGCTATTTTGCTGATAACTTTTCTATTCCAATTATTCGTATTGCTATATTTTTCCATTCACTTGCCGCAATTGGCCTAATTCTACTTGCTATTGGCCATGCTTATATGGCAATTTGGGTTAAAGGTTCAATTAAAGGAATGATAACTGGCTATGTATCGCGTGCTTGGGCTTGTAAAAACCATTCATCATGGTATCAAGAAGAAATGGAAAAAATCTATCAAGAAGAGCTAAAATTAAAAGCTGAATTAAAAACTGAACAAGCAACCAAACCTGAATAAAAAATTTTTATAAGCAATTTTTAATTAAATAACAATATCGCTGATATTCATCAGCGATATTGTATTGTCTATATAGATAAACCTATTATGGATAAAATAATCATCAATGGTAACTAATAATGAGCATAAAAATCATCCCACAAAAACAACTTGAACAACACGCATCAAACTCAGTTATTAGGCAAATTCCATTACTGTTTTACCCATCACCAAAAACCATTTATGCACATCGAGCAAAGCGCTTAAAAACCTTGGCAACCAATAATCCATTTAGTGATTATTTAAATTTTTGCGCCACAATCGCCGAACAGCAAGCTAATTTAGTAAAACAAAATCCTATTAATGTCGATTTGTCTGAGTACCTTAACAACGAAAATCCACCATTAAGTTTAAGTAACCGACCATTATCAACAAATTGGCAAGAATACCTCAATGAATTATTAAGTTCGATAACAGCAACAACCGAACAAATAACATTAGTTATTGAGCAACTTAAAAAAAATAGTGTTCAACAGTTACAAGATAAAGCCCTACATCTACTCAATAATGAGTTTGCTCATGTAGAGGGCAACGAAGCAATATTTATTTGGGCAGCATTGTCGGTTTATTACAGTCAACTCGCAAGCCAAATTAAAGGCAAAGCAATAGCAGAAAGCACAGATAAAAGCTGGTTATGCCCTGTATGTAATAGCATACCTGTGGCTAGTATCATCCAATTAGGCAGCAACAATGGCCTGCGCTATTTACATTGCAGTTTATGTGAAAGCCAATGGTATGTGCCTAGAATAAAATGTACCTGCTGTGATAACATGAAAGATATCCAATATTTTTCACTCGATAACGAATTATCTGCCACCAAAACGGAATGCTGTGATGCTTGTCATAGCTATTTAAAAATCTTCGATCAAGATAAAGATCCACATATTGAAATTATTGCTGATGATATCGCTTCATTAATATTAGATATTAAAACAGAAGAAGAAGGTTTTACTAAAAGTGGAATAAATCCTTTTATATTTGCTCAATAAAACCAAAAATAACACAATGATTAAAAACAATTTAATATTATTTATCACCACTTTATAACGGCTGTGTTAGCAATAATCATTAATTCATAAAATACAACTTAACTTTTGAGAATAATAAGGCTACAATGGAACTATTGTACTAGTTTATGAGTGTATTTTATGAGACGTTTTACTTTATTGATAATAATGATATTGCTTGTGCCTTTTTATAGTTTTGCTGATGCAATGAAAAATGTTGCCATTACGGCAATTGTTGAACATCCTTCATTAGATCAAATTCGTGATGGTGTTAAAGATGAATTAACAGATAGTGGTTATAAATTAAATGAAAATTTAACTATTCAATATAAAAGCGCACAAGGAAGTAGTGCAACTGCAGCTCAAATTGCAAGGCAATTTATTTCAGCAAAATCTGACGTTATTGTTGCAATTGCAACACCAAGTGCACAAGCAACAGCAGCGGCTACAAAACAAATTCCTATCGTCTTTGCAGGTATTACCGATCCCATAGCAGCTAAACTAACCAAAGATTGGAAGCCAACAGGTACCAATATTACTGGCGTGTCTGATTATCAAGAAATAGGCCCACAAATTGATTTTATGAAAAAAATTGTACCTAACGTTAAATCAGTCGGTTATATCTATAGCCCGAGCGAAATAAACTCAACAGTGGTATTAAAACACCTGCAAACTCTACTGGCAGAACAAGGAATTGCTCTTTTTGCAGTACCTGCTCAACGAACAGCAGACATTTCAACAGCTGCATTTTCATTAAAAGGTAAAGTTGATTTAATCTATACTACAACGGATAACAATGTCGTTTCAGCTTATGAGTCTTTAGTCAAATTTGCTAATGAAAATAAAATTCCCCTTTTAGCATCGTTCCCAGATGCTATTGAACGAGGAGCTGTTGCTGCATATGGAATGAGTTATTACGATGTAGGTCGTCAATCAGGTAAACTTGTTGTACGTATATTAAAAGGGGAAGCAGTAGGTACCATTGCTCCAGAATTAGGGCAAGCTCTTCGCCTTGTCATTAATATGGATGCGGCTAAAAAACAAGGAATCACCTTTACACCTGAAGTGATTGAGTCTGCCGATAAAGTCATCGGTAATCATTAAATTTAATACCACTAAACAAATAATAAGCCTTGCTCGCTGAGCGAGTAAGGCGCTTGATATGGCAAAGGATCATTCCCAATAGATAAATATCACTAACTACCGACTTTAGTCTAATACTAAAATACCCCTCATCAACATCACTTCTTTAATAACCCTTCATTTCTGTAATGAAATATTTACAGCAAACATGCTTTTTACTCTAGAAAATTATCTATTTTTGCTTTATAGTAGCTTAATATTGAGCTTGGTTGTAAAAAAAATATTACAGGAGTGCTTTCTATGCGTGATTTTATTATTAGACTTTTTATGCTGCTTAGTGTACCGCTTGTAGCATTTTATTCTTCAGCAAATCCTAAAATTGAACAAAAATTTGTAGCCATTACAGCCATCGTTGAACACCCAGCATTAGATAATGTACGTAAAGGTGTTGAAGATGAATTAAAAGATAACGGTTATATTAATGGTGAAAATTTAAAACTACAATTTGCTAGTGCACAAGGCAGTAGTGCAAATGCAGCGCAAATTGCTAAACAATTTGCAGCAAGTAAACCTGATGTTATCGTTGGTATTGCAACTCCAAGTTCGCAAGCATTAGTTGCAACAACAAAACTGATTCCTATTGTTTTTACTGCTGTCACAGATCCTGTTGCAGCTAAATTAACATCAAGCTGGGAAGCATCAAAAACGAATGTAACTGGTGTGTCTGATGCACTGTCACTGGATTCTCAAATTGATATGATGCTTAAAATTAAACCAGATGCTAAAAATATTGGTTATGTTTATAGCCCAAGCGAAGTTAATTCAACAATCATACTTAAACAATTACAAGATGAGCTAGAAAAAAGAGGTATGAAAATTATTGCTGCACCTGCACAACGCACTTCTGATATCTCAACTGCAGCGAGAAGCTTAAAAGGTAAAGTTGATTTAATCTATACAACAACAGATAATAATGTGGTTTCTGCTTATGAGGCTTTAGCTAAAGTGGCTAATGAAAGTAAAATTCCTCTTATTGCTTCTAATCCTGAATCAGCAGAACGTGGTGCTATTGCTGCTTTAGGTATGAGTTATTATGATCTTGGTCGACAAGCAGGTAAAATTGTTATTCGGATTCTTAATGGCGAAAAACCGGGCGATATTCCACCACAAGTGGGTAATATTACTCAACTAACAATTAACAAAAAAGCAGCTGAACGCCAAGGTGTCACTTTATCTGAAGATATATTAAAATCAGCCGCAAAAATTGTCGAAAAATAATGTTTTATTTTTTTATAACTAAACCGCCAGCCTTGGCGGTTAACTTTAATGGATTTTTTCATGTCTTTTGAATTTTTATTTGGCTCAATGGGGATTGGGCTTATTTATGCACTTGTTAGTTTAGGTGTATTTATTTCGTTTCGTTTACTGGATTTTCCTGATCTTACTGCTGATGCGAGCTTTCCTCTTGGTGGCGCAATATGTGGATTATGTATTTATATAGGTATCGACCCTTGGATCGCAACACTATTAGGTATGTTTGCTGGTTGTCTAGCGGGAGCAATGACAGGGCTTTTATACGTTAAACTCAATATTTTACAATTGCTTTCTAGTATTATTGTCATGATAGGGCTTTATTCTATCAATTTAAGAATATTAGGTATTGGGCCTTATGTTATGAATGAAACAACGAGGCTTGCAGGTTCGCCTAATCTTTCATTACTCGGTCAAAATACTATTTTTTCACCGTTTATTTCTGACGATTTTAGTAATCAATATATAGTACAACCCATAATGATCTTAGGGTTTGTAATTGTATTTTGGATGTTACTAAATGTGTTTTTAAATACCCAAAAAGGGCTTGCCTTAAGAGCAACAGGCACAAATCCACGAATGGCAAAATCTCAAGGTATTCCAACTGATGGAATTACAATCCTTGGTATGGCAATATCAAATGGTTTAATTGCTTTAGGTGGTTCGTTATTTGTTCAAACGCAAGGAAGTGCCGATATTACTATTGGTGTTGGTACAATCGTTATTGGACTAGCCTCAATTATACTTGGTGAAAGCATTTTCCCAACAAAACGTATTTGGGCTGTTATGCTTTCGGTTATTTTTGGATCTATCTTGTATCGCTTATTTATTGCTTTCGCATTAAGTAATGAATTGCTACAAGATATAGGGGTTGGAACAGAAGACCTAAACCTTATTACAGCAATATTAGTTGTGTTGGCTCTTGTCTTACCGAAGCAGTTAAAAAAATTCTCTAAAAAAAGAGGAAAGTAAACATGATTAAAGCAGAACAATTACAATTAACCTTTAATCAAGGTACACCGATTGAAAATCATGTATTACGAGGGTTAAATCTTAACATCAGCGAAGGAGAGTTTGTCACTATCATTGGTAGTAACGGTGCAGGGAAAAGCTCGTTACTTAACGCAATTAGTGGTGATTTGCTAACTGATTCTGGCTGTATTGTGATCAATGATAAAAATGTTACTCGTTGGCCAGCATGGAAACGCGCAGGTATGGTTGCTCGAGTATTTCAAGATCCAATGGTTGGAACTTGTGAAAACCTAACAATTGAAGAAAACCTTGCTATTGCTTATAACCGAGGTAAAAAATTTACATTATCTTCCGCACTTAACCGCAAAGCACGCTCAATATTTAAAGATAAATTAGCGATGCTAAATCTAGGCCTGGAAAATCGACTAACCGACATGATGGGACTACTTTCTGGTGGGCAAAGGCAAGCTGTTAGCTTATTAATGTCAACTTTACAACCGTCTAAAATACTACTTCTAGACGAGCACACAGCGGCACTTGATCCTAAAACTGCGCAATTTGTTCTAGATCTTACCGATCAAATGGTGTCACAAAACAAATTAACGACCATGATGGTAACTCACTCAATGAAACAAGCCTTGGAATATGGCACCCGAACCGTCATGCTGCATCAGGGGCAAGTGGTGCTTGATGTATCGGGCGAAGAGCGTACAAAATTAACTATCACCGACCTTTTAGCCATGTTTGAACAGACACGCGGTGAAAAGGTTACCGACGATGCTTTACTTTTAGGTTAATAATAAATCAAAAAGCAGTATCTTGGTTAGATATTGTTTTTTGATAATTATAGAGACACATTTTATTCTAGCAACATCTGCTACTTACCGTGATTTGGAAGAAATAGAAACTAAAAATTGTAAGCGAAAGCAGATGTTTAATTAAGTTAGAAATTATAAGCCACCATAAAAGCTTTCAATAAATTAACACTGTAGTATTATCGATTGGAATTTTTCATTATCCGAGCTTTATCAACTTGCCATTGACGCTCTTTAATATCTGTTCGTTTATCGTATTCTTTTTTACCTTTGGCTACCCCAATTTTCACTTTCGCCCACGCATTCTTCCAATATAAAGAAAGGGCAACAACGGTATAACCTTGGCGATTGATTTGACCAAATAACGAATTGAGTTCACGCTCATTTAGCAGTAATTTACGGTTGCGCATAGGTTCGCAAATGACATGAGTTGAAGCAACATTTAACGGAGTAATAGTTGCCCCAAATAACCATGCCTCACCATCTTTTAGCAAAACATAGCTGTCGCTAATATTGGCTTTGCCTGCGCGCAGTGATTTTACCTCCCAACCTTGCAGAGATAATCCCGCCTCGATCTCTTCTTCAATGAAGTATTCATGACGTGCACGTTTATTTAATGCAATAGTTGCCGAACTAGGCTTGTGTGATTTTTTCTTATTCATAATGTGCGTTATTATAGAGTTACGTGATATTATATGCTACTAATTTTATTTTTTTATTTTATTATTATGGTACATGTTTTTCGCGAAGTTATCGAGCCTTATTCAATTGAACAAATGTTTGCTTTAGTCAACGATATTGAAAAATATCCAGAATTTATTCCAGATTGTATTGCAACAGGTATTATTAAAAAACAAGATAATATTACTGCCGCATTTATTGAGGTTGAAAAGTTTGGTTTCAAAAAATCGTTCACCACATTAAATCAAATCAATGAACCTAATTCAATTGATATTACGCTTTTAGAAGGTCCATTTAAACAATTATCAGGCCGGTGGCAATTTGTTAAAATTACTGAAAACCAAAGTAAGATCAGTTTTAATTTAGATTTTGAGTTCAAAAATAAATTATTAGATATGACTTTTTCTCCTGTCTTTAAAGAAGTCATGAATGGCATGGTTAATGCGTTTTCAAAACGAGCAAGGCAGATTTATTAAAATGATAAGAATTCAAATTGTTTATGCATTACCCAATAACGCAATTGTTATTGATTGTGATGTCGATGAGCAAACGAATGTATTGCAAGCAATTACAAAATCCAATATCTTAACGATATGCAAAATAAAATTAGATGACCATCTAATTGGTATTTATGGAAAGCGTTGTGAGCCGACTCAATTGGTCAAAAACGGTGATCGCATTGAGATATATCGGTCGTTAATCAACGATCCCAAAGAAATAAGACGAAGAAAAGCCGCTCAAAAAAATAATTAAAGCAAAGGAAACTAAATGCACAATCTGCTAATTGAAAAGATTGAAAATTTATGCAAAAAGCGTGGCATTAAACTGACAACTCAACGTCGAACTGTTTTAGGTATTATGTTAACGGCCAATAAAGCAATGAGTGCGTATGATCTTTTAGATCTGCTCAAAGTTAGTGAACCACAAGCTAAACCACCGACCATCTATCGTGCGCTTGAATTTTTACTTGAGCAAGGGTTTATCCATAAAGTGGAATCCTCTAATAGCTATATTATTTGTCCACATTTTCAAGATCCAGAACATATTTCGATTTTATTTATTTGTGATAAATGCCAACAAATTATTGAAAAACATTCTGAAAATATTGAAGAGCAGCTTAAACAACTTGCACACCAAAATCAGTTTTTAATAAAGCACAGCGTGCTTGAAATACATGGACTTTGTCAGCAGTGTCAACTTTAATTATTTTTCTTTGGCTAATTAACATTGCTTGCGATACCGTTGGGCAAATTGCATTTAAGTATGCCGCACTCACCTCCAAAAATAAGCAAGGTTTACATTATTGGCAAACATTATTTAGTAATATTTGGATATGGATTGGTTTTAGTACTTATTTTCTTGGATTTATTTGTTGGTTGGCGTTTTTAAGTGAAGTGCCATTATCAGTAGGCATTTTATTAGGATCATTTAATATTATTACCGTTATGTTAGCAGGGCGAATTTTATTTAAAGAGCATCTAACTTTGTTTCGTATTGTGGGGATATTTTTTATTACCATCGGTGTAGTATTAGTGGGACTGACTTAATGAAAAAATTTTATATTATTGGTTTTATCTTACTGCTATTTTTTGATACTTTTGGACAAACTAGCTTTAAATTAACCGCACTATCAGCCTTGCCCTTTGAAATCAGTTTTGATTGGTTGGTTCGTATTTTTACTTATGGTTGGGCTTATTTAGTCATATTGGGTTATACAGGAGCGTTTATTACTTGGATGATATTATTAAAAAAAGCTCCAGTTGGTCCGGCCTTTGCGGCATCTCATTTACAGGTGGTTACAGTGATGCTAGTATCGGTGATTGTTTTTGATGAAAAAATTACATTCACACGCATGCTTGGTGGATTATGTATTATTATTGGTATTGTTTTTTTGGCTATAGCCGAGCAAAAATTGCAGCGTAAATCGTAAATCCCTTCTATTTTTATACTAAAATTCCGTGTTTTCTGAAAGTTCTTTACAAAATATTACGGATCTAATTTGTTTAATTTAGTAATTTATTCTATTTTGTGAAATTAATATGCTTCAGTAAGTATATTAATATTCAACCTCATAATTATTAATTTGGAATATTACTTCTAAAAAGATTTTGTTAATAAAAATTATTTTCGGTTTATTTAAATACGGTCACGTTCAAGGATAACTATGTGAGCTTCTCGTTTCCAAAATAGGAACAAGCGACGAATCTCTCTTTCCATAGTAACTACACGCCAGCCTGCTTCAGCATTTCTATTTAACAATTGGGAAAATCTAACGGGATTAACATTGGCTGCGCCAAAAAGAAATGAAGAAAAAGCATTTTCTTGATAAATAACTACCTTATATTCTTTCATAGCAATTAAATCTCCAGTACTTTCTTAAATTAACATTAAAGTTTGTAACATTATATACTTTTTAAACGTTAGTATCTATCACACAACAATTTGGTTTTTATTTAAAAATAGTTATGATTATTTGTTTTTATTCTGTAGTGTAACTATTCCTTAGAATAGTACAACAAAAAGTAGAAAATTCTCCATAATAAAAGTAAAAGAAGATAGCCACCGCTCCCTTACCCAAATCCTTGGTGAAGAGGATAGTTAGAAAAGTTAAAATCTACAGTTATCTAAACAAAGACCGCCCCATTTTTGTCAAAAAGTTTCAGGAGTGCACTACGTTTATGTATAAAAACAATAAAAATCAAATGGGTATTAATGGGTAAATATTCTTTAGTTTGCTGTTTTGTTTGATTGTTAAGTCAAGGTAAACCTTTGGTATCAGCCCTTATCGTGTGTCTGTGACAGGCGTTAATTCTGTTTTTTATGGGG
>NZ_FMBA01000038.1 GCF_900094935.1 Gilliamella intestini
TCTGTGAATGTTCGTCTTTTGCGTTTAATCTTATTCATATTTGTTCCTTTTTTAGTTGTGATAAGTTTACCTTACCCCTTAAAAAAGTTGTATGATTTAGTGTAGCCTATCCAAGGTAAAGGTTTATTAGCTAAAAGACTGTAATGAAAAAGTCAGATTATGCGCAGATACTGCTGCGCAATCACAGCTAATGCTCGATAAAATGGGCTTATCTCATTTTGCTTTAATTTTTCTAAGTAGGCTGAAGACCAAATCAATAAATGTTCATCAATTAATTGTTTTGCTATTTTGGGTTTGTCCTTTTCTTGCAATATGGCATAAGCCATTAGCATTAATCCAAATTGGTCTTCAGGTTCGTTAATACCAGTATTGAGTATTAATCCATGTTGCTGTAAAAATTGACGATAGCGCTCTTGCGATTCGCCCATTAATAGTTGCTCTTGATCTAAATAGACCGATCCCCATGGTGGCGCAGGCATGATACCCTGCCCTTCAAATAATAATGAAAATTGGTAATTAAGTTCTGGGTTGTTGATTTGAGTGGCAATTATTTGGCACTGTTCACCAATAAGCACAGTATTTTGCCAGTTAGCAATATGCTCAATTTGGCATAAGGTATCAATGAGTGGTTTAACCGTTTGGTGATCAGGTGGATAGTAAAAAAAGGCACCTAATACTTTGGCTAAAATGGTAGATGTAAGTTTATCTAAATGCGTTACTTGGTTATTTTTCATTAAATCGCTACCTGACTATAAGTGTGTCGTATTGATGATACATTACATCGGAATTGTCCATAAGTTATAAAATGCAATGCGCCCACTGATTTCGCCAATGAAGATACCAATAAAGGCAAGGCTATAAATCATCGTTGCATTGCGTTTTTGCCAAATGTTGATAGTCATTAATATTAATGACACGATTAATAGTATGCATTCGGTAATCATCCAGCTATATTGTTGATGAGTGAGCTCTGGTGCGATTGTGGTCATTAAGTGGGCATAAGGTATTTTCAATAAAATAATAAATAAGCTTCCTGTCATACAAGCCATATAACCAAGTCGCGGTAGTCCTAATAGTGCGATAGCAACGCCTCCTAAAGCTAGCATGGCAGTGTACATTTGTATAGCGGTGTAATAGGTGTTCCATGTTTTTACGGTTGGTAACATATAGGTTAATACAATCGTCCAAACAAAAAATAGGCTGATGATAATTAAAAGTGTTGCCAATATTTGGTCTAAATGCGGAATTTGCTTGAGCTGTAAACAAATCTTTTTGATTATTTTTAATTTATTGGTATTCGGATGTAGTACATAATAGTTTATTAACACCCATGCAAAGGTAACACCGAATAATACGCCAAAGGTGAAGATTTCGTTACTCATTGGTGATCGCCCAATACCAAATATAACATTTAACGCGCGCAAGGGTTTACCTAGATGAAATGAGGCTATCGCCATACCTATAGTCATAAAAACTAGAGCGGTTATATTGATTTTTTGGATGATAATACTCCGATTTGGGTCACGATTAACTAAATAAAATCCCCCTCCTAACCATACCATGCCAGCAGATAACTGCCCAAATACAGTAAAAAAAACTAATGGTAATTCATGCATGTTAAACCTCCTCAGGGTTGAGTATTTGTCCTAATGTATCGCCCGAGACTTTCGCTTGTGGATGAGGTTTGATAACAATGTTTGGTTTGGTTAGGTTTTCATTTGGTAACGGAGCAATATTTCGTTCACTGCCATGTCGCTGGCGCAGTTTTTCAATTTCGTCAAAATCTAATGCTCTTTGTGGGCAAGATTCGACACAAACGGGTTTTAGCCCTTGTTCGACACGTTCATAACAGCCGTCGCATTTTGACATAACCTTTTTTTGATGATCAAACTGTGGCGCACCATATGGGCAACGCATTTCGCAATATCGGCAACCAATACAGACATCTTGATTAACTACAACTAGCCCATCTTGTTTGCGTTTATGCATTGCACCCGTTGGGCAACCTTGTACACAAGTAGGCTGTTCACAATGGTTACAGGAAATCGATAAATAATAAGTAAAGGTATCATTTTGCCAAATACCATCAACTTGTTGCCATGTACCTCCGCCATATTCATAAACTCGGCGAAAATGAACGCCTAATGCGTTGTCTTTTTCGTCTTTGCAACTAAGTTGGCAGGTTTTACATCCTGTACATTTTGAAGAATCGATATAAAATCCATATTGCATTTTTATTGCCCCCCTGTTACAGGCAATGTCGTTGATGCAGCCGATAATGGTTTAACATCAACCAAATTAGTATGTTGTGAGTTTGATTTAGCCAACACACTTGGACGCAACGAAGTTAAGCGGTTAATACATCCGCCAATATCAACCCCTGATGCATTAGTTTTGGCCCACATACCTTGAGGTATTGCAAGCACACCTGGTAATATTCGTGGCGTAACTTTGGCAGGAATATAAAGCCGACCGCGATCGTTGTAAACCTCAACTAATTGACCATGTTTAATTTGCCTTTGTTTGGCATCAAATGGATTAATCCAAAGGCTATTGGCTACTGCTTCACGTAGTTGTGGTAAGTTGCTGTAAGTAGAATGGCAATGCCCTTTGGTATGAAAACCTATAAGTTGCAATGGGTATTTTTCGCGTTTTGATTTATCTTCACTCCCTTCAATGGCAGGTAAATAGGCAGGAATAGGGTGAAGAAAATCCTCAGGATCGAGTTCCCATTCATTGGCGATAGTAGCTAATGCTTCTGAATAGATTTCTATTTTTCCTGATGGTGTATTTAATGGGTTTTTAATAGGATCGTCTCGAAAGGCTTTTAGTGCAATCTGGGTATCGCTATCCGCTAGCTTGCGATCAATAACGCACATACCATCAGTATTGGCAAAAGGTGGTAAATGGGTTTCACTTTTGCGTAATTTTTCATAACAGTAGGCTATCCAATCTTCTTGCGTTCGCCCTTCGGTAAATTTGTCCTTTACGCCCATAATTTTGGACAGTTCAGTTAATACTTCATAAGCTGGGCGGTTTTCCCAAAGTGGTGTTATTGCGCGTTGCATACGGATAAGATAGTGATAAGCGCCCGATGCATAAGAGTTATTAATCAAATCGTTACTTTCAACCGATGAAACATCGGGCAAGACTAAGTCTGCATATTTTGCCGAGGCGGTCATATGCGTATCCCAAACAAGAATAAACTCACATTTAGACTCGTCTTGCAAAATTTGGTGTGTTCGATTTAGGTCAGCATGCTGATTACCAATTACATTGCTAGCATAACTCCAGAGGAATTTTATTCCAACATCAAGTTTATTTTTATTGAGTAAATAGGCATTTTTGGCAGTCATACTAAGTGGATCTTCAATTGCTTTAGTCCACAAAAAGAAGGGAATGCTAGTTTTTATTGGATTAGGAATGCTTAAGCTTGGAACAGGATAAGTAACACTGCCTCCCCATGTACCAATATTAGTGCCTGGTTTACCAAATTGACCAGTGATAATTGGCAATATCATAATCGCCCTTGTGGTATGTTCACCATTTTGCCAACGCTGCGCTCCCCAACCTTGAGAAATCCAAGCAGCTTTAGCATTCACTATATCCATCGCAAGTTTGCGAATTTGCATAGCTGAAATGCCTGTTTTTTTCGCTGCCCATTCAGGGGTTTTGGGCGTTCGGTCATTACCTAATCCTAAAATATAGGACTTATAATCGCTAAAAGGTGGTGCACTGTCAGGTAAGCAATCAGCATTCCAACCGACACAATATTGATTAAGCATTGCATCATCAATACGATTTTCTTCAAGTAAAGCATAGATAATTGCAGCAACTAAAGCAGCATCAGTTCCGGGAATAATGGGAATCCACTCCGCATTATAACCGACAACGCTTTCATTACGCCTAGGATCAATAATAATAACTCGTGCTTTGCTTTGCGATAATGCATTAAATAACTCCGTAACTTGCCCACCGCCAGACATGCGAGTTTCGGCAATATTCTGCCCAAACATCACGACTAAATCAGAGTGCTTTATTTGATCAATCAATGACTCTTTAGCATTACCATAAATATAAGGCCGAATAGCTGTTATCTGTCCACTTGAATAGTCACCATGATAATTCAAGTAACCACCAATAGTACTTAAAAATCGCTTACAGGCACTGCGCCCTGAAATATTTGCACCTGTTGTACCTGTTCCATATTGATAATAAATTGCCTCATTACCATAATTATTAATGGTATATTTGAGTTTATCTGCTAATAAATTAATAGCCTCATCCCACGAAATCCGTTTAAATTTACCTTCACCACGCTTACCAATCCGTAACATTGGATATTTTAAGCGCTCAGGATCGTAAGTGCGCCATCGAACTGAGCGTCCACGCAAACAAGGGCGAATTTGGTGCTGACCAAAAGTTGGTTCATGAATGCCATCTTCTGACGCTATTTTAGTAATAATATCGTTTTTGACATGAACTTTTAAAGGACAACGACTACCGCAGTTTACTAAACAAGCACTATAAACAATTTTTTCTTCATCTGTGGAATTAGTAGGGATTATGCTACTTTTAGCATTAGTTTTTGGATCTGCATAGACAAAAGGTAGCTGCATATTATTCGTTAGTGCTGTTACACCTGCTATGGTTAATGATTTTTGTAAAAAATTACGTCGGCTTATTTTTTGTTCGGAATTACTCATCAAATTCCCTTAATTTTTATATGGGACTTATTTATCATAATACTAAAAATGTGATAAAAAAACGAAAAAAGTTAAATATAGTAGGGAAATTACAACAATTAAGTTAAATAAGAATTATTCTTAAATATAAAAAGAAATAGCTCATCTCCAATATCGTTATCTACTCTGCTCCATATTAATTTACTTTTTGTTATACAATTAATTTTCCAGCAATAAAAATAAATAATATTTGCTAACCAATACAATAGTTGAATTGATGATTTTAACTTAAACGCCTTCACCATTGACCTTGGTCTTATTGAACAAAGATTGGTATAATAGCTGTCATTTATTCGAATAAATAGAAAAACTATGTCACAATCTACTTATAATGCCGTTGATATTGAAGTATTAAAAGGCCTTGATCCAGTTCGTCATCGACCTGGAATGTACACTGACACAAGCCGACCAAACCATTTAGGTCAAGAAGTCATTGATAACAGTGTTGATGAAGCTATCGCAGGTCATGCTCGTAAAGTTAAGGTTACCCTTTTTCAAGATAATTCACTAGAAGTTATCGACGATGGGCGAGGAATGCCGGTTGATATTCACCCTGAAGAAGGTGTACCAGCGATTGAATTATTGCTTTGTCGTTTACATGCTGGCGGAAAGTTCTCGAACAAAAATTACCAATTTTCAGGTGGTTTACACGGTGTAGGTATTTCGGTAGTTAATGCATTATCAAAACGTGTTGAAGTTACAGTTCATCGTGATGGACAAGTGTACGAAATAGCTTTTGAAAACGGTAATAAAGTTGAAGATCTGCATATTACGGGCACTTGTGGTCGTCGTAATACAGGTACCAAAGTTCATTTTTGGCCTGACGAAAAATATTTTGATTCGCCTAGATTTTCTGTCCCACGCTTATCACATCTACTAAAAGCTAAAGCGGTGCTTTGCCCTGGACTTGAAATTATTTTTAAAGATGAAATCAGTAATACCGAACAACGTTGGTGTTATGAAGATGGCCTAAAAGATTATCTAATGGAATCTGTCAGCGGTTACTCTCTTTTACCTGAAACGCCTTTTACAGGTAATCATACTGGCGAAACAGAAGCCGTAGAATGGGCACTGCTTTGGATGCCCGAAGGCGGAGAATTATTAACTGAAAGTTACGTTAACTTAATCCCAACCGTACAAGGCGGTACCCATGTTAATGGTTTACGCCAAGGATTATTAGACGCAATGCGTGAGTTTTGTGAGTTTCGCAATTTGTTACCACGAGGATTAAAATTAACCGCCGATGATATATGGGAACGTTGTGCTTATGTTATTTCAGTCAAAATGCAAGACCCCCAATTTGCAGGTCAAACCAAAGAGCGTTTATCATCACGCCAATGTGCGGCCTTTGTGTCGGCAATTGTCAAAGACGCTTTTAGCCTTTGGTTAAATCAACATGTCCAATTAGCCGAACTACTGGCTGAAATGGTAATTTCAAGCGCACAAAAACGTTTAAAAGCCTCTAAAAAGGTCATCCGCAAAAAGCTAACTAGTGGTCCAGCACTACCAGGCAAATTGGCCGATTGCTCATCACAAGACTTAAGTCGTACTGAACTGTTTTTAGTGGAAGGGGATTCTGCGGGTGGTTCTGCTAAACAAGCGCGAGATCGTGAATATCAAGCCATTATGCCTCTTAAAGGCAAAATCTTAAATACATGGGAAGTCTCGTCCGATGAAGTACTAGGATCACAAGAAATCCATGATATTTCAGTTGCTATTGGTATCGATCCAGATAGCGATGATTTAAGCCAATTACGTTATGGTAAAATCTGTATTTTAGCCGATGCCGACTCAGATGGACTACATATTGCGACATTACTTTGTGCTTTATTTGTTCGGCACTTTCGTACCATGGTTGAACATGGGCATGTCTTTGTTGCTATGCCGCCGCTTTATCGTATCGATTTAGGAAAAGAAGTTCATTACGCCCTAGATGAAGAAGAAAAAGAAGGCATTTTAGAACAGCTTAAACGTAAAAAAGGCAAGCCCAATGTGCAACGCTTTAAAGGTCTAGGTGAAATGAATCCACTACAACTACGCGAAACAACAATGGATCCCAATACGCGTCGTTTAGTACAGCTTTCGCTTGATGATACTGAGCAAACGATGGCATTGATGGATATGCTACTTGCTAAAAAACGCTCAGAAGATCGCCGCGAATGGTTACAAGAAAAAGGCGATCAAGTTGAACTTGATGTCTAACAAACAGAATGATTTAGAGGAACAATAATGAGTGAGATAACTCATGACGGAGTAGAAATCCAGTCGTTACGAACTTTTACCGAAAGCGCCTATTTAAACTACTCAATGTATGTCATTATGGATCGTGCCTTGCCATTTATTGGAGATGGCTTAAAACCTGTGCAACGACGCATTGTTTATGCTATGTCTGAATTAGGGCTTAACGCACAAGCCAAATTTAAAAAATCTGCGCGTACCGTGGGGGATGTGCTTGGTAAATATCACCCTCATGGTGATAGTGCCTGTTATGAAGCGATGGTGCTCATGGCACAACCATTTTCATATCGCTATCCATTAGTTGATGGGCAAGGTAACTGGGGGGCACCTGATGATCCTAAATCATTCGCCGCTATGCGTTACACTGAATCACGTTTGTCAAAATATGCCGAACTACTATTAGGTGAACTAGGACAAGGAACGGTTGATTATACACCCAACTTTGATGGTACCTTACAAGAACCTAAAATGCTACCAGCCAGATTGCCAAATATTTTATTAAATGGTACAACAGGGATTGCGGTGGGCATGGCAACCGATATTCCACCTCATAACATTCGTGAAGTAGCAAATGCGGCAATTATGCTTGCTGACAACCCTAATGCAACACTTAGCGAAGTGATGGCTCACATACAAGGGCCTGACTTCCCTACTGAAGCCGAAATTATCACGCTACGTGACGATATCGAAAAGATCTACAAAACAGGACGCGGGTCAATTCGTATGCGTGCAGTGTGGAAAAAAGAAGACGGTGATATTGTTATTACCGATTTGCCTCATCAAGTTTCGGGTGCTAAAATTTTAGAACAAATAGCTTCTCAGATGCGAGCCAAAAAACTACCTTTAATTGAAGATTTACGCGATGAGTCTGATCACGAAAATCCAACTCGTCTGGTCATTGTACCTCGTTCAAATCGAGTAGATTTAGAACAAGTGATGAATCATCTATTTGCCACAACCGATCTCGAAAAAAGTTATCGGGTTAATATGAATATGATTGGGCTTGATAATCGCCCATCAGTAAAAGGCTTAGTTGAAATTCTTACTGAATGGCTAGAGTATCGAAAAAATACTGTCACTCGACGTTTAAATTACCGTTTAGATAAAATATTAAAACGACTCCATATTCTTGATGGCTTATTAATTGCTTTTTTAAATATTGATGAAGTCATCGAAATTATTCGCAACGAAGATGAATCTAAACAAGAATTAATTAATCGTTTTTCCTTAACTGAAATTCAAGCCGAAGCGATTTTAGAGTTAAAACTCCGTCACTTAGCCAAACTTGAAGAGATGCGCATTAAAGGTGAACAAAGTGAGCTTGCAAAAGAGCGTGATCATCTGCAAGCTTTGTTAGCTTCACCTAAAAAATTGAGTAATTTAATTAAAAAAGAGCTAAAAGAGGACGCTGAAAAATATGGCGATGACCGTCGTTCGCCAATTGTTGAGCGCAGTGAAGCTAAAGCTATTAGTGAACAAGAGTTAACACCATCTGAACCTGTTACTGTCGTTTTATCTGAAATGGGTTGGGTAAGAACAGCTAAAGGGCATGATATTGATCCCGTTGGCTTAAGTTATAAAGCAGGTGATAGTTTTAAAGCTGCAGCTAAAGGAAAAAGTAATCAACCTGTTATCTTCATCGATTCAACAGGACGTAGCTATGCCATAGATCCCAACACATTACCTTCAGCACGAAGCCAAGGTGAACCATTAACAGGTAAACTAGCCCTACCTGCTGGTGCAACAGTTGAACATGTGCTCATGTCTCAAAATGATAATCAAAAATTATTACTTGCTTCAAGTGCTGGTTATGGATTTATTGGTCAATTTAGTGATTTGGTTGCTCGCAATCGTAATGGTAAAGCAATTATTAATTTGCCTAAAGAATCTAAAATATTGCCACCAATTGAAATCACATCTGAAGATAGTTTACTGCTATCAATTACCAAAGCAGGACGAATGCTCATATTTCCTGTAAAAGATTTACCTGAACTTGCTAAAGGTAAAGGAAATAAAATTGTATCACTTTCAGATGCTGATGACTGCCTTGCTTATACTCTATTGATTACGCAAGACAACTCAATAACGTTATATGCTGGTAAACGCAAACTTACATTATATCCTGCTGATTTACAAAAATTTAAGGCAGAGCGAGCACGAAAAGGTACACCATTACCAAGAGGTTTACAAAAGATAGATAAAATAGAGGTGAACGAATAATATGTCTTTTATCTGGGCAATAATTGCAGGCTTTGTATTAAGTATTGTATTAAAAACGGGATGGGGATTTATACTCGGTCTATTTATTGGGCCAATGCTTTACCGTACATTTTGTAATAAATTGACCGAACAAAGAACACAAGCAAATCCAACACTTTATTTAACTGTTGTTTTTGAAGTTCTAGGTCACTTAAGTAAAGCTAAAGGGGTCGTCACACAAGATGATATTAATCTTGCCAGTCAATTTATGGATAAATTGCAACTTGACCGAAACGGCCGAAAACTAGCACAAGATTCATTTAATAATGGTAAAGCAAGTGACTACCCACTAAGATCTCGTTTGGCTGAGCTATACGCACAATATCGTTTTCGACGTAATGTGTTAAACATTTTTTGTGAGCAACTGATCCAAGCCGCATTAGTTGATGGAGTTTTAGACGAAAAAGAACAACAAATTTTATTTATTGTGGCTGAAGAATTTAATATTCCACGTCAACAAATGGCAATATATATCCAAATGATGATGGGAAGTTACCACTTCCGTCAAAATGGCTATAGCAACCAAAACGAACAGCGAGGCCAATACCAACGCAGTAATAATTATGGAAATTATCAAGGTCGCTCACCACAATCCGATCTACAAAATGCTTACAAAATTTTAGGTGTTGCAGCTACAGCTGAAATCTCAGAAATAAAAAGAGCTTATCGTAAATTAATGAATGAACATCATCCTGATAAGTTAGTATCGAAAGGTTTACCGAAAGAGATGCTTGAAGCCGCCAAAAAACGTGCACAAGAGATTCAAGCGGCCTATGATCTTATCAAAGCATCACGTGGGTTTAAGTAGAGACTATCATCATGATGCATTGGCGATCAATTTTACGAATTATCGGTTTATTAGTATCCCTATTATCGATATTCATGTTATTACCAGCACTTGTTGCATTAATCTATCGCGATGGGGCAGGTGCAATTTTTGTTCGCTCTTTTTTTGTTGCCTTAATTTTAGGAGTTGCATTGTGGTTCCCGAATCGGGATCATCGTCATGAACTCAGCACACGTGAAGGTTTTTTTATCGTTGTCCTATTTTGGGTTGTACTTGGTACTATCGGCGCTTTTCCTTTTATTTTTGATACACATATTAATTTAAATTTAAATACTGCATTTTTTGAATCATTTTCAAGCTTAACTACAACAGGTGCCACCACAATTGTTAAGTTAGATCATCTGCCTAAAGCCTTACTTTTCTATCGCCAATTATTGCAATGGCTTGGAGGGATGGGGATTATCGTGCTAGCTGTTGCTATCTTACCACTACTAGGGGTAGGGGGAATGCAACTTTATCGTGCCGAAATTCCCGGTCCACAAAAAGACAGTAAAATGCGTCCACGTATTGCTGAAACAGCCAAAACACTTTGGTCAATTTATATTTTGCTTACAACGCTTTGTGCTATTTGTCTCTGGCTAGCCGGTATGAATGTATTTGATGCTGTGTCACATAGTTTCTCCACAATATCAATGGGAGGGTTTTCAACCCATGATGATAATTTAGCCTATTTTAACAGTCCGGTAATCAATTATATCGTCACCCTCTTTTTGATTTTATCAGGCTGTAATTTTGCGCTCCATTTTGCCGCACTAAATGGCTTTTCGATTAAAGATTATTGGCGTGATCAAGAGTTCAGAACATTTATATTTATTCTACTGATACTAATTGCTATCTGCACAATTGTTATTTATTTCTATAAACCACACCGCCTGAGCCTTGATAAAATTATCTTACAAGTGGTATCCATATCATCAACAGCAGGATTTAGTGTCGATGATATCAACACATGGCCATCATCATTACCAATCTTCTTATTGTGCGCTTCATTTATTGGTGGTTGTACGGGATCAACAGGTGGCGGTTTAAAAGTGGTTCGTGTGTTAATTTTGTTTATGCAAGGCTCACGTGAACTAAAGCGCCTTATTCATCCTAACGCTATTTATACTTTAAAATTAAATAATCGCGTGGTTTCTGAACGCATAATCGAAGCGATTTGGGGATTCTTTTCTGCATATACGTTGGTCTTTTTAGTTAGCTTATTTATTATTATGGCAACAGGCATTGATGCCACTGACTCTTTTTACATAGTAGCATCATCACTTAACAATTTAGGGGTCGGTCTTGGTAGTGTAAGCGATAATTTTGCTAGTGTCAGTGATATAGTAAAATGGGTAATGGTGGTTGACATGTTATTTGGGCGATTAGAAATATTTACCTTACTAGTTTTATTCACACCAACATTTTGGAAAAGCTAAATTTATACTGAAACACATAGTTACCTGAAAGTTTTTAACAGGATATGCAATTTTTATAAATATTTTATTGATTATTTGCTCAATTACAGACAGAATTACAACGCAGCATGTGCTGTATTTATTAGAGGTAATCACCTGACATATGGAATGGATCATGGATCCTACAATCTGGATTGGCTTATCCACTCTGGTTGTACTTGAAATCGTCCTTGGTATTGATAACATTGTTTTTATAGCCATTCTTGCCGAGAAACTTCCACCCCAACAACGAGATAAAGCCCGCGTTACCGGTCTTGCTTTTGCATTAATCACTCGAATTTTATTATTAATGTTTACGGGTTGGTTAGTCACACTCACTACACCGCTATTTTCGATATCCGAGATCAGTTTTAATGCCCGACAACTAATTATGCTAATTGGTGGTATATTCTTGCTATTTAAAGCTACCATGGAGCTCAATGAACGCCTTGAAGGCACATCAAATGAGGATGGTAAACCTAAAAAGACATCCCACTTCTGGACTGTCGTTGCTCAAATAGTTGTACTTGATGCTGTGTTCTCGCTTGATTCTGTCATTACAGCTGTTGGAATGGTCGAACATATCCCAGTGATGATTATTGCCGTTTGTATAGCAATAGGTATTATGATGGTTGCAAGCAAACCATTGGCTAATTTTGTCAACGCCCATCCAACCATTGTGATCCTATGTTTGAGCTTCTTATTAATGATAGGATTTAGTCTTGTTGCCGAAGGTTTTGATTTTATTATCCCAAAAGGTTACTTATATGCGGCGATCGGTTTCTCAATCATGATTGAATTTTTTAATCAATTAGCCATACTAAATCGCCGTAAAGCATTAAATAAAAAACCGTTACGAGAACGTACTGCCGAAGCTATTTTACATCTACTAAAAGGTGATGCTGAGGAAGATCCCGATACTCATAATATTGATATCGTATCTGATGCTAATAAAAAAGTATCAGTGTTTAATCATCAAGAACTCAGCATGGTTGAACGAGTCCTTGGTCTTGCACAACGCTCTGTTAGTAGCATTATGACGTCAAGACTAAATGTGGATATGATCAATATTAATGATGAGCGTGACATTATTATCAAAGAGATTTTTGAAAACCCACACTCACGTTTAGTCGTTACCGATAATGCCTCAATCGATGAACCACTTGGTATTATTCAAGTTAATGATCTATTAAAAGATATACTACAAAGTAAAGAACCCATTGATATTCACTCTCTTATCAAACAACCGCTGATCTTTCCTGAAACGGTATCGTTACTGGTTGCATTAGATCAATTTAAAAAAGCTAAAACCCATTTTGCTTTCGTGGTTGACGAATTTGGCTCAATGCAAGGGGTTGTTTCGGTAACGGATATTATCGAAACCATTGCCGGTGATTTCCCAACAGAAGAAGAGGAAATTGATGCTAAACATGATATTCAATGTCTAGATGATAATAGCTGGATTGCTAATGGTTATATTCCTGTTGAAGAGCTAGTCCGTTTTGTACCAATACCGATTGATGATAAACGTGAATATCATACCCTAGCAGGACTATTAATGGAAAAAGCGCAACATCTTCTTAATGTTGGCGAAATAATCGAAATTGATGGTTATTTATTTGAAATTGCCGAAGTAGAAAGTCATCGTATTTTGAAAGTAAAAATCAGATTAAACAAAATTGATTCAGTATCGTCTTAGTTTTAGGACTAACGCATAACATTGATTGGAATAACACTTGACCAAAAGAAATAACTGGCAATAATAAAGCGGTAAAGTTCTTATTTATAAAAAGGTGTGGAGTAATGGCTTCTCATCTTTTTTATTTTTGGGGTAAAAAATAGATAACACGATTTATAAACTTTCACTCATACTTATCAATAACAATTGGGCTTTAACTTATGCATTCAATATTCGAAAAAATATTTCAATTGAAAGAAAAGAAAACCACAGTCGGTACTGAAATTATCGCTGGTTGTACCACCTTCCTAACAATGGTTTATATCATATTTGTAAACCCTTCAATTTTATCAGCAACGGGCATGGATACTTCTGCCGTATTTGTGCTAACTTGTGTGGTTACAGCCTTTGCAACCATCTTGATGGGCTTATTTGCCAACTTACCTATAGCGCTCGCTCCCGCTATGGGGCTTAATGTCTTTTTTGCCTATGGCATATGTGGGGCAATGGGCTACTCTTGGCAAATTGGTATGGGCGCTATCTTTTGGGGCTCATTAATCTTTTTTGCGTTATCACTATTTAAAGTTCGTCACTGGTTAATTGAACATATTCCACAATGTTTGCGTGTAGGTATAAGTGCAGGTATTGGGTTATTTATTGCTTTTATGGGATTTCAAAATATGGGCATTGTAGTCGCTTCTCCTTCCACACTATTAACGATGGGTAATATCTTATCGCTTAAAGTCCTATTAGGCTCACTAGGTTTTTTCATCATTGTTATTTTAGCGGCACGCAACTTTCACGCTGCTGTATTAATTTCGATTTTAGTAGTAACTTTATTAGCACTATGGCTCGATCCAAATATCAGTTACCAAGGTATTATATCTATGCCACCAAGTGTAACTAGCGTTGTTGGTCATGTAGATTTAGCTGGCTCGCTTAATATCGGTATCATGGGCGTTATTTTTTCAATAATGATTGTCAGCTTATTCGACTCATCAGGCACTATTTTAGCACTAACAGATAAAGCTGGAATTAGTGACGAAAAAGGTCGATTCCCCAAAATGCGTCAAGCACTATTAATTGATAGTTTTAGCTCTTCTTTAGGTGGATTATTTGGTACATCATCAGTGTTAACTTATATTGAAAGTTCAGCGGGTATCTCTGTGGGTGGTCGAACAGGATTAACCGCAGTAGTAGTTGGTCTATTATTCTTATTGGTAGCCTTTTTCTCGCCACTGGCACATTTAGTACCTACTTATGCAACATCAGGCGCACTTATCTTTGTTGGGATCTTAATGGTTTCAAGCCTAGTTAAAGTTAACTGGTCTGATTTAACAGAGGCAACACCAGCTTTTATTACAGCAATCATGATGCCATTTGCCTTTGCAATCACTGAAGGGGTTGCACTGGGTTTTATCTCTTACGTAGTGTTAAAAACCTTTACTGGCAAATTTAAACAATTAAATCTTTGTGTAATAATTTTTGCTTTACTATTTGCTTTAAAATTTATTTTTATTGATCATCATTAAAAACGATTCCCCATCGTTACTTACGATGGGGAAATTTTTCTAAATACCTAACCCACTTATTGTGCTATGCTCAGTACCTAATTATAAAAATTAAAATCTAGTGTCTTTCTATTAAAATAGCGACCGCCTTCTATAAATAATTAACGCCAAGATCAAGCACTTATTGATAGCAAAAACTTGACATTATCTCCCCTGGGGTCTAGAATCTTGCGACCCAAAACTTATATACATAGGTTTTGGTCTACAGTTATTAATTACGTATCTAAAAAGCAATTTTAAATTTATTTTAATTAATCAGGAGCTTATTAATGGCAACAATTAATCAGCTGGTACGCAAACCAAGAGCGCTAAAGGAAGCAAAAAGCAACGTTCCTGCCCTTGAAGCATGCCCGCAAAAACGCGGTGTTTGTACTCGTGTTTACACAACTACACCGAAAAAACCAAACTCAGCATTACGTAAAGTATGTCGTGTGCGTTTAACCAACGGTTTTGAAGTTACTTCTTATATCGGTGGTGAAGGTCACAACCTACAAGAACATAGTGTAATTTTAATCCGTGGTGGTCGTGTTAAAGACTTACCAGGTGTTCGTTACCACACTGTTCGCGGTGCATTAGACTGCGCAGGTGTTAAAGATCGCAAACAAAGCCGTTCTAAATACGGTGTTAAACGACCTAAAGCTTAATGGAACTCCGTTAAGTAAGGCCAAACTATATAATTCCATTTAACTCATTTGAGTTTTGGGTAAACCTGAAAATTTATAACATATAAACGGAGTATTCCAATGCCACGTCGTCATGTTGTCGGTCAAAGAAAAATTCTTCCTGATCCGAAGTTCGGTTCAGAGTTACTGGCGAAATTTGTAAATATTTTAATGATAGATGGTAAAAAATCTATCGCAGAATCAATCGTATATTCAGCTCTTGATAAATTAGCTGAGCGTAGTGGCAAAGACCACTTAGCAGCTTTTGAAGTTGCACTAGATAACGTAAGACCAACTGTAGAAGTTAAGTCTCGTCGCGTTGGTGGTTCTACATACCAAGTTCCTGTTGAAGTGCGTCCAGTTCGTCGTAATGCACTTGCAATGCGTTGGATTGTAGATGCTGCACGTAAACGTGGTGATAAATCAATGGCTTTACGCCTAGCGAATGAACTTATGGATGCTTTTGAAAACAAAGGTACCGCTGTGAAAAAACGCGAAGATGTTCATCGTATGGCTGAAGCTAATAGAGCGTTTGCACACTATCGTTGGTAATATTCGCACTTATAATTGTATAAGTGACTTGAATTAAGACTGATACCCCTTATCTGCTATCGGTCCCAAATTGATGTTTTATTAAGCAAACGATTCTAAACAGAGGATTAATATGGCTCGTACAACCCCTATAGCACGCTACCGTAACATCGGTATCAGTGCACATATTGACGCAGGTAAAACAACAACGACTGAACGTATTTTGTTTTATACTGGCGTTAGTCACAAAATTGGTGAAGTTCATGATGGTGCAGCTACCATGGACTGGATGGAACAAGAACAAGAACGTGGTATTACTATCACGTCAGCTGCAACAACTGCATTCTGGTCTGGTATGGGGCAACAATTTGAACCACACCGTATCAACATCATCGATACTCCAGGACACGTTGACTTCACAATCGAAGTAGAACGCTCTATGCGTGTTCTTGATGGTGCAGTAATGGTTTACTGTGCGGTTGGTGGTGTTCAACCACAATCAGAAACAGTATGGCGTCAAGCAAACAAATATAAAGTTCCACGTATTGCGTTTGTCAACAAAATGGATCGTATGGGTGCTAACTTCTTACGCGTTGTTGATCAAATCAAAACTCGTTTAGCAGCAGTTCCAGTTCCTTTGGTTTTACCAATCGGTGCTGAAGAAGGATTTACTGGTGTTGTTGATTTACTTAAACGTAAAGCAATTAACTGGAATGATGCTGATCAAGGTGTAACATTTACTTATGAAGATGTTCCAGCTGATATGGTTGACCAAGTTGAAGAATGGCGTTCATTCTTAATGGAAACTGCGGCTGAAGCAAGCGAAGAGTTAATGGAAAAATATCTTGGTGGTGAAGAGTTAACTGAACAAGAAGTGAAAGCTGCATTACGTGAACGCGTACTTGCCAATGAAATCATCTTAGTAACTTGTGGTAGTGCCTTTAAAAACAAAGGTGTGCAATTCATGCTTGATGCGGTTATTGAATATTTACCAGCACCAACTGATGTACCAGCAATCAAAGGTGAATTACCAAATGGTGAAGCTGCTGAACGTCACTCAAGTGATGATGAGCCATTTTCATCATTAGCATTCAAAATTGCAACTGACCCATTTGTGGGTAACTTAACCTTCTTCCGCGTTTACTCCGGTGTAGTTAACTCTGGTGATACAGTTCTTAACTCAGTTAAAGATAAAAAAGAACGTTTTGGTCGTATCGTTCAGATGCATGCGAACAAACGTGAAGAAATTAAAGAAGTTCGCGCAGGCGACATTGCTGCTGCAATTGGTCTTAAAGATGTTACAACTGGTGATACACTTTGTGCTGAAAGCGCACCAATCATTCTTGAAAGAATGGAATTCCCAGAGCCGGTAATTTCGGTTGCTGTTGAACCAAAAACTAAAGCTGACCAAGAAAAAATGGGTCTTGCTTTAGGTCGACTAGCACAAGAAGACCCTTCATTCCGTGTTCACACTGATGAAGAATCTGGTCAAACTATTATTTCTGGTATGGGTGAACTTCACTTAGAAATCATCGTTGACCGTATGAAACGTGAATTTAAAGTGGAAGCAAATGTTGGTAAACCACAAGTTGCTTACCGTGAAACAATTCGCAATGAAGTAGAACAAGAAGGTAAATTTGTTCGTCAGTCTGGTGGTCGTGGTCAATACGGTCATGTATGGTTAAAAATCAAACCATTGGAAGCGGGTGGCGAAGGCTACAAATTCAACAACGAAATCGTTGGTGGTGTGGTTCCTAAAGAATACATTCCTGCGGTTGATAAAGGCTGTCAAGAACAAATGAAAAACGGTGTTCTTGCTGGTTACCCAATTGTTGATGTTGAAGTTACTATCTTTGATGGTTCTTACCATGATGTTGACTCATCAGAAATGGCATTTAAAATTGCCGGTTCAATGGCATTTAAAGACGGCTTCATGAAAGCTAAACCAGTGCTTTTAGAACCGATTATGAAAGTAGAAGTTGAAACTCCAGAAGATTATATGGGTGATGTTATCGGTGACTTAAACCGTCGTCGTGGTATGATCGAAGGTATGGACGATACAGCGACTGGTAAAACAGTTAAAGCACAAGTTCCACTTTCAGAAATGTTTGGGTATGCGACAGACCTTCGTTCACAAACACAAGGTCGTGCTTCTTACTCTATGGAGTTCTTGAAGTACAATGAAGCGCCAACAAATATTGCAACCGCAATTATTGAAGCTCGTAAAGCGAAATAATTTTTATCTAAATAAAGTAACGCTTCCCTTAACAACATAAGGGAAGCGATTTAATAAAGGAACATTAAGATGTCTAAAGAAAAATTTGAACGTACAAAACCCCACGTTAACGTTGGTACAATCGGTCACGTTGACCATGGTAAAACAACTTTAACTGCTGCAATTACTTCTGTACTTGCTAAAAAATTTGGTGGTCAAGCGCGTGCATTCGATCAAATCGATAACGCACCAGAAGAAAAAGCACGTGGTATCACCATCAACACTTCACACGTTGAATACGATACACCAACTCGTCACTACGCACACGTAGACTGCCCTGGCCATGCTGACTATGTTAAAAACATGATCACTGGTGCGGCACAAATGGACGGTGCTATCTTAGTAGTAGCAGCAACAGATGGTCCTATGCCACAAACTCGTGAACACATCCTTTTAGGTCGTCAAGTAGGTGTTCCTTACATCATCGTATTCTTAAACAAATGTGATATGGTTGATGACGAAGAATTATTAGAATTAGTTGAAATGGAAGTACGTGAACTTCTATCTCAATACGATTTCCCAGGTGATGATACACCAGTAATTCGTGGTTCAGCGCTTAAAGCGTTAGAAGGTGAAGCAGCATGGGAAGACAAAATTGTTGAATTAGCAGAAGCACTAGACAGCTACATTCCAGAACCAGAGCGTGATATCGACAAACCATTCCTATTACCAATTGAAGATGTATTCTCAATTTCAGGTCGAGGTACAGTAGTAACTGGTCGTGTTGAACGAGGTGTAATCAAAGTTGGTGAAGAAGTTGAAATCGTAGGTATCAAACCAACCACAAAAACAACTTGTACTGGTGTTGAAATGTTCCGTAAATTACTTGACGAAGGCCGTGCGGGTGAAAACGTTGGTGTATTATTACGTGGTACAAAACGTGAAGAAATCGAACGTGGTCAAGTACTTGCAAAACCAGGTTCAATCACACCACATACTGATTTCGAATCAGAAGTGTATATCTTAAGTAAAGATGAAGGTGGTCGTCATACTCCATTCTTCAAAGGTTACCGTCCACAGTTCTACTTCCGTACAACTGACGTAACTGGTACTATCGAATTACCAGAAGGCGTAGAAATGGTAATGCCTGGTGATAACATCAAAATGACAGTATCATTAATTCACCCAATTGCGATGGCAGAAGGTTTACGTTTTGCGATTCGTGAAGGTGGTCGTACTGTTGGTGCTGGTGTGGTTGCTAAAGTTATTAA